>DASVLC010000195.1:0-6813 GCA_036385045.1 Thermoanaerobaculia bacterium | reverse complement strand
CTACAACGGCGTGCTCACGAACAACTTCTTCGTCGAAGCTCAATACTCGGCACGCGAGTACATCATCGGCCAGGGCTCGGGTTCAATGTCGAGCGACCGGATCGATGGGACTCTCCTGATCGATCAGTCGAGGGGAGCTCGCTTCTGGAGCCCGACCTTCTGCGCCGTATGCGGACCGAGCGAATCCCGCGATAGCGACAACGTCCTCGGCAAGGCGACGTACTTCCTCACGACCTCGGGCGGCAGCTCCCATGAGATCAGTGCCGGCTTCGACCGTTTCGACGACCTGCGACAGGCCGACAACTATCAATCAGGCAGCAATTTCCGCATCTGGCTCGACAGCGCCGTCATTCAAAACGGCGAGATCTATCCGGTCTTCGTTCCTTATCCGAACACTGACTTCTACTATCAGCCGATCTTCGAGACATCGCTGGGAAATCGATTCCGGACGACGTCCTATTACGTCAATGACCGTTGGCGCCCGAACAATCGCCTCCAGCTCAATCTGGGAGTTCGTTACGACCAGAATGACGGCGTCGATCAGGCCGGGACCCGGACAGCAGACGACAGTGCTTTCAGCCCTCGTCTCGGTTTGACCTACGATCTCTTCGGCAACGGAGGCCTGCTCCTGAATGCCAGCTATGGCCGTTACGTGACTGCGATCGCAAACAACATTGGTGACTCGGCGAGCGCTGCAGGCAACGCCACGACCTTTGCGTATCGATACACCGGCCCATCGATCAACACCGACCCCAACAACCTCGTGCCGACGGCGGTGGCCCTGCAGCAGTTCTTCGCCTGGTTCGATTCGGTAGGAGGTACCAACAATACGGAGCTCATTTACGGCGTAGGTGGCGGAAATTCGACCGCAATCCTCGAGTCGCTGAAGTCGCCCTACGCTGACGAGTTCACCGTCGGAGCTACACGCCGCATCGGCAATCGTGGCATCGTCCGTATGGATTACGTCCATCGTGAGTTCGGCGATTTCTACGTAAACCGGATCGATCGGACGAGCGGTATAGCCACTCTTCCCGGAAACATCGTCGTCGACAGAACACTCGTCGAGAACGACAGTTCGGCACTCGAACGCAAGTACGACGCGATTCAGTTGCAGTCTCAATTCCGGTTTCTCGACCGGCTCACCGCGGGCGGCAACTACACCTGGTCCCAGGCGATCGGAAACTTCAACGGCGAGACCGCAGCCAGCGGGCCGGTACGCACCGGTGTGTACTCCTATCCCGAGTACAGCGAAGTGTCGTGGGCGTACCCACGTGGATTCCTCCCCAGCGACCAGCGGCACAACGCGAAGGGGTGGCTTCTCTATGACGTGATCCAGACCCCGAACCATGCGCTCAACGTCAGTCTGCTGCAGAACTATCAGTCCGGGACGCCTTATGGCGCACTCGGAACCCTGAATATCGCGGGCTATGTGCCGGACCAGGGTTATCGCCGGCCGCCCACCACGGCTTCGTACTACTTCACAGGCCGCGACAAATTCCGCACCGACGACGTGACCCGTACGGATCTCGCGCTCAACTATTCACTGCGGCTGCGCCTTCTCGGATCGCCGGCCGAGATCTTCATCCAGCCCGAGGTGCTCAACGTGTTCGGTGAGGAGGCAGTCGTCAATCCGAATGCGTCGGTGTTTACGTCGACCGCCGGCGGACGCGGATTGCAGCGGTTCAACCCCTGGCTCGGTGGTTCGTCGACCGAGTGCCCGCAGGGAGCGGCCGCGGCTGAATGCACTGCAATGGGCGCAAACTGGCAGAAGGGACCGAATTTCGGTCGCGCCACCAGCCCCAACGACTATCAGACTCCCCGTACCTTCCGGCTCTCTGTCGGGATGCGCTTCTAACGTTCTCCGGCCGTCCCGGGCGGATGTTCCGTCCGGGACGACCCACTTGCTTGCGGCTCGGCGGCCGAAGGCCGCGGGAGGGGAGATGCAGCTCAATCGTGCGGATTACCTGGTGATGGCACTGCTCGGTCAGGTGCCTCATACAGTCGAGGAGTTGCGACGGCGGGCGAGTGAAGAGCTCGTGCACGTCTGGTCTACGCGGATCAGCCTCGCATCCACGATCTCGCAGCTTTGCCGGAGTGGAATGGCGGAACAGGACGAAGAGGCACTCGAGGCGACGGGCGAACGGCGCTTTCGTCTTACTGAGCGCGGACGACGGCAACTCGCGCTCTGGACCGATCGCGAGCCTGAACGGACGTCACAGCAGAACGAAGCACTCCTGAAGCTGCTGGCCGTTGGTCTCGACGACTCGGAACGCAGTGCAGCCGTTCTCGTGCGTTACCGTGCGGCGCTCCTGAACCGTGTCGGTTCGCTCACCGCGGCTCTTCGCAACCATTCACGCCTGCCGCGACAGACAGAGCACTCCGCCGCTCGCATCGTGACGAGTCACGAGCTTTTCACCGCGCACGCGGCGATCAACTGGTGTGACTACATCCTGCGAGTCCTGGGGTCCGAACCCGATTCGGTTCTCCGGCGGCTCTCGTTCGAGGATACGATCGCCGCATTCGATGCGTGCGAGTTCCTTCGCGATCGAGACGCACCTCACCCCGCCAGTTCCGGACAGTAGGCGTCTCAATTTTCACAATCTCCGTCCCATTTCCGGACGCGATCCACACGACCGGCGGCGCAGATGCGCAGCTAAGTCACTGATCTGATGTGTCTTGACCGCAGCGAGTGCCGTGGCATTTCGGTTGCGCCAGACAGGGCATGCGAAGAGACGTTCGAAGCCCCGATGCATGCCGCCGCCGTTCCATCGCCCCCATTCGTAGTGGGGAAGCCGAGTTGGTGCGGGGCGCTGGGCCGTCCAGCGGCAGCGCCGCGACATCCTCCACATTCCTGCTTCCTTCGCTGTTCGAGTTCGTGCCGGCGCCGGACCAGGGATTCCACGCTCTTCTCCTGCCGGCCTTCCTACTGGTGATCTGTCTGGCGCTCGCGGCCTGCCTGAGGGCTCGGGCGCTGTCGAACCGGCTGCAGCGGCAGGCCGCGATGATCGCCGGTCTGGCTCACGATCTCCGCACGCCGCTGACGCAACTCCGTCTCTTCAGCGAGTCTCTTCTCCTGAATCGTCTGCGCACAGCGGAAGAACGGATGCTCGCCGCGCGTGTGATGGCTCGCGAGACGTGCCGGGTAGCACTCCTCGCAGAGAACCTCCTTCAGTACGGCCACTCGATGCGCGGAGCACCGCGCGTTGTTCCCGAGCGTTTTCGGCTTCGTGCGGCCGTCGAGGAAGCAGTCGAGGGCCTGACGCCGCTTGTGGAGGCTGTGGGAAGCTCCATCGAACTGCTGCCAGGCGATGCCGAGGTGATTGCCGACAGGACGTCCGTATGGCGGATCGTCACGAACCTCGTCGCGAATGCGCTGCAGCACGGACCGGAACGTCAACGGATCTGCGTCGGTATATCGGTGGCACAGGGAAGAGCCCGACTTAGAGTGGACGATGAGGGGCGCGGCATTCCGGTCGCCGATCGCAACTCGATCTGGCAGCCATTTTGGAGCCTCGGTCGACCCGGCCTCACGAATGGCGCTGGACTCGGACTGGCGATCGTACGGGAGCTCTGTCGGGTCAACGGAGCAGAGTGCAGAGTCGAGGATGCTCCGGGGGGAGGCGCACGCTTCGTCGTCGAGTTCGGCGCATCCGAGGAGCCGGCCCCCGTCCCGGCGCTGCTGTGTGAAAGGGAGGTGTCGTGATGGCGCGCATCCTTGTCATCGAAGACAACCCCGAGATCGCGCTCTGCATGCACGACAACCTCGAGATCGAAGGGTACGACGTGGAGATTTCCGGCGACGGTCGTGCCGGCCTCGAGCGTGTGCGCTCCTACGATCCCGATCTGATCATTCTCGATCTCGTGCTCCCGGAGCTCGACGGATACCGCGTCCTGCGAAGGCTGCGGGACGATTCCTGTGACAAGCCGGTGATGGTGGTGTCGGGCAAGGATCAGGAGGTCGATCGGGTCCGCACTCTTCGCTTCGGCGCCGACGACCACCTCGTCAAGCCGTTTGGAGTGATGGAGCTGGTCGCCCGGGTAGACGCCCTTCTTCGGCGCTGCCAACGGGCACAGGCGCCGGCGGAAGCGACGTTGCAGTTTGGCGAGATCGAAGTTCGAGTCACTGCGCGGATGGTGTTACGTAGCGGCCAGAAGGTTGATCTCGCCCCGAAGGAGTACGAACTGCTGCTCGCGCTGGTACGCCAGCCGGATGTGGTCATCTCGAGGATCGAGTTACTGCGGCGCGTCTGGGGATACTCGGACGCGGTTACCAGCCGCACGGTCGACACGCATATAGCCTCGCTGCGGCGAATCATCGAATCCGATCCGGCGAATCCCCGACACATCCATACAGTGAGGAAGGTGGGGTATCGGTTCAGTCGGTGAAGCGGGCGGATCGCTCGGCTCCTGAGGGAGGAGCCGAGCGCATCGTTGAGCGACCGCTTGGAGTTCGTCTGGAGAGTATCGAGACACCAAATCTGGAATGCGGTCTACTGCTTGCGAGTTAGTTATTAAGAATGTCCAATCCCCTCCCAGGCCGCGTCTTCAACGGCGACGACACCCTTACGCGCCGTCGTCGCGCAGCAGAGAGTCAGAAGCAGAAGCCGTTTCGAGTCGTGACAATCGATGATGATCCGGCGATCCTCCGGCTCCTTGAAAGGGTTTTGCGCAGGGCAGGCATGGAGGTGACCAAGTGCGCCTCCGGGGCTGCCGGGCTGGAGGCTATAGAAGCGGGAGAGTGGGATCTCTGTCTGCTCGATCGCGGTCTACCCGATATGGACGGCATGGAGATCTGCCGCAGGGTGAAAGCCGACCCACAGTTCGATGCGCGCCAGGTGATCATTCTGAGCGCTTACGGTTCGCTGGACGCACGTGTGGAGGCACTCGACCTCGGCGCGAACGACTACATCACCAAGCCGTTCCATCCGACCGAGTTGCTGGCCCGCGTCCATGCAGCGCGGCGTGTAGTCGAGATGCAGAAGCAATTGGTCGAGATGGCAGGTCAGCTCGAGGAGTTGTCAATGCGCGACGGCCTGACCGGCGTGTACAACCGGCGGCACTTCGGCACGACCCTCGAGAAGGCATTCGCACACTCGCAGCGCTACCAGCGGCCGCTGTCCGTCGCCGTCATCGATGTCGACTGCTTCAAGACGATCAACGATTCGCTCGGTCACCAGGCCGGCGACTCGGTCCTTGCCGAGGTGGCGAGACGATTCTCACGCTCGATTCGTGCCTCCGATTACGTGGCCCGCTATGGCGGTGAGGAGTTCGTGGTGCTGCTGCCTGAGACGCAACTCGAAGACGCGGTGACGTTCGGCGAGAAACTGCGGCAGGCCATCGCCGAAGCTCCGGTGGCGTTAGGCGCCGGTCAGGAGGTACCTGTCACGGTGAGCGTCGGCGCGGCGAGCCTCTCTCACACGCAGTTCACATCGGCGTCAGAAATGGTCGCAGCCGCGGACCAGGCTCTCTACCGCGCGAAACGCAATGGACGAAACTGTGTGCAGGCGGAGAGGCGGCGGACCAGGAGAGATGCGGCTGCAGCAGTGAGCGTCCAGAGAAGTGTCGCTCGGTTGTTCCGCGCTGAAGGCTGACCGTAGGCGCTTCGGGAGAAGCGGAACTCCTGGAGTGAATCTGCGCGGAGCCCGGTTGAAGGCGCGGATGGAGCATCTCTTCGGGCTGCTGGCGGAGGATCTGGCCGGAATCCTCCGGGCCAACGGTGTCACGGTGCGAGACGCCGAGGCTCGTCGTCTGCTTGCCCATGCAGTTGCGCACGGTCGCGAGGGCTTTCCAGTCGCACGGCCGGTGCCACGGAGGGTGGAGGAAGCGGTCTCGCGCTTGACCACGCGGGCGCGCCTGGAGATCGTCGAACGAGTGACGGATCCCTCAGACGGATTCGTGAAGTACCTGTTTCGTCTGCATGACGGGGCTCTCGTCGAGGCGGTGAGAATTCCTCTGGAGAAGCCGGAGCGCTTCACGGTCTGTCTATCGAGCCAGGCAGGCTGCGGGATGGGATGCGATTTCTGCGCGACCGGTCGCCTCGGGCTCGCGCGGAATCTGGAGCCGTGGGAGATCGTGGCGCAATTCGTCGCCGTACGCGATGAGGCACCCGGTGATGTCACCGGGGCGCTGTTTCAGGGTCAAGGGGAACCGCTGCACAATTTCGACGCCGTCATGCACGCAGCCGAGATCCTCTCGCATCCGTGCGGCGGGCGGATCGCTGCGAAGAACATTACGATCTCCACCGTTGGCCTGGTGCCAGGTATTCTCCGACTGGCCAAATCAACACGTCCTTACCGGCTGATCGTCTCACTGACCTCGGCGATCGATGAACGACGCCGGATGCTGCTGCCATCGGCATCTGCATGGTCGGTACGTGAAGTCGCGGCCGCAGTCCGGAAGTACCAGGCGGCGCACGGCGGACGCGTGACTCTCGCCTGGGTGCTGCTCGGCGGGATCAACACAGGGTCCGACGAGGTTGCAGCCCTGCGCGAGCACTTCGGCGGGCTGCCGCTGAAGATCAACCTGATCGACGTGAACGACGCCCGTCCCGACGGCTACGTCCGCGCGACTCCCGCGGAGCTGGCGCGATTCCGCGACGCATTGCGGACACTCGAGGTGCCGGTAGTGCGGCGATACTCGGGGGGAGCCGCGAAGCATGCGGCGTGCGGGATGCTGGCGGGGCAGCGGGAGTGATAGATCGAACTGGTAGTGGCGTGACGATCCTCAGAGTAGGAAAGGCGAAGCAGCCGCACTCGCTATGCTCAACGGTTCGGAGTACGCAGTCTGCCAGACCCCTCGCATGCCCGCCCGCCC
>DASVLC010000194.1:0-12186 GCA_036385045.1 Thermoanaerobaculia bacterium | reverse complement strand
TACGGAGTACGCAGCTTGCCAGGCCCTCGCATGCCCACCCACCCGCTCGGGGTGACATCTGGCAGAGCCTGTTCAGGACCCGGACCCGCGCCCGGTCTTTGACTCTCAAATTCCGGGTAGGCTTAGAATTGCGGCGATGAGTTATCACCGCGCTGCCCGGCCAGAGGCTGGTCTATGAACACTTCCGCCACCGCCGGCCGGACCTCACGCGAGATTACGATCTCCTATCTCGGCGAGCTGCTGTTCAGTGCGGGGTTCATCGACGAGCGACAGAAGGCGGATGTCGACGCGGCGGACAAGCAATTCCGACTGCTCGCACGCACGTCGAAACTGCGTGCCGAAGAGGAGGCGAGTCCGTTGCGCATTCTGGTCGGAATGAATCTCACGGATGCGAGCGGCAACAGCACACGGATCGACGACTTTCTGCTGGCGAGGTTGATCGCTGAGGACGCGCGCCTGCCGTTTTTCAAAATCGATCCACTCCGGCTCGACGTGGCAATGGTCGAATCGAAAATCTCGCGGCCGTTTGCCCGAAAACACCAGATGGTTCCGGTGGCGGTCCGCGATGGGAAACTCATCGTGGCCGTCGTGAATCCGTTCGACACGTTGGCTGTCGACTCCTATCGCGCGATTGCCAAGCAGGAACTGGAACTCGTCGTCTCGGCCGAGACGGACGTGATGGGGGTCATCAACGAGCAGTATGGATTCCGTGCCTCGGTGACCAAGGCGGAGCGCGGCCTGACTCGTGGTGCGATCGATCTCGGAAATCTGGAGCAGTACATCCGGCTCAAGTCGGGGAGTGAGATCGAGACCAGCGACCAGCACATCGTGAACGCGGTCGACTTTCTGCTGCAGCACGCCTACGACTCGCGGGCATCCGATATTCACATCGAGCCGAAGCGCGAGCATGCGCTGATCCGCTTCCGGATCGACGGTGTGTTACACGAAATCCAGCGTGTTCCCAAGATGGTGAATCTGGCGATCACCTCGCGCCTCAAGACGATGTGCAGGATGGACATCGCCGAGAAGCGCCGGCCGCAGGACGGCCGGATCAAGACGGAGAGGGAAGGGAAAGAGATCGAGCTGCGCGTCTCGACTCTGCCGACCGCATTCGGAGAGAAAGTCGTGATGCGCATCTTCGATCCCGATGTCCTGATTCGCGACCTCGGGGGGCTGGGCTTCTACGATGATGAACTTTCCATCTTTGCCGATTGGATCAAGCGGCCGCACGGGATCATTCTCGTCACCGGTCCGACCGGCTCCGGTAAGACGGTCACGCTCTACTCGGCACTCAAGAGCCTGGCCGCCCCGGAGATCAACATCACGACGATTGAAGACCCGATCGAGATGGTGCACGAGGATTTCAACCAGACCGCGGTTCAGCCGAAGATCGGGCTGACCTTTGCGTCGGCTTTGAGGAACATTCTCCGGCAGGATCCCGACATCATCATGGTGGGGGAGATCCGCGATCAGGAGACCGCTCAGAACGCGGTGCAGGCAGCACTCACCGGTCACCTGGTCTTTTCCACGCTGCACACGAATGACTCCGCGACGTCGATCACGCGACTGATCGACCTCGGGATCCAGCCGTTTCTCATCTCATCGACCCTGATAGGAGCGATGGCCCAGCGGCTCGTGAGGAAGATCTGCACGGACTGCCGTCAGAATCGGCCTCTCAGCATCGAAGAGGCAGGAATGCTCAACCTTCAGGCTCCCGCCGGCAAGCGGATCATCGTGAAGGAGGGAGCTGGATGCAATCGTTGCCGCAATACCGGCTACTTCGGCCGCAGCGGCATCTTCGAGATCCTTCCGGTGGACAATGCGATCCGTGATCTGGTTGACCGAAGCGAGGACTTCCTGAAGATCAAGGATATGGCCGTCAAGCGTGGGATGCGAACCTTGCGGCAGAGCGCATTGCGCAAGCTGGCAGAGGGGCAGACTACGTTCGAGGAAGTGGTGAGAGTCACCGGGATCTGAACGGGAACGTCCGGCAGAGGGCCGGGGAGCGCGTGCTATTCTTGCGGGCAGTTCCGGTCAATCAGGAGATCGCACCCATGACGATCCAGTCCGCGCCATCCTCGCTCGAGCGAGAGCTGGCTTTTCGCAAGAACCTTACCGCGATTGCGAACCAGGTCAACTCGGCCGAGTCGATCCCGCACATCCTGATGATGCTCAAGGACAGGATCCTCGAGCTCCTCGACGCCGAGCGGCTGACGATCTACGCCGTCGACACGAAGAACCAGGAGCTTTACTCGGTCCAGAAGGTCGGCGACACGCCGAAGGAGATCCGGGTTCCGAGATCCTTCTCGTCGATCGCCGGGTTCACGGCTCTCGCGCGTAAGACGTTGAACGTGAATGACGCGTACGACGCCGCCGAACTCCAGAAATTTCACCCCAATCTCCGATTCGATCAGAGATGGGACAAGCAGACCGGCTTTCGAACGCGTTCGGTCCTTGCCGTGCCCGTTCTCTTCGAGAAGAACATGCTGGGCGTCATCCAGCTCATCAACAAGCAGAGCGGAACCGTCTTCACGGAGCTCGACGAACAGGGAGCCGAGGAGATCGCGCGTATCCTCGGGATTGCTTTTTACAACCAGCACAAAGTGCAGCGTCAATCGAAGCCTTCGCGCTTCGGAATGCTGATCGACAAGGGCATCGTCTCGGAAAAGGACATCGAGAAGGCAGCCAGCAGCGCAAGGATGAACAACCTGAATGTCGAGAGCGTTCTGGTATCGGATTTCGGTGTGCCACGTGAAGAGTTAGGCCAGTCGCTCTCAACCTATTATTCGGCTCCCTGGTTCAATTACGACGGCGCGCGGACCATTCCGGCTGATCTGCAGGAGCGGGTCTCGGCGGATATCTGGAAGAAGCACGTTTGCGCTCCAGTAGAAAGACGCCCGGGGCTACTGGTCCTGGCCGTGGATGATCCTCAGGATCTGATGCGCCTCGACGGGATCCGTGCGATGAATCTGGCCCCGCGCTACGAGTTTCAGGTCGGAATGAAGCATGAGATTCTCGACTATGTCACGCGATCGTACGGCGAGAAGGCGGCCGCCGAAGGCTCAACCGAGGCAGACTGGGCAAAGATCCTCGACTCACTCGGAGAAGGAGAGAAGGTCGAGATCGAGGACATGCCGAACAGCGAGCCCGAGATTGACGAAACGGATACCGGGATCGTGAAACTGGTCAACCAACTGATCATCGAGGCGGCATCACGCGGTGCATCGGACATTCACGTGGAACCGGATGGGCCGCGCAATCCCTGCGGAGTGAGGCTCCGGATTGACGGCGACTGCCAGAAGTTCATGGAGATCCCCGGTCCGCACCGGAACGCCGTGATCCAGCGGCTGAAGATCATGTCGAAGCTCGACATCTCGGAGAAGCGGAAGCCGCAGGACGGGAAGATCCGGTTCAAGTATTCCAAAGGCACGATCGAACTGCGCGTTGCGACCATCCCGACTACGAACGGTAACGAAGACGTCGTGATGCGTATCCTGGCGGCCTCGAAGCCGCTTCCGATCGAAAAGATGGGCTTCAGCGAAGGGAACCTCCGTCGCTTCAAGGAGGTACTCGCCAAGCCGTATGGAATCTGTCTGGTTGTCGGTCCGACCGGGTCGGGCAAGACGACGACGTTGCACTCCGCACTCGGCTTCATCAACACCGAAGACATGAAAATCTGGACCGCTGAGGATCCGGTCGAAATCACCCAGAAGGGGCTCCGGCAGGTTCAGGTCCAGCCGAAGATCGATTTCACGTTCGCGGCCGCCATGCGGTCGTTTCTCCGCGCCGATCCCGACGTCATCATGGTGGGTGAGATGCGTGACCACGAGACGGCCGCGATTGGCATCGAAGCCTCCCTCACCGGTCACCTCGTCTTCTCGACGCTGCACACCAACTCGGCGCCCGAGACGATCACGCGGCTGCTCGACATGAATATCGATCCGTTCAATTTTGCTGACGCGCTGCTCGGGATCATGGCGCAGCGTCTCATCCGGACTCTCTGCGCGAAATGCCGCGAACCGTACAACCCGACTCCCGAGGAGTTCGAAGAGATCATCGAGGCTTACGGCTATGAATACTGGCCTCTGACCGGGATCACCTACTCACCGCAGTTGATGCTCTACCGGCCGAAAGGATGCTCCGCTTGTGGAGATACCGGCTACAAGGGGCGAATGGGCGTTCACGAACTGCTCGTCGGAACGGACGAAATGAAGCGGGCAATTCAGCGCCGGTCACCGATTGACGAACTGCGGAAGCTGGCGATGGAACAGGGGATGCGCACCCTGCTTCAGGATGCGATCGATAAGGCATTCCAGGGTCTCTGCGACGTTAAACAGGCAAGAGCAGTTGCGGTGAAGTAAGCGAAGGTGCTCAAAACACGAAGCGCATCCCGAGGGATGCGCTTCGTCGGATTGCATGATTGAGTTCACTGACGCCAGCGGACGAAGAGGCCGTAACGGTCGGCTTCGTAGTCAGACAGCGCAAAGAGCGATTCGGAGTACTTGTCGCGGCCGACTTCTGCTGCGAAGCCCAGGCGCGTGAGGAAGTCCCAGACGACGCGAACGCGATAGCGGTCGAGGTCGAAGGGGATGTTTCCTTTATTCTCGAAGGTGTTGTAGTCGGCATCGACCGAGAACGGGGCGAACAGCAGACTGACACCGGCGTCGAGAGACTTACCGTCCTCGACGTGTGTCCAGCGCTCGATTGCGAAGTTCATCGGCCTGAGGATGAGGGCACTGCTGGTCCCGTCGAACCGCGACCATGCGCCGCGAAGCCGAACCCGCTCTATGGGTGCGAATTCGACATCTGCGCTGTACTGCCGCAGTTCCGAGTCGTAGCTCACATCAGGTCTGTTGTTCTCCTGGTCGATCTGTTCGGCAGTGGCGCCGATCCGCACTCTGTTGCCGGGGAACGCATAGGCCGCGCGAAGACGCAGCCGGTTGCGATCGAGGTAGTCGGTTCGCAGGATCGACTCATCAGCGTCGTCGCGGCGGAGAGCCACTCCGAGCGTGAAGCCGGCCAGGTTGTACGCGCCTGACACATCGAAAGTGCGAATACGCCGATCGAATGTGCCTCGCTGCGTCTGACCGTCGTCGATGACGATCTCCTCGAGGTCGGGTGTGACCGTCACGTCCTGATCCGTCTGTGAGAAGGTCGCACGCAGCGTGAACGGACCGAGCGCGCGTGCCACGAAGCCGATCTCGGCGACGTCTTCGTCGCGATCGAGCGAGCTGTCGGCGCTGATGATTTCCTGGACGTCGCGACGGTCGACGCCGCTGAAATTGGTGCTGTCGCGGAAGAGGCTGTTGAGCAGAGCGCTGCCGTTCAACTCACGCTGTTCGGTGCGCCATCCGGCAATGAGGTCGATGTTGTTCCAGAGAGCGACCTCTGCCCGTGCGCCACCTCGCCATGTCTGGTTCTTCGACCTGGACGAAATGGTTTCGTCGAGCCCGTTGAAGAAGCGCGACCTCGCGAACGATACAAAGGAACCGGTGGCCGATTCGAGCTCCTGACCGTCGGCATCGGCGGAGAAGCGTGAGTAGTTGCCGATCAGTCGCACTCGTGAACCGAGCCGCGTCGTGACATACGCGTTGGTAAACGGCGTGGAGACGTCGAGAGTGCTGCTCCTGCTGAATGTTTCGGCCGTGACGGGCCTGCCCAGGATTGGATTGGGGTTGTTGCCGGCCCCGGCACCGGGAGCGAGGGAGAGATTCTCCGTGGAATCGAGACTCCTCCAGCCCTGGGTTACTACACCGTCAAAGTATCGTGTGTTGAACGCGACGCCGCCGCGGATCTCCTGCTCGCTCTCACGCAGACCGGAGGTGAGCAGGAACTCATCCTGGCCGAGTGCGTAGGTCGTCGTGCCCGGCCCGTCGAAGCTGCCGGTCGAGAAACCGATGAAAGGGCTGATCGAACGGCCGGGTCTCAGCTGAAGATCGGCATCGAAGAAGCGGCGCGTACGGTCGTACGTGTGTTGTCCGGGGATGACACCCGCAGCAGCGAAAGGATTAGCGAACCAGGGGTGCGCGCTGAAGGCATCGGCCTGACGATAGCCGAGGCGGAGGTTCCAGAGGTCGGACTTGGCGGCCTCGATGTGAATGCCACCCGAGGGGCTCGTACCGAGATTGGTTGCCGTGACACGGAGATGATCGATGACGTCCGACTCACCGCCGAAGTCGCGAGTGCTGAAACGGAGAGAACGAAGGAGCAGGCCTTCACGCTGATTGACCTGCGTGCGGTACATGTCTTCATTGCCGTCGACATCGAGCCACTGGTAGCCGAACTCGACTTCGAGCGGATTTGCAGACTGGCCCGTAGCCGTCCCCGCAACCAGCAGGAGGGGAAGAGCGAGCAGTATGGCGAATTTTGCGTTCATCGCTTCCTCCTATTTCAAAAGCGCCGGTGAGCGGTTGGAGCCGTGAATGGCGACGTGACAGGTGGTGCAGTTGAGGTAGCGGGAGTTATTCAGATTGTGGAACGCCGGGGGGATCGACCCGAGGTTGTGGGTCGTAATCGGGGAGTGACATTCCATGCATACCTGGGCGACGCTTGACCGGCGGAGCTGATTCGGGTTTCCGGAGCCGTGAGGCTCGTGGCAGGCGGCACAGTCGCCGATGGCGACGCCCGCATGCTGGAAGACGTACGGCCCGCGCTTCTCGGTGTGGCACGAGAGACATACCTTCTCGCCGGCCGGAGTACGACGGATGCTTTCCTCGCCGGCTCGTGAGTGAGGCTCGTGGCAGGTCGAGCAGACCAGGCCCGCACCGATACGGTGCGTGTAGGGCTTGTTGCGGAAGGAGGCAGCCTGCGTCGAGTGACAACTCGAGCAGAGTGCCGGGTCCGGGGCCGCGAGCAGCCCGTGGGCTTCATTGTGGATCTTGTGACACGAGAAACAGTTCACCGCCTTCGAGTTCGCGTGCGCACCGGTGCGGTGCGAGCGACGATCGGTGGCTGTGTCGTGGCACGAGAGGCAGGTTTCGTTTGCGCCGCTGAATCCTCGAGGTACCTGGATCAGCGTCGTGTCCCCACCGGCCTCCATGTGGGCGGTTCCATCACCGTGGCAGCTCTCGCATACCGGGTTCGGAATGACGCCGTCTACGACTGAGGCACGGGCGTGCGGGTTACGAATGAAGGTCTGTGCCTGTTCGTGACAATCACCGCAGGAGAGCGTCGTTGCCGGCTCTGTCTCCTGCGCGATCGTACTCGGCGACAGACCGAGGAGGAGCAGGAGGGCCATCCCCCCGATCGCGAGACTTCTCATCGACATGGCGTTCCCTTTTTTCACGACTGCGTGTTGGAGAAACCGAGGGGGGCAACGAAGCCCCCCTCGAGCAGATATCTCCGTCTTACCGGGCGTGCACCTTGTCGACCGACCATGTTGCGTTGGCGCCATGGCAGGTACCGCAGGACTCGGCCGGCTGGCCGCCGAACTGCGCCGTGTTGAGGAATGCGTGGGCCACGGTGTCGCGGTTGTCGTGACAACTGACGCAAGCGGCGGTGCCGGAGCCCATCGGCGAGTAGAAGTCACGCGGGGTTACGACCGCATCACCCTTCGCCGGGAGCCTGTGCGAGTTCGCCGTGTGGCACTTCGCGCAGTTCTTGAGGTCACCGGGGTAGCCGACGTGATTGTAGTTGTGGGGTGTGCCGCCGAAACCATAGACCGTGTAATCGCGGTCGAGCGCGTGTCCACGATGGATCTTGTGGATCATGTACTGCATCGAGACGCTCTCCGGCGCGCCGGCGGAAGCCGGACGACGGGCCACATCGGTCTCGAGCGGGTTGTGGCAGATCACGCACTGTTCCATCACGAGACGCTGGCCACCGTGAAGCGCAAGGCGGTCATGGCAGGTGTTGCACTGAGCCATCGGCGCGACCGTGCGCCGCGGAGTCGCGGTGCCGCCGTCGAGAGCGGCGTACCGGATCGGGTTGTAGGCGGCCTCGCGCAATGAGATGTCGGCCTCGCCGTCGGCACGCTTGATGGTCACGTTGCGATAGAAGTCGCCACTGATCGTCCAGGTACCCTTCGCATCGGCGGGGATCGCATTGTTGAATGTGAAGGTGGTGTGACCGGTCGTTGCGTTGAAGATTGCGCGCGCCGGAGCCGCCTCGCGGAAGTACTTGGAGTAGCTCGACGTCGGACCGGCAATCATCGGCGCGAAGGTAGCGAGCTTGCTGCCATCGACCGCCGCACCGGCGTTGTTGGTCAGGGCGAAGGTGACGGTCGGCTTCTCACCGGCCTTGAAATTCGTGAAGCTGACGACGGCGACCTTCAGTCCTTCGAGCTGCTTGGACTTCTCGGGGATCGTGTGCGCTCCCTTGATGGAACGGTCGAACTCTTCGCCGCTGTCGGGAACGTGGCAGTTCGCGCAACGGGAATTGTCCGCGCGCGCGCGGCCCGGGTGTCCTTCTCCCGTCTCCATGTTGATGTTGTCATGGCAGGCGTAGCAGGCTTCCTTGGTCGGATTGGTGAACCAGACATGCGACTGCGAGGTCTTCTGCGCTGCCGTGATGCCTTCGTGGCAGTTGTCGCAGTTGCGGATGTCCTGCGGATAGATGACGTGCGAGTAGTCGTGAACGGACTGCTGGTTGCCGATGATGATGTACGGCTTGCCACCGAGCACGCTCGGGAGGTTGGCTCCACGATGGATCTTGTGGGTCAGGGTCTCCATGTCCTGCGTCTCGCCGGTGTCAGGGTCGACCGTCTGCGTCGTGTGGCAGAGGACGCAGAGTTTCATCTCGCGGCGCGATCCGCCGTGGAAGGCGAGGGCGTCGTGGCAGTTGTTGCACGATGCGGTGGAGATCTTGTCCCAGGTGCTGGTGATCGGCTGCGCGTCGGCGCGGAAGTCATGAAGGACGTTGGCGTAGTAGCTCTTGCCGAGGATGTCGTTCAGATTTCGCGCTGAATAGATACCGAGCGTCATGGTCGCGGCTGTATCGAAATCCGCGGGGAGGACCGTGCGGAATCGATACTGCGCCCGGCCCATCTCGAGGTCGGTCCAGGTGCCGCCGCTGTCGGCAGCCGCCTGAATGGCGGTTACGCCGGGACCGGCGGGGCTGCTGGCCGGAGTCGTCTGAATGCGTGTGGTGTACGAGAAGTACTCACGCGTCTCGGGATTCCAGCGTGCGAGAACCATGCTGGCAGAGATCGCTCCCGGGGTGATCTTGCCGAGGCGGTCGATCGGCTGATCGAAGTCGTCGGTGAACGTCAGTTCGACCACCGGACGCCGGTCGGCCGGAATCGTGATCGAGACCACCTTGATCTTCACGCCGGGACGGATGTAGGCGATCCCATCGGAATTCAGATAGAACTCGAGCTGATTCGATTCGAATACCCACTGCTTGGCGATCTCGCTCGGGGTTGCCGGGCTGCTGGGCTGTGTCGCCGCGCGGCGACGACCCTGAGCCTCGATGGGCAGCAGGGACGGTAGAGAGACAGCTCCAACCGTGGCTAGAACTAACAGGGTGCGGAGTATGGCGGACATAAGCGGATGGACCTCCTTTTCGGCTGGAGTGAATTCTTGGGCCTTCAAGGCAGGAAGCTTGGTGACATTCGACACCCTTGCAGTGTGACACGGTGTCGCATTAACTGGAACGGTTTGTCGCAGAGAGAAGTAATGCTGCAACGTCCGGTCCAATGGCTCCGCCAGGCCGGTGCGGAGGAGGCCGCCAAAACCGCCCCTGCCTCAGGGAAGAAGAGCGAGCCTTCCCGCCGTAGCAACATGCGGTGGAGAGGAGTTCCTGCTCAGCGGGGCTTCAGTCGGGAAAAGCGCTCGAGTCGATGCCCGGGATGAGACGCAGAGCGTTCTTATAATAGATCTTCTTCAGCACTTCGTCCGGCAGACCCAGTCCGTACATCTTCCAGAATGCATGGCGCTTACGGTAGTAATCGAAGTACTCGTCCTCAGTCTCGAGGACCCTGAAGTAGGTGGCGAACTCGTCCGCGTTCCAGGAATCCTTCCCCATGAGTATCCGGTCCTGATAGCGGATCAGAAACGCCCGAGCCGTCCGCGGCTGCCTCCCGAGTTCGTAGAGAACGGCGCCAAGCTCCGTGTGGACGTTCGGCAGCTCGTCTAGAAGCTTGCCGAGACGGTTGAGATCGTTCCCCATCCACCCCAGGTGGGCATTGATGAACGTCGTCTCGGGATGTCGGCGGAAGAGACTGTGCTGCTCGGCCATCGTCTGCTCGAATGAGACGAACTTTGACGAATCGTTGCGCTGGCGATTGGGGAACTGCTGCAGTTCCAGCAGTCGTTCGTTGTGTTTGTCGACCGGATCCCAGAAGGCGGGAGGCTCTCCGGTATGGATCAGCACGGGGATCTTCAGCTCGCCTGCCTTCTTCCATATCGGATCGAGACGGGGGTCGTCCGTCGGAACACGGGCCCCGGAGCTGTCGGTGAGAAACATCCCGAGGTTCTTGAAAATCTTCAGGCCGACGGCACCGTTTCGGACGTCTTCCTCGAGCTGCCGGGCTGCCGCCCTGCCGAAATCAGGGTCATCGATCTTTCCAAGATCAATGTTGGCGAAAGCGACGAACCTCCCTGGATATCGTCCTGCGAGGCTGGCGAGTCCCTGCTTCAGGGTCTCTCCCGTCCCTCCGCTCAGGTTGACCATGACTCGGAGGTTGATCCGGTCCATCTCCCCAATCAGTCGTGCAGCATCCTCCGTCGTGATCTCCCTCCGCTGATGACCATGCACATCGATGAAGGGAAAACGGGAATGGGTCCGCGGATTCTGCGGGACGACGAGCGTCGACTTCGGATCGTACTCTTCGAAGGAGATCGCCGGTTGCTGCTGCGCCAGACTCGGCGCAGCAGCAACGAGAAGCAGAAGAGCGGCCGGAGCGCGCATCAATGCACCATGAGCGGGACGCTTGCCTTGACGTTCTCCCACGCGAGAGTGATCGAGCCGGAGCTCGCGTCTTTCGATTTCACGCCGATCTTGAAGGTTTCCACCGGAGCGTCGGTGGCCTTGACCGTCATCGGAACGCGGCCGAGGTCCTGCGCCTGGTCATACTTTCCCGATCCCCACTGGCCGGTCTGCTTGCTGACGATGAGTACCCACTCCTTCTCACCGGGAACCGTGAAGAGGGAATAGGTTCCTGCCGGAACGTGAAGATTGCCGATCATCAGGTCGGTGTCTGACTTGAGAGTCGTCGCGGCGTTGGCCCCGGTTCGCCAGACCTTCCCGTAGGGGACGAGCTCGCCCATGATGGTGCGGCCCCGCATCGAGGGTGCGCTGTAGTCGATCGTGATGTTCGCATTCCCGATCTTTGCCTCGGCCTTGGCCGGAGGGCTCAGCGGTGGCTTCTTCGCGGAATCCTGAGCCGAAACAGTTGCCGCAAGCAGCAGGACAGACAACGACAGAACGGTGATTCTTCGCATGGACACTCCTTCATTCAACTGGTTGGAACGGATTCTCGCACGCGGAGAGGCTCAATGCGGCTTTGAGGGCCGCCGGACTGTAATCGTTCTGAAAACGTTCCGGTTCCGGGTCGAACGCCCTTTTGAGTTCGCGGACTCGGAAATCAGGCGGCCGCGATCTCTCGAGAACAGCCACGTACGACTCTGGCGAACTGTTCGACATCCAGCGGAGCCGGCATCACTGCGTATGCGCCTCGGCCGTCGACGGTCCGCCGGGGCGCTGCTCCGACCAGCAGGATTACGTTCCGTGATCCAGGGTAGCGGGTACGGTGATAGGCAAGGATGTCTTCTCCAGTGACGTCCGGGAGCGCCTGGTCGAGCACGACGACGTCGAAAGAGCGGGTCGCAAGGAGCTCGATGGCCTCGCTTCCCGAGCTGACACTGACGGTCCGGACGCCGCCGAGAGCCGACAGCGCGGTACGGGTCTCCTCGTTCTCGGTGGCGATCAGGAGCGACTTCGAGTTCTTCCGCTTCATAGTGAGGTGTATTGTACAGCAATAGATGGCGCTCCATATATTGGGTGGTTTATTCCTGATTGCTCGGAGTTCCTCGGAGTTCCTCGGGTTCCTCGGAGTTCCTCGGGTCCTCGGAGTTCCTCGGGTTCCTCGGAGTTCCTCGGAGTTCCTCGGGTTCCTCGGAGTTCCTCGGGGTTCCTCGGGGTTCCTCGGAGTTCCTCGGTGCCTCGGGTTCCTGGGTACTTGTAGCGCGGGCGTCCCCGCCCGCCGTACCGCGGGCGTCCTCGCCCGCTCCCGGGCGTCTCGCCCGG
>DASVLC010000193.1:0-6442 GCA_036385045.1 Thermoanaerobaculia bacterium | reverse complement strand
CGCGCACCCACCCCCGGGGCTCCGGCGGCTCGGGATGACAGGCACGGTTTTGCCCGTCATCCCTCCCTCCCGCTCCCTCCCTTCGTGCCACAATCCCATCCATGACCATCGACTCGTTCCTGCAGCGTGAAATCGATGTTGGCTCGTTTGCGGGGGCGAGTTATGCCATCGGGTCGTATGAGGCGATCGAGCGGACCGGCGCGCTCGGCAACGCGGTTTCGGTGCCGCTGCGGATCCCGGCTTCGCAGGAGACGATCTATGACTGTGCGTCTCTGACGAAGCCGCTAGTGACTACGACCCTGATCCTGCAGGCCGTCGCGGAGAAGCGGCTCTCGCTCGACGACGAGTATCGAGGCTTTGCGTTTAGAGAACTGCTCACCCACACCACGGGGCTGAAGGCATGGCTTCCTCTCTATGCGTCCGGTGATTACCTGGCCACGATCGAGCGCGAGGGGCGTGAGTGCGCGCGTGGTGAGCGGGTGATCTATTCGGATCTCAACTTCGTCCTGCTCTTCCATGCGCTGCGCGAGCTCGAGGGCGATTACATCGAGATGGCGCGGCGACGGATCTTCGAGCCGATCGGATTGACCGACACCTGCTTTAATCCTCCCGCGTCGCTGCGGCCGCGGATCGCTGCGACGGAGTGGGGACAGAGGCACGAGGTCGGAATGTGTGCGAACCTCGCGATCGACTTCACAGGCTTCCGTCGCGGCCTGATCTGGGGAGCAGTACACGACGGCAACTCGTTTCACGCCGGCGGCACATGCGGCAATGCGGGGCTGTTTGCGACGGCGCATGACGTGTTCCGCACCGTCCAGGCGCTCGTCCGCGGTGACCTCGTTCCGCTCGACCTCGTCCATGAAGCGACGCGAACCCATGCCGGCGACCGTGGGTTAGGCTGGCAGACCAGGGGTCCTCAACTCTCGACCGAATCATTCGGTCACACCGGCTTCAGTGGTACCTCCGTGTGGGTCGACCAGGGGCGCATCATGGTGCTGCTGACGAACCGCGTGCATCCCTGCGCTGCCTCGATCGGGATGCAGAAGATCCGCGGATCGTTTCACCGGCTGGCGCTAACGGCGTGACGCTCAACTACCGAGCGCGGCCGGCTCGGCACTCCAGCCCCAGCGCTCCGCCTGGCGCAGCAGCGAGTCGGCCTGTGCTTCTTCGCCGTTGGCTTCCGCGAGCTTCCCGTAAAGGTAGAGCGTTTCGCTGAGCAGCGGATCAGGGTCGGTGTAGTCGTCGCGGAATCGCGTCTCGAGCAGCTCGACGTGATCGCCGTAGAGTCGCAGCGCAGCATCCCGCTCGCCGGAGCGGAGGAGGATGTAGGCAAGGACGAGCGCCTGGAACTCCTGAATCTGTGGGTGCTGGGCAATCTGTGTTTCCATCAGCTTCCGCGCCTCATCGAGGTCGCGACCGAGGTGTGCGAGGGAGAGCGCGATCCCCTCGCGGGCGGCGGGGTCATCCGAGGAGCGATACGATTCGATCGCCTCTTCGTACCGTCCGAGGAGTTTGAGCGCTTCGGCGCGATGAAGTGAATCACCCGTCCGCTCTGCCTCCATCACCGCGTCGACATAGCGACGCTGCTGGATGAGTTGCTGCGCATTGGTGATTGGTCTCTGAGAGAGCATCCACGCCGCCATCCAGCCGAGCAGCGCGATCGCGAGGAGGAGAACCCAGAACCAGAGACTCATTGTTGAACGGGACGCGGCGGTACCGGCGTTGCCGGGCGTGGCTGTTGCCCGACCGCAGGCTGCGGATTCGCAGCTCCCGACGCCGGCGCAGCCTGAGGCTGTGCGGCCTGTTGTGCGGCCTGCTGCGCCGCGACCACTTCGGGCGGTGGCACCGCGCCCGGCTCCACGATGAATGTCCGCAACGACTTCGGATCTCCGTCGTACTGGAAATCGAGCTCCGGCATCTCGACAGGCGCGACCTCGTCTGCCCGTTGTGTGACGTCCGTGATCTCGGTCAGCGGCACGGCTGGCGTATCCGAGTCCATCCCGGAGTTACTCCGCGTCGCGAACTGGTGGACGAGGGTGATGAGCACGAATGCGACCAGTACGACGCCCGCAATCACGACCCCCTGACGCTGCTTTGCGTACTCGACGATATTCGCCGAGGTCGACATCGTGCGAGGCTGGAAGACTTCCTGGATGAGCGCATCCGTTTCGACCGGTCGCTCACCGCTCTCCGGATCGGCTCCGCAGAACGGACAGACCCTCGCGGCGGCATCGATCGTGCGCCGGCAGGCGGCGCAAGTGCCATTGGAGATCGTATTCATTGAATCGGCACCGGTGCTCATCTTCGCTTCGCTCACTTATCGCTCGAATGATAGTTCAACGGTGTAGGGGGCGGTGATGGGACGGCCGTTCTGCATCGCCGGCTTGAACCGCCACTGCTGGAGTGTGGAGACCAGCTGTGCGGTACTGCCGCTCCGAAGTGGCTGGTCGATGTTGACGCGCTGGACGCGCCCGTCAGGTCCGACGATCATCGTTACCCGAGCCGTGCCGCTTGCCCTGATCTGCGGGAGCGGACGGTGCTCGGGCACCGGTCGCGTCGTAGCGCCGGAACGTTGAGCAGGAGCCTGTGATGGTGCCGACGTCTGGCCGGACGTTGCCGGTCTTGCGGGAGAGGTAGATGTGCGTGCCGGTTGTGGTGGCCGCGGTGCCTGGGCGTAGGCCGGTCCGGTCAGCGTCCGCGGATCGACCATCTTTGCGTCACGCGCACGTTCAGCCTCCGCGCGTTGCGCGATCTGTGTGTATTCGGCCGCGGAGACGGCGGTGGCGTCGGTCCTCTGATAGTCGTTCGCAACGGCGCCGTCGGGAACTTCGGCCGGTACGCTGGTGAACGGCGGCGGAATCGCTTCCCCGCCCGCGACTGGCACCAGCGGCGTATCGGCCCTTCGCGGTCGCGAGACGGTCTCCGCTTCATGTTCGGCGACCTGCTCCTCGACGGTCTTCGGTGCACGCGTCGGCGTATCGGAGCGGTTGATGAACATCCCCACGCCGAACGATGCGACGAGCAGGAGCGCACCGCCAAGGGCCATCAGGCCCTTTTTCTTGAACTCGAACTCAGGCGGCGGGCGATAGGCGTTCGCGACGGCGGGAGTTTCCGCTGCCGCCGGAGGCGGCGCATGCTTCTGCTCCCAGTTGCAGAAGGGGCAGAGCACCGACCACTCGTCAATTCCCCGTCCGCATCGGACACACGGCTTCTTGTCACTCATGCGCTGGTTGCCTACTGCAACGGAAGTGCCGCTGAAGCCGTCAGAGCCTATTCGACCGTATGGATCCGCTCGCCATCCCACCAGACGATCTGCTCCTCGGAGACAGCGAAGGCTCCCGCGCCGACTGCCGTCGCGATAGCGGTGCTGCCACTCGGAGAGAATCGATAGAGCGTTCCACTGCTCGAGTCATACGCGACCCGAAGCGATCCGCTGACGATCACCCGGTCAATCCCGGTCGGAAACTGGGACGAACGGTTGAACAGCCCGAGCCCGAGCAGCCCGCGGACGAAGCCGCGCGCGACTGCTTTCCCGAGCGACTGGCGACCTTCGACCATCCAGATCCGTTTTGCCGATGGATCGGCGATGGCCAGCACGCGCGCCGTGATCGCTGTCCCCCCTCCGGCGAAGGCGATGTCGACAGGAACCACGCCGACGGCGAGTTCGCCAGCCGGCTGCATGGTCGAGAGATCGATCATCCGTATCCGTGCGTCGCACGGGTAGGCGAGGTAGGCGGTCGTCCCGTCGATCTCGAGGTCGGAGGCGAACGGCGCGAGCTGCATCTGCCTCACGATCCGGTCGCCCTCGATCTCCTGGAGCATGCCGGCGGTCCGCGAATAGACGAAGACGCGTCCCTCGCTCGCGCTGATGAAAGCAGGATCGGCCGCAACCGCGACGTTCGCGCCACCGATGCGTTGAACGAGATTCGCGTCGCGCGCAAGGATGTAGAGATCGTTGCCGGCAAACTGCGCCGCGACAGGCGTCGCAGCGGTCGCAAAGCGGGACGTGCGCCCCGTATCGAGGTCGACCACGACCGCCTGATCATCGATCGCATCGAGCACGACGACGCGATTGCCCGATGTTTCGATCGACGTCGGATTGCGAACGCCTTCGACGTTCCAGCCTCCCTCGAGCCGGATGCTTCCCGCCGTAGCGACGACGACGCCGTGCGACGTCACAGCGATCACCGCTCTCGCCGCGTCGACCCCGGCTGCGAAAGCGAAAAGCAGCACCGCCGCAGCAACTCTGAATAGTCGCCTCAACGAATCGCCTCCACTCGAAGCGGCTCGAGCAGGAGTGCGGGACGGTCGCCGGAGCGCGTCACGCCGAGGATCTGATAGGTGAGCCTCAGTGGGGTGGAGGTATCGAAACGGCCGGCGAAGAGCGTCGGCTGTACGAACTGAAATCGGAGGCCGTCGATCGCGCCGGAGGCGAGCAGCGTTCTGGCCTCACTTGCGTCGATCTCACCGGCAGGGTCGAAGAGCGCCTTGCTCGTGAACGTCCGCGCGTCGAGCTCGACGCGCTGCTCGGGCGTCATCTGCGCGAAGGCGTCGAGGAGGTCACGCAGTTCCTCCGTCGTCGGCTCGTCCGAGGGAAGCGTCGCGACCGCAGGACTCTCAGCCTCGCGTCGGAGCTCTTCGAGCGTTTCGTTCCGCGGGAACGAGATGGCGAGAGCCTCGAGACTGTCTCGTGCGGCCACGCGATCACCTGCGGCGAGCTGCGCAAGTGCCCGTCTCATCCGCGCTCCGGTGCTGGACGGTTCGATCGATCGTGGGTCGAGCCGTGACTGCTCGAGCCAGCGTTTGTAATCGCGCACCAGCGTGGGTGAGAAGGGGTTCGCTTCGAATGCGCCCGCGTAGTGCCGGGAACGGTCGGCCTCCGAAGCGCTGAGCCGCGCGAGCGCGTTGAGCGCGGTGACGTCGTCGCTCCGCGCTTCGAGAACTCGTTCGTACTGTTCGCGCGCGGCAGCGATCTCCCCGCGACTCTCGTAGAGTCCGGCGAGACGAAGCTGCGTACGGTTGAGCAGCGAGACGTAAGCAGCGACATCGCCGCGCGCCGAGCTGTAGATCTCGAATGCTTCCTGCCGCACCACCTCACGATTCAATCGTGCGAAGTCTGCCGATCGGAGGGAGCCGGTGACCTCTACGAGGAGCGTTTCCGCTTCACCGCTCTGCCGGTTCTCGATCAGCGCCGTGGCGAGTGCGTACTGGTAAACGGCCAGGTCGAGGCGCTGTGCGACGCTGTCTGTCTCGAGCCGCGCGATCGCGACGGCATTTCGTGCGGCACTGCCTGCTTTGTCTGGACGGCTGAGCAGTCGCATCGCAGATGCGTGCAGATTCCAGGTCGCCGCGTCGCCGCTCATGTAGCGGACACTCTCCTCGAGCAGCTGGAACGCTTCGGCTCCTCTTCCGAGTTTCGCCTCGGCGAGAGCGGCATAAGAGGTCGCGATCGCGTAGCGCGTGATGCTGGAGTCGCGTCGCGATGCCGTCCGCTCGCTCTCTGCCGCTGTCAGCGCCTTCACGTAGTTCGCGTGTGCGAGTGTTCTCTCTCCGCGCGAGGCGCGAAGGTCTCCAAGGTTGAGATATCCGGAGAGCTGGGCTTCGAATCCCGACGAGCGCTCGAGTTGCCGCTCCATCTGGGCGATCTCGAAGTCCGAGGCGAGCCGCCCCTGCTGTGCGTGCGCAGATGTCGCCAGCAGCGGCAGCGCGAGTCCCAGAACGAGGCCCAGGAGCGGCAGCTCAAGGCGCCGCAAAGTATCCCTTCCTCGCGGCGAGAACACGGACGCCGCTCCGCTGCGGTCTCACCTCGACGCTGCGCCAGCCGCGGTTCGAGGTGTTGCTCTGATAGACGACGAGATAGCGGCTGTTGATGTCCGTCAGAAGCCCGTGCAACGCGGATCCGATCGAACCGGCGTTCGCTCTCACGATCGCACCGCCGGTGTTCGTTGCAGCGCGGTCGAGAAACGATGCCGTGGAGCCGAGGACGATTGCGCTGACGATCGTCTTCGTGCCGCTGATCAACTGCAGGGCCACCTCGTCGGAGAGTTCGCTGTTGCGATCGCCTCCGTCGGTGATGACGATGGCGTACGTCCTATCGGGCGAGGCGATCGACGCGAGCGCGTCGCGAAGCGATGTACCGCCCGAAGGCACCATGCCCGATGACTGGTGCACGAGATCGTCACCGGTCCGGATTGCCCGCCCCGGCGTCACGTGATGATTGAACATCACGAGCGACGCGGTGTCGCCCTCACGGAGCTGCGACAGCTCGGACGTCACCGCCCGGAGCGCCGCTTCGAGTCGGCCGTCTCCCATGCTGAGCGAGCGGTCGACGACGAAGGCGAAGTGGGCCGGCGGCCGCTCGAGCCGCACGTCGCGAATCGTCTGCTCTACGCCGTTCTCACGGATGCGCAGATCGGACGCCTTCAGGGTCCGGCTGCTCCTG
>DASVLC010000192.1:0-21678 GCA_036385045.1 Thermoanaerobaculia bacterium | reverse complement strand
CCTAAAGTTAAGGCTATTGGCCTGTCATCCTGAGCCCCCGGAACCCCAGGGGGTGGGCGGGTGGGGTGGAGGTCGGTCGAAGGACCCCCTCATCGAGCGCCCAGCAGGATCAAGAGTCTTGTCATGCTACCGTCACACGACCAACCATCAGAGAAGGTGCGACATGTCCATCATCTACTCGCCAGCGAGTCGTGCGCTCCAGGACACTTTCGACACGCGCCGTCTCGCGGACCGGCTTTCGGATGTGAAAGTTCACGATCGCTTCACGGCCGATGACCGTCAGTTCATCGAGCGGATGGACATGCTCTTCCTTGCCACAGTCGACGGAGCGGGGCAGCCGACATGCTCATACAAGGGGGGCGACCCGGGATTCGTGACGGTCCTGGACGACACGACGCTGGCATTTCCGAGTTACGACGGGAACGGCATGTACCTCTCGATGGGAAACGTCGCGGAGACGAAAGCCGTGGGACTGCTCTTCATCGACTTCGAAGCCCAGCGCCGCATGCGAGTCGACGGAACCGCCACGCTGTCGGCAGACGATCCACTCATGGACAGATATCTCGAGGCCCAGCTCATCGTTCGCGTGGAGGCGGCGCGCATCTACCCGAACTGCCCGCGCTACATTCACAAGTATCAGCTCGTGGAGCGTTCCGCCTTCGTTCCACGACGTGACGTGAAGACCCCGATCCCCGCCTGGAAGCAGGCGCCGTGGGCAGCGGACGTGCTACCGGAGGACGACCCTGCCCGCGACCCGGACGATGCGACGTGAATCAGAGAATGGGAGAGTCTCGAGATGACACGCTTGTCATTCTGAGCCAGGGCACGGCGTGGCGCCGCGACTGAGAGAATGACCAGAATATTGCCTGTCATCCCGAGCCGCCGGAGCCCCGGGGGTGGGCAGGCGGGCGTGAGGGGCGGAGGACGGAGAGGGATCCCTTGCCGACGACCCACAAGTTGCACACGCGCCTGTGTCATTGGAGCATAGCGTGAGGATCGGTGTGGGGCTGGCGTGCGATGCACGTGGATCGCACCGCCCGTCCCCCAGATCCCTCGCTACGCTCGGGATGACAGACCTTGACGTGGTGCGCACTGGGCGGGATGGCGCGACGGGCAGAGTCTTGCCGCGGAGCGTTGCCTCGTTCGGCGCACAGCGGTGTTGATTTGTCACGTCAGTGCCGGGAATTTCGTTTCCATAACTGCCGCTATACGACCCATGATTGTCTGCTTCCGTCTTGCAGCCATGATCGTCATCGTTCTCTCGACTCTGACGGTTTCAGGAGCTGCCGTATGGAGTGATCCGAAGCTGCTCACCGACACCGCGCTCAGTCCCGCGGACGGTTTGCCCATCGTTGCGAACAATGACGAGATCATCGTCGGAGCATGGATCAGCGACGGTTTCGAAGGTTCAGTGTTCGTGCAGAGGTGGACGATCGACGGGAAGCTTCTGGAGCCGGTTCCACACGTTCTTCCCGAGCTTAACGACATCGACGACATCAATCCTCGCCCCTCTTACCGAGTCCTCGATATCGTATGGGACGGGGCAGCGTTCCTCGTGATCTGGAGCTCGCATCGATCCGGAGTCTCCTCGACCGTGATCGATCGGCTCGATGCAGATCTTCAGCATCAGAGTCGAAGAGTGATCACCACCGAGGGGCGGATTGTGAAAGCTCGGGCCTCGGAGCGGGAGATCATCCTCATACACGGCACCACGGCCGACTTCTACTCGACCGCCGGGGCTTTCATCGCGTCCATCCCGTTCGTAATCCCGGGCGGGACCCCTGAGGCGCTGGACATCGCAACGGATGGGCACAAGTTTCTCGTATCCGGCGTCTTCGCGCACGGAGGGCCGCCGTATCTCTACACCATTGCGGTGAAATCCGACCGGTCCGCCAGCGACGCCGTGATCATTCCTGTCGAGACCCAGGCTTGGCGTTATGCCATCAACGTCTCGTATGGCGGTGATGGCTATGTCGTCACCACAGTCTTCTCGCGAGGAGTAGTCAAAACGTATCGGTTCGACGTGGCAGGAATGCATACGTCGACGAGCACCCTCTATGACTACACGGATGGCTCGTGGGCGGTCGCTCCCGAGGTGGTGTGGAATGGCTCGAATTTCGAGCTTTACTGGTTGCCGCCCAACAATCCCATCCTCGTGCGCTCGAAGCTCTCACCTGATGGCGTACCTCTGGCGACGGCTGCCATCGAGATGGACCAGCCGGGAGGAGTACTTCCGCGCGTCGTCCAGGCCGGATCGTCCCGAACCTATCTGTGGACGAGCATGGTGGTCACGAACCGTCGGTTGTTCATCGATCACAAGCCAGCTGACGTGATGAGACTCGATGGGCAGCCGGCGACCTGGCAGGGGCAGACAGAGCTCCGGCCGCAGCTTGCAGCAATCGATGGAGCCACCGTGGCCGTCTGGATCGAGCAAATGGCGAGCGATCGGACCGATCAGATGTTCGTGCTCGAACCGAGGGCGCACCTCATCGATGGCACGGGAAGTCGAGCGATCGAAAACCTCCCCGAGTGTACGAATCTCTCACTCGCGTCGAGTGACGTCGAGGTCGTCCTGCTTTCCGCATGTGGTGGCGCTGTTTCGATCGCGAGGCTCGACCGCGAATCGAGCACCCGATTTTCCGATCCGGTGGTCGTGACGTCAGAGCCCCGAGCCAAGATCACCGCGCAGGCGGTCACCTGGAACGGTTCAGGATGGACGATCGTCTGGACCGAGCCCACGGAGGAGGGCGGGAACTCACCGAGAGTGGTGAAGATGCAACGTCTGAGCGCGAGTCTCGAGCCGCAGAGCATGATCGCCGAGATCACAAGCGCTCTCTGGCTGGAGGGTGCCTACGTTTCACACGACGGGCACAGCACTCTGGTGGTCGTGGCTGCAGTGAATCTGCCCGACTGCCAGATTCTTTGCCCGCCCTACTCCCTCCCCATGGAGCTGATCCGGATCGACGAAGCCGGTGTCGCGATCGATCGCTGGACTCCTTTCAACGTGGGTGGAGTCCCGCGCGTCATCCTGGCGCCTTCACCGGAAGGACATGTGGTCGTCACAGACGGATCGCAGGGTGGCATCAACGTTCTCCACATTCCTGCTGGAGACTTTCTGGCAGGTGCGCGAGTCGAGCATTTCGAGGGATGGGGCGGATTGGCCGCCGCGATCGTGCAGGGAGGCGAGCTGTGGGTGGGAACGAACGGAGTGCTTACCTGGATCGCGTCGCACAATCTCAGGAGCGGGCCTCTCTGGATCCGTCGTTTGACCCTCGATCCCGAGATATCAGTGAAGGGCGAGTGGCTCGTTGCCAGGCACACGACGGGCGCGGCATTTTCGCGGGGCATGGCGGGAGCACCTGACCTCTACACGTCCGAGATGGTGAAGAACCCGAGTGATGGTCTGTCGCCTCGCATCTACGTGAGAAGTTGGATCGAAGAGCTGCGTAGACGTCGGGTGCGGTCGCGTTGATCGTTTCGGATCATCGATCCGGGGGCTGGAAAGCCCGTCTGTAGATCATCACAAGTTCTACATGTCGTCGCGGTCACCCTAGCTTCGCGAGCGCGGTACTCGGGCCGAAACAGCGTGTCACGCCGACAACGTCGATGACCGAGTCTCTCATCGAACTTCGCCTCGCCATCCTCTCGAACGGAATGGGTTGGGACGGGACGAGAATACGCTTCGCTGCGGCCGCATGCCGGAGCGGGAAGTGAACGTGAGCGGGATCACGGGAAGGTCGTATCCACGGCCGCACAATCGGGCCGTGATGATCGGTGTGGGCGGGATTGGTCTCATCGCTGTGTCGCAGAGTCTCAAAGAGAGAAAGCGCAGCCTCTTGACGAGTCTCTTCGTCGCGGTGCTGCTCATCCTCCCGGCCGGTGCGCAACCGGTCCGCAATGGCCCGCTTCCCGGACCGTTTCCTCTGTTTCCGCCCGGCAACTGGTGGAACGTCGACATCACCGCCGCGCCGGTCGATCCGGAAAGCACGGCATTCATTCAGTACATCGGAACGTCGCGCGGCATGCATCCCGACTTCGGCGGCGACAGCGGCGATGCGGCGTTTCCGATCTACGGGCTGCCGTACGTCGTCGTCGCCGGAACGCAGGCGCTCGTCCCGGTCACGTTCGGATACGTCGACGAGAGCGACGTTGGCGCGCCGGGGCGTCCGCCAGGCTATCCGATTCCGGAGGAGGCGAAGACGCAGCAGAAGTGGATCGAGGGCGGGCTTGCGGGCAACGATCCGAACGCCGCGGGCGACCGGCATATGCTGATCGTCGATCGCGATCACCGCATCCTGTATGAGTTGTATGCGCTGCGCTGGACGGGAACGCGATGGGAAGCAGGATCGGGCGCGACGTTCCCTCTGGACTCGAACACGCGCCGTCCCGAGGGATGGACGAGCGCGGATGCTGCGGGACTCGCGATCCTGCCGGGACTCGTGCGCCACGATGAAGTGTTCGGCCCCGATCCGATCCGCCACGCGTTTCGTGTGACCGTCCGCCGCACCAACGGGTATGTCTATCCCGCGTCGCACCGCGCCGGTAATACGCCGAGTGCGCTCCCGATGGGAGCGCGGCTGCGGCTGAAGGCGAGCGTCGACATCTCCGGCTATCCCGAACCGGTGCGAAAGATCTTCCAAGCGATGAAGACCTACGGTTTGATCGTCGCAGACAACGGTTCGGATCTGTACGTGACGGGTACGTACGACACGCGCTGGGACAACGACGTGCTGAATCCCGCGTTTCGTTCGATCAAGGCGAGCGACTTCGAGGTGGTGCAACTGGGATGGCAGCCAGCGGCGCCGACGGCCGCGCGACGTCGCAGCGTGCGGCATTGAGTGCGGTGCCTCCCGCCGCCTTCATCGGTCCGTTCGCAGCGCATTCGCGTAGTAGTCGCGCAGAAGCAGCTCTTCGGGAGTCCACTCCCACGCATCTTCGATCGTCGGAATCCCGCCGCGATCGAACAGATCGTCGCGCCAACGTTCGACCGGCTTCACGAGCCCGCGCAACTCGAGCACACGCCTTGCTGCGAGCCACACCTCAGAGCCTCTCTTCTCGCGGAGCATCCAGACCCGCCCCTGCCAGGCGCGCATCAACTCGTCGAGTCCCGCGGCAATCTCCGAGTCGCTCATTGCCTTCGGGTGATGCGCGAACAGGTGAGCTACGAGCGTCACCGGCGTGACGGGCATCGAAGCGGCGATCGAGTTCATCACCATCGCGGCCAGTCGCTGGACATCGGGTTTTCTCTGCTCGAACGATGGAGCGAGAACCGCTGGATGATCACGAATGAATGCATCGACTGAGATCGGCGTTCCGAATGCGACGATCGCGTAGCCGTATCGTTTGAACCTCCCGGCGATGCTGCGCCAGAGGTTCCGGAAGAGGAAATCGAACGTCGCGCGCAGCTTTTCCGATCGCGTCGAGCGCTCCTCCTTCCCCATGAGTTCCTCGGTCAGCACACGATCCTCGAGCACGCGGTCGTAGTTGACGGCGGTCGGGATGATGAAGAGCGGAGCCGTGAAGTCCACATTGCGCTTTGCGGTGACGATGTAGTCGAGCATTCCCAGCTTCGGCTTCTGGAACGCTCCGTCACGTGACAAACCACCTTCGAGAAACACGCCCTGCGTGACCCCATGCATCGTGATCGTCTGGACGTATTTCGACAGCACGGCGTGATACAGCGGTTCGCGGTAGCGGCGCCGGACGAAGTAGCCTCCGAACCATTTGAAGAGATGGTTCAGCGGCCAGATGCGGGCCCATTCGCCGATCGCATACGACAGCGAGATGAACTTGAAGAGCATGTGCGCGACCAGAACATAGTCGGCGTTGGACCGATGGTTGATCATGTAGACGCTCACCGCTCCGCGATGGCGCTCGCTGAACTCACGGATCGGTTTCAGCTCCACGACGACGCGGTAGAGCAGGTGCATGATCGCTTTCGCCACCGGAGCGCCGATCCGGTAGTAGGCGAGGAGGTTGAATTTCGGAACGATCTCCAGCAGATAGCGCCTGGCGAGCCTTTCCGCTTCGCCAACGCTGACGCGATGTTCGCGCGCGTACGCCTCCATCGTGCCGGCGACTTCAGGATCGCCCAGTACCTCGCGCTCGACCGCACGATAGCGGCGTTTGAGCTTGTAGCGATCGATGCGGATGTGCCGCTCGCGCTGCAACCGCCGCGCATGCCTCTTCCCCCAGGCGATGCCCGCGAGAGCGATCGCCGCAAGTGCGACGGCGGCGATCACGAGCAGGCGCATGACAGCCTCCATGGTGGCACGATTCGGCCTCGAGTGCTCTTTGCCGAGTTCGGTAGTTCTCGAGGGTGATCTTCCTCATCGCTCGTTGCGCCAGGCGACCACCTGTGCCAGGGCAACGACCATGACAGGCTCGGAAGATTCCTCGACGACGGGGCTGCGAACTTTGCGAGATCGCTCGATCGAATGCCTCTGGATCGTGCACCAGACCGTTGCGTAGACGCCGGCGCAGTTTCGCATCGCATCCAGCATCAGCCACCTCCACCGGTCACGTCCGTCACATCATTGCGTGTCGATCGTCCTCCAACTCGGAGCCATCAGGGACGACATTAGATGCAGGAGGTGCGTATGCGATCGATCCTGATCCTGGCCTCAATCACTCTTCTTCTGGCCACTGCGGTTCCAGTCACCTACGCGGGCGACGCCGAGGGAGCCATGATCTATGCGAGCCACTGCGCCAGTTGCCATGGAGATGACGGCCGCGGCACGGCAGCCGGCAAGAAGCTCGGAGTCCCGCGTCTGTCGGCCGATGAGGTGCAGGACCGAAGCGACAGGTTCCTGCGCACGCACGTCGCTGAAGGAAAGGACAAGATGCCGGCGTTCGGCCACAAGCTCGGCCACGAACAGCTCATCGACGTCGTGATTCACGTCCGCTCATTCTGGACTCCGAAGCAGGCGTCGAACTAGGCGCTGAGTACTGCGCGCTCGCCGGTGATTGTCAGGGTGCCAGCTACGCGGCACACCGACAGGGGACACGGCTGCCCTCGCCCGGCCGACTATCGGAGCGCGAAGTAGATGATGACAACGGTGAGGATACCCGCCACGAATCCAACGAGTGCGAAATGTCGCCATTTCGGCTTGACGCCGTGTTCTTCTGGTTCCATGAGGATGTCTCCTTTCCGGCAGGCCCTGGATTCCGCGCAGCCTAACGCCTCCGCGACCTGTCGCCGCGAAGAGCGCCGATTCTAGCAGGGACGGCGCCCTTCGCTCGCTGCGGAGGATTGGGCTTCCTGGGCCGGTGCCGAGTCCACCGCAACCGCAGTCGAAAGTTACGCCTGCTTCGCCATCCGGTTCAACGCGGGAGAAGAGAGAGCCCGGAGACAGGAACGACTGCCCGGTCACTCCCCTGGTTCTGGATCCGGTTGCGTAGCTGACCTGGCCTCCTCCAGGAGTTCGCAGAGCGCCTTGAGACGCTGCTTCGGCATGTGGGACAGCGTCCTTTCGATCGTAGTGTCCACGATCTGATCGAGCTCTTCGAGCAGCCGGAGTCCTGGCTCGCTGATCGCCGCATGGACGACGCGGCGATCGGAGGTGCCGCGCGAGCGTATCACCAGTCCGCGCGCTTCGAGACGGTCGAGCAGACGGGTGAGATCGGGATCGCGCCGGACCATCCGCTCGGAGATCTCTCCGCACGCGAGTCCTTCGCCGGAGGAGCCACGGAGGATGCGCAGTACGTTGTATTGCGAGTGGCTCAGATTTGCTTCCCGAAGCACTTCGGTCATCGGAAGAGAGATCTGATCGGCCGTTCGCATCAGTGAGAGAACGACTTCCTCTTTCAGGCTTTTGAACGGCCTGGTCTGTTTGATCTCCTGTTTGAGTCTGCCCGCCATTGTCATGCCCCCCATAGAACTCTTGCGTGGCCGATAATACTCCTCTTGACATTATTCGTTGCGAGGACTATCCTCGCGCCATCGACAGTTACTGAGCCCAACAAAGGAGAAATTGAAATGACGACCTCAACCACCTGGCAAATCGACGCGGCACACTCGGCAGTCGAGTTCGCGGTCAAGCACATGATGTTCACCACTGTACGCGGCCGTTTCAAGAACGTGAAGGGTACGATCGAAGTCGATGAGCGGAATCCCGCAAACTCGGTCGTCGAAGTCGAGATCGACGCGGCGAGCATCGACACCGGCGTAGCCGATCGTGACGCACACCTCCGCTCTGCTGACTTTCTCGACGTCGAGAATCACCCGACCATTACCTTCCGCAGCAAACGCGTCGAAGGGAGTCCGACGAACGACGGAGCCCTTCTCAGGGTCATCGGTGACCTGACCATCCGTGGAACCGCGATCGAGGTTGCACTCGACAGCGTGTACCTCGGCGCCGGCAAAGACCCTTGGGGCAACATCAAAACCGGCGTCGAGGCGAACACGACGATCGACCGCCGCGACTTCGGCCTCACCTGGAACCAGGCACTCGAGACCGGCGGCATTCTCGTTGCCAACGACATCAGGATCGAGATTCAGGTCCAGGCCGTGAAGGCTGCCGCCGTCGCGGCCTGAGGCAGGGGGTCGCGCGGCCCGCGCGATCCCCGCCCGGCCGCTGGCCGGCGGTGGGTTTTGGATGTGCCACCGGCCCATGAGTGCATCGCCTTACCGAGGCGCGCATCATGGGTCGGCGATCTTCTTCTGAGCGCCGCCGATGGCGAGCCGCCATCGGCGATCGCGCGAGGCCGCGCGACCCCCTCGGCTCGCGGCGTGGCGACACGGGTGTACTCTCACCCGATGGACGCGAAGTTTTTCCGGAGCGCGACAGAGTTCAGGCGCTGGCTCGAATCGCACCATTCCACCGCGGACGAGCTCTGGGTCGGCTTCTACAAGAAAGCGGCGAGCCGTCGCGGCATCACCTACGCCGAGGCCGTCGACGAGTCGCTCTGCTTCGGCTGGATCGACGGCATTCGCAAGCGCATCGACGAGGAGCGGTACGCGAACCGCTTCACGCCGCGCAAGCCGAGGAGCAACTGGAGCGACGTCAATACCAGACGGGTGGCGGAGCTCACTGCGGCCGGCCGGATGCATCCGGCGGGGCTCGCGGCCTTCCAGTTGCGGGACGAATCGCGCGCCGGCGTCTACTCGTTCGAGAACCGCGCCGCCGCCACGCTCACCCCGATGCAGGAGGCTCGCTTCCGGAAAAGCGCCAGGGCTTGGACATTTTTCGAGGCCCAGCCGCCCGGCTACCGGAAGACCGCCATCTGGTGGGTCGTCAGTGCGAAACGGGAGCAGACGCGCGAGAAGCGACTGACGACACTCATCGACGACTCGGCGAACGGCCTCCGTATTGCGATGCTGCGGCGTTAGCCGTGATTGCGCACAATCGGCGATAATCGCCCGACACCTCACAATGGAGATCCGGTCCGGAACACGTCTCGGTCCCTACGAAGTCGTCGCGCCCGCCGGCGCTGGCGGGATGGGAGAGGTGTGGCGCGCGAAGGACACGCGTCTCGAGCGCGAGATCGCCATCAAGGTTCTTCCCGCCGAGTTCGCGGCGAACGCCCTGCTCCAGGCACGCTTCGATCGCGAGGCGAAAACGATCTCCTCGCTCAATCACCCGCATATCTGCACGCTCCATGACGTCGGGCAGGAGAGCGGCCTGCAGTTCCTGGTCATGGAGTTGATTGAAGGTGAAACGCTCGCCGACCGCCTCACGAAGGGCCGACTGCCGATGGACCAGGTGCTGCGCATCGGCGGCCAGGTCGCAGCAGCGCTCGACGCTGCCCATCGAAAGGGAATCGTCCATCGCGACCTCAAGCCGGGCAATGTGATGCTCACGCGATCCGGCGCGAAACTGCTCGACTTCGGCCTCGCGAGGAGCGGCGCTGCCTTCAGCGGCGTCGCGGCTGGAGACCTCAGCGCCACTGCCGCGCGGCCTCTGACGCAGGAAGGAACGATCCTCGGAACGTTCCAGTACATGGCGCCCGAGCAGCTCGAGGGGCAGGAGGCCGACGCGCGCACGGACATCTTCGCGTTCGGGGCCCTTCTCTACGAAATGGCCACTGGACAACGTGCGTTCGACGGCAAGACGAGGACGTCGCTGATCGCTTCGATTGTCTCGGGGACGCCGCGTCCGGTCAGCGAGCTCGTGCCGATGACGCCGCCCGCGTTCGAGCACGTGGTCCGACGCTGTCTGGAGAAAGACCCGGACGATCGCTGGCAGTCCGCCCATGACATCGCGGAACAGCTCCGCTGGATCGCCGAGGCCGGATCGCAGGCTGGTGTCCCCGCGCCGGTCATCCGCAGACGCCTCACGCGCGACCGCCTGCTGATGGCCGGTCTGGCCGCTGCACTCGCCGTCATCGCCGTGCTGGCGATGCGCGATCTGCGCCGCACCGCGGAACCCGCCTCCGCCTACCGGCTCACGATTCCCGCCATGACCTCGGAGTACCGCCGCGCCGGCGTGGCGATCGTTTCTCCCGATGGTTCGGCGGTCGCGTTCACTGCGATGGATTCCGAGTTCCGGACGCGCATCTGGGTTCGCCGGCTCGATTCGTTCGAGGCGAAACCGCTCGAAGGCACCGGCGCCGCGACCTTCTGCTGGTCCCCCGACGGGCAATCGATCGCATTCCTGATGCTCGGTAAGCTCCTCCGCGTCCCCGCTTCGGGAGGACCCGTCCAGACCATCGCCGATCTGCAGGAGTTGCCCGCATCCGCGGGGATGACCTGGGGAAAAGAAGGAGTAATCCTGATCGGCTCGGCGGAATCGGGGATCCACCAGGTGCCCGCATCGGGCGGCAGCCTGCAGAGGGTCACCACCCTGGACGCGTCGAAGCATGAGCGCGGCCACCTGATGCCACAGTTCCTCGACGACGGAACGCGCTTCTTCTTCATCGCCGGAGTGCGCGATCCGAAGAACGCCGATCAGCCGAAGACGCTCTATCTCGGCTCACTCGACGGGACGCCGCCGCGCGCCATCGGCACGGTTCCTTCGAAGGTCTTTCCGGACGAGGCCAGCGGCTCGATTCTGTTCGTGCGCGACGGCGCCCTGATGGTCTCGCGGTTCGACTTCGACGCGATGCAGTTCGAGGGCGAGGCCGTCCCTCTACTCGAGGACGTATTCTTTTTCGACCCTCTCGGAACGACCGGGGTCTCCATCTCGCGCACCGGAATCCTGACCGCGCAGGCTCCTCCTGGCGGAGGGAGGATGACCTGGCTGGACATCGCAGGACGGACCCTCGGCGTCGTTCACGGCGCGCCCGCGCACAACCAGGTTCGATTCTCGCCCGACGGCACGAGGATCTTTGCGGCCGTGCGCGACTCGAAGATCGGAACCTTCGACCTTTTCGCCTTCGACGCCACCCGCGCCGGCAGCTCGCGCCTCACGTATAGCCGCGGATGGGAGTCGCATCCGACCCCCTCACCCGACGGTACGTCCATCTACTACGCGACCGACCGGGTCGCCGCCCCCGATATCGCCGTCAAGGTGCTCGACAGCGCCGAGGAAGACCGGTTGCTCCTCACCGAGCCAGCGCTCCAGTACCCCTCGGATGTGTCCCCCGACGGCAAACTGCTCCTCTATTCCACCGACGCCAACCCGGCGAAACGCTCCGATGTCTGGGTGCTGCCGCTCGACGGGAAGTCGAAGCCATTCGCGTTTATCAGCACTCCGGCGAACGAATATCAGGCTCGATTCTCGCTCGACGGCCGCCGCGTCGCCTATGTCTCAAACGAATCGGGGTCGAACGAAGTGTACGTCCGCCCCTTTCCCGGTCCGGGACCGGCCCGGCAGATCTCGCAGGGCGGGGGTGTGGAGCCGGCGTGGTCGCGCGACGGAAGGACGATCTGGTTCCGCAGCGGCAACCGGATGATGCGCGTGAGCTCCACCTTCGACGCTGATCCCGAGGTGGTCTTCGAGAACGCCGACATCGTCGGCTACGAGGTCGCCCCCGACGGGCAACGGTTCCTGGCTGTGATCACCAGCGACGTTGACGCCTCACCGCCCACGCGCGTGATCACCAACTGGCGCTCGCTGATCGGGAGCCGATGACTCGGATCGCTCAATCGCAGTGGAAGTAGAAAATGTTTCCATCGATGTCTTCGACTGTGAATTGACGAAGACCCCACGGCTTGCGTTCGAGAGGCTCGACGATCTTCGCGCCCGAGGATCGCAGCTCGTCGTACATGGCATCGATGTCTTCGGCAAACACCCAGTGGATGGCCGGCTCGAACGGCCGGCTCCTCTTTCGAAAGAAGATCGCAGCGTCGTCGCGTGAGACAGCACCGATTTCCTTCCCGGGATCGAGCCAACCAATCGTGAAGCCAAGTACGTCACGATAGTGTTCCTGCGCGAGCTCCACGTCTTCGACTGGAAGCTCCGGTGTCGGGTAGCTGAACTTCGACGTCATCGCCGCCTCCTCACTATCCCGTGTCTCCACTACCGAAGCGCAAGAGTAGACGATGACAACCGGGATTGCGCGGCCTGGCGCCTCCGCGATTCAGTGGCGCCGGTCCGGGGGTGAGTTCAGTCTAGCAGAGCCCCTGCGGCCGGCCGGCCGCTACACCGCCGGCCGCCGGTCACAGGGTAGTAGTGCCCCTCATTCGAGGGACTCGTCGCGCAGCCTTGGCGAGCGCGCGACGGCGTCCTTCTGGGAGTGGAGGCGCTCCTGCGGTGGCAACTGGACGGTGAGCTGCTGGAGGCCGCGTCGTTCATCCGCGCGGTCGAGGAAAGCCCGGCCATCGTCGATGTCGGCGAGTGGGTTCTGAATGAAGCGTGCCGGCAGTTGCGTGCCTGGCGCGATGAGGGGATTGCGCCTCCACGCCTGGCGCTCAACGTGGGTGCGAGGCACTTTCAGCATCCGACCTTCCTCGCCTCCCTCTGCCGGGCGATGGAACGCCACGGAATCCATCGGGATGCACTCGAAATCGAGATTACCGAGACCACCGCCATGCACAACGGAGAAGCTTCAGCGAAGCTGATCGAAGCGTTGCGCGACCTCGGTGTCGAGATCACCATCGACGATTTCGGCACTGGCTATTCGTCGCTCGCCTACCTCAAGCGGTTCGCGATCACGGGAGTGAAGATCGATCGTTCGTTCGTGCACGATCTGCCTTCGCGCTCGGCGACCGCAATCGTCAACGCCATTCTCGCAACGGCACACGCCCTCGGACTGCGTGTCGTCGCCGAAGGGGTCGAGGACCAGGAACAGGCGGGACTCCTCGAAGCAGCCGGCTGCGTCGAAGCACAGGGATACTGGTTCGGCCGCCCGATGCACCCCGACGACCTGCGCAACTATCTGCAATCACCCAGGACCTCGGGAGGCGGATCGGACCGGACGAGCCACGACCACCACACGAGCCCATGACGTTGCGCGAAGGACGGCGCCTCACGTCCTGTCATACTTCACGGACAAGGAGACATCCAATGACTCGAAGAGCCCTGGTCGCATCCATGCTCCTGGTTCTCATCGCATGCACCGCGTTCGCGGACGATACGAAGCTGAAGGTCGGCAAAGACGAGACGATGAAATCCGTCCTGACGGCGCAGATCGGAAAGCGCGTAACACTCAAACTCGAATGTTCCGAGGAGCTGACCGGCATCGTCCGAGCTGTCGGCGATCACACCATTCACATGGGTGAGCTGACGGGCAAGGAGTTCTTCGATGCCGTTGTCGATCTCGACAGGATCACGGTGGTCGTCATAAGGGTGAAGTGACCAGGAGCTCCGTCAGTCCGGTTCTTCAATGGCGTCGGAATCTTTCTCACTGATCGACTCAGAAGAACCGGACGGGGGCTCTTGTCACTCCTCCTGCTCCCGCTGGTAGAGACACAGTTCGCGTGCGGGCGCCCTCACTCCTGTGATGTATTCGTCCACAGAGCGAAGACCCTCCTTCAGTCCACGGTAGTGAACCCGTTCCAGACACACTTCGACAGGCAGCCACGCAAACTCTGAATGTTCCGTGGGCTCGAGCTGCACTGGCGCGTTCTCTACCTCTGCAGCGTAGACACCGATGACCTGCATTTCTTCAAACCGCCTGTTGTAGATGACGTATGCGTGTTCTCCCGCCCAGATAGTGCTCGGGACCAGTCCGTATCGCGCAAGCACACGACGAATTGCCTGCGTTATGGTCTCGCCATCCACGACCACGCCACTCGGAATCTGCCAGAACCTTCCTCCATTGAAAAAGCGGTTCGCTTTATCGAACGACGTGTAGAGCAGAAGAAACTGCGTACCGTCAGCAGTCCTGCTGAATACCCACACGTCAAAGACATTGGCAGCAAGTTTCATCACTCTTATTCCCAGTCTCGAGCAGCCCGCGATGCCCCACGCGGCTACCTCTGGGGTTCCGCAACCGAAGCCGCAAGGTGACTTGAGTCTAGCAGGGAGCCCCGCCCGACGGCTGGTGCAGCCGCTCTGTTGGGCGCTGTCACGTAGCACAGCTTTCGTAAGCCACTTAGACAATCACCACGGACAATTGCTCGTACGCTGCGGTCTTTCAGGGAACGAACTTGTAGCCGGCGCCATGAAGCGTGAGGATGTGGCGCGGCTGACCGGGGACGAGCTCCAGCTTCTGGCGCAGCCACGAGATGTGAACGTCGACCGTTCTCGTTGAGACGCCCGCCTTGTAACCCCACACCGCCTCGAGCAGCCGGTCGCGCGAGAGCACTTCTCCCGGATGGTCCACCAGGTAACGGAGCAGCCGCAGCTCCAGTGCCGACAACTCGACAGGCTCGCCGGCACGCTGAACGATGGCCCGTCGAAAATCGGCACGAACGTCGCCGAAGGCGAAGCTCTCCGAGCCGAGCGACAGCATCGACGCCGGGCGACGGAGGATGGCTTCGATGCGCGCCAGCAGCTCTGCCATGGCGAATGGTTTGGTCAGATAGTCGTCCGCGCCGAGTCGCAGGCCGATGACACGGTCGTGAGTTTCGCCCCGGGCAGTGAGCATGAGAATGGGAATCGTTATGCCGCGCTGTCGGAGTTCACGACAGACGTCGAGGCCGCTCTTCTTCGGAAGCATCAGATCGAGGAGGATCAGATCCTGATGACTCACCATCGCAAGAGCGGAATCACCGTCAGAAGCAAAGTCGACCGCATAGTTCTCCGCTCGCAGCGCGTCGCCGAGCATCATCTGCATTCCCGGTTCGTCTTCGACCACGAGAATCCGCTTCAAGAGCCGTCCCTTCTGATGCAGATACTGAATGCTGCACCGGGGTCGAGATTCTGCACCGTCAGTCGCCCGCCATGAGCGTCGACGATCCGCTGAACGATAGCCAGACCGAGACCGCTGCCCGGGATCTGGAGATCGATCGCGCGCGAGCCGCGGAAAAATGGTTCGGTCAGATGCGATTGTTCAGCGGCCGGGATGCCTGGGCCGCTGTCGCGCACGGTGAGAGTGGCCTCCTTCGGCGTGCTCGAGATCGCGACCGTGATTGCTGGCCCTGGACCCCCGTGTTGCATTGCGTTGGCGATGAGATTCCTCACTGCCCTTCCGAGTGCGGCCGCGTCGCCACGCACCAGTGTTTCTGCTGAATCGAACGTACCCTCGATCGATCCGCCGGCGTCGGCGATCAGCGGGCGCATCGATTCCATTGACTCGCGAGCGATCGATGCGAGATCGATGGTTTCGAGAACGTAAGCTCGACCGGCAGGCGCTCGGGCGAACTCAAGCACCTGCTCGACCATCGTTGCCAGTCGCGCCGCCTCGCGGCCGATCGCGTTCCCGTATTCACGCTCGCGGGTCTCGCTGCGAACGAGGCCGGCCGAAAGGTTCTCGGCGGCAGCCGCGACGATCGCGATCGGTGTACGGAGCTCATGCGACATGACCGAGACGAATTCCATCTGCTGACGCGCGAGTTCGTCAGCCCTTCGAATGTGCATGAATGCCAGAGCGATTCCAGAAGCCAGGATGAGAAGGACAGAGAAGCCGAGGACGAGGCTGCGGCGGCGGGACTGGTCGACGGCCACATCGAGTGACCCTGCGCGGTGAACGGCGCGCAGTTCCCAGGGAGCTGCCGAAGCGTCCGCCTCCCCTGCCGCTGAGCGCAGCACCGAGACGGCACCTCCGCGGAGCAGATCGGTCGCCGTCGACGTCGCACCGCGGGTCGAGACGACCATCGGCGGCGTGCTCGGAGGAATGACTCCCGCCACGGCGTCGGGAGACTCGAATGAGGCCTCTCCTGACGAATAGAGAATCGTCTGATCGGAGGAACGAAGCAGCGCGATCCGGTAGTCGGCGTCGGGAACGTAGCGCGAGACAAGCTCCGGCATGAAACTCGTGCGAAGGACGTCGAAATCGATCCGTGCGATCACATAGCCGCGCAGACGCGCTCGCGGAGCCGTCTGAATCTGTCGAACGATGTCGGCGACATCGATTCCGCTGGCAGCGGAGATCACCGGGAGCTCCACCACTCTGGCGATCAGGGTGGCGGAGTCCGCGTCGAGCCATATTCGTTGATCCAGTCCGCCGCGAGCGATGTCGGCCTCGACCGCCCGCAGCAAAGGCGGCGGCAGTGACGCCCGGTCGAACGGTTCGAGCTCACCGGCGGACTGGATCAGACGGTAGATCTCCGGTCCGGTCTCCGCGACGCGCACGAGATGAAGGTCCCGGATCAGTTCGGGCGAGATGGAGGTCGCGGACCAGCGATTCCAGGACGCGGCGAGCGCTCGACCATCGAGCATCTCGAGAGCTGCCGGCTCCGGCGCCATCGACGCCGCTGCGCGCGAGAACTCTTCGTTCATCAGCCTCGCCATTGCGGCGACACTCGAGCGGAGTGCGGCTTCCATCCGGCGTCGCTCGCCGGCGCTCAACTCGCCGGACCATCGGTACTGAAGCGCGGCCAGCAGGATCAGCAGCACCGCAAGCACGGCCGGAAGGGCCACGAGGAAGACGCGCGTGCGGAGACGGTTCACAGCGCGATGATGGCACGCGGACCTCCCCTGAAACACCCGAAATGGGGCGATTTAACATCCTTTACATCTGCTTATCGACCTCTTATCCGAAATCCGAAACGATATTCGACGAGCTACGTTCTCAGACGCGGAGGTTCACCTTGACCAGAAACGATCCGCGCATCCATCGACTTTTCCTTTCGCTCATCTGCCTGTTGATGGCCATCCCGCTGATGGCCGATCGCCCCGCGACCCGTTCCGACGCGAGCGACATCCTCGGCCGGTACGTCGCCGCCATCGGTGGCGAGAAGGCCTGGAAGGAGATCGCAAACATCAGAACTACGAGTGAGACGGAAACGTTCGGAATCAAGCGCCGGATCACACGCCTCGAAGAGCCCCACACCGGCCGCTTTCACGCTTCCTCAGAAGGGCCTGAAGGAATCTACGAAACCGGCTTCGACGGCGAATCGGTCTGGCGCCGCGCCGCGTGGGGAAGCGGAATACTTCCCGAGAACGACTGGCAGGGACAGATCATGAGACGGTGGAGAGACCGTCAGGTCCGCTCATGGCGTCTCGATCCCTCCGCCTACCGGTCTGCGCCGGATGAGACCGTGGAGGGAAAGCGGTATCGCGTCGTCACTACGACTCAGCCGGACGAGGCGGGCAAAGAGACGCTCGTTCGTCACTACTTCGATCCGGCCTCGGGTCTGCTCGAGCGAACAGTGCGCGGAAACCTCGGCAATGCGCTGCAGGCGACAACCATCTATTCCGACTACCGCGCGGTGGGTGGCGTGCGGGTTCCCTTTCTCACCATCAGCGAGAATCCTCAATCACGCTCCGTGACGACACTCCTCGAGTGGGAAGCGAACGTCGATGTCGCTGAATCACTCTATTCGTATCAGGAACGCGTCGCGTCCGGCGCTCAGGAACCGAAGGGTATCGATGCGTCCACGACCCGAGTGGTCCGCCCCGGAGATCCGCTTCCCCCAGAGGTGGCGAAGATGATCGAAGAGGCACGTAAAGCGAACCCCGGTGCAGTGACTACGGTAATCCGCAATACCCAGCCGGCGGCAGGTGAGCTGTCCGAGAGCCTGCGCCGCGAGACGTTCGACATGGTGTGGAACACGATCAACGACTCTTACTGGGATCCGACATTCGGAGGCAAGGACTGGCAGGCCATCGGCGACACCCACCGGCCGCGCGCGATGGCGGCGAAAGATTCGAAGGAGTTTCACGAAGTGCTGAACGAGATGGTGAATCAGCTCGGACAGACGCACTTCCGGGTGCTCGGCCCCGATCGGACGAGAACCATCGGCTCTACCAGGGCACTGCCGGGAACGCTCGGCCTTTCACATCGCGCGATCGATGGCCAGCTCGTGATCACGAAGGTAGAGGATGACCAGCCTGCAGCGAAAGGGGGAATCGAGACCGGATTCGTGATCACACACGTCAATGGCAGGCCCGTCGCAGAGCTCCAGGCCGAACTGATCGGGCGCGAGCCGGTGCTGGCCCTGCGTCCGGACGCTGCTCTCAGCAGAGCGGCCGGTCTCCAGATGGGAGGAGACGCCGGCGGCGTCGTTGAACTGACATTCCTCGATCGCGACGATCGCACGGTGACTAAGAAACTGACTCGTGCCGAGCGCGCCCTCTCCACGATGAATCGTCTCGAGTTCGAGAGCCGCTGGCTGGAGGAAGGGACGATCGGTTACGTTCGCCTCAGCTCGTTCTTCGGCGATGCGGCCGACCGATTGCGCGCCGCACTGGAGGAGATGCGTGACGCGGAGACGATCATCTTCGATCTTCGTGGCAACTCGGGAGGCGCCGGTGATCTGGCTCCCACCATCGCCGGGATGTTCGCGCGGGAAGCGGGATCGCTGGGGATCTCGCGTCTTCGCCATGGGACTCGAGAGTTCGACTACGAGCCTGCGCCACAGGCGTTCACCGGAGAGCTGATCCTTCTCGTCGATGGCGGCAGCGCCAGCACGTCGGAAGTCTTCGCCGGCGGACTGCAGGAGTCAGGACGCGCAACAATCATCGGATCGACCACGCGCGGAGGCGTGCTTCCTTCGCTCGCTGCGCTGCTTCCGACGGGAGGTGCGCTACAGCACGTGATCTCTGATTTTCAGACGCCGAAAGGAGTCGTCCTGGAAGGTCGCGGGGTGCTTCCCGACATCGAGGTGACGTCCTCCCGAGCGGACCTCATCACCGGCCGCGATCCTGTTCTCGATCGTGCCGTCAAGGAGGCAAAGCGCCGCTGACGCGCGAAGGCGCGTCGGCACGCTCAGCGTGCAGGGGGTTGCGCGGCCCCGCGCGACCCCCGCCGACCGCTGGCCGGCGGCGGGCTTTGCAGGTGCAGACCGACCCCCTGGTGAACCGCCTTCCCGGGATGTTCTTCTATGGGTCGTCGACCTTTTCCTGAGCGCAACCGATGGCGAGCCGCCATCGGCGATCGCGCGAGCCGCGCGACCCCCGAGCCCTATCGGGGTCTGTGCGTCAACGCATACCAATACCATCGCAGATAACGCGGAAGCCATCGCCACAACTGAAAGGCCGTCTGCCCCGCAACGCGATCGTTCCACGTCGCGGGCACTTCGACCACTCGCAACGCCGCGGCGTGAGCCTTGGCGGTCAGCTCGAGCGAATACTCGAACCCTCCCGTGCTCTCGATCGGAAAACGGCGGAGCACCGAAAGACGATACGCACGAAACGCATTCGTAGCGTCGTGCGTGGGAAAGCCTGCAAGCAACCGCAGCGAGATTCCGGCGATGCGCGACAGCAGTGACTTGAGCCATGGACCGCCGATCTGGCGTCCCCCGCGCATGTATCGCGATGCGCACACGATGTCCGCCCCCTCCTCGCGGATCAGACGCACCATCTCGGGCGCAACCGCCACGTCATCGGAGAGATCGGCCATCGTCACGATGACCACGTCCGCTTCCGCGACTTCGAACCCGGCGCGGATCGCGTTGAGTAAGCCGCGGCCGCGCTCGTTGCGAACGAGCGTCAGCCCTGGATACGACGACATCACACGGCGCACTACCGGGAGAGTGTCGTCGTCCTCCGCGTCGTAGACGATGAGCACGCGCTTCTCGATCGGCACCTTCTCGTAGAGCTCCTCGAGAGCCCGGGCGATGTTCGCCCCCTCGTTGCGCACCGGCATGACGAAGTCGACGCTCATTCGGGCGTCGCCACAATCAGCATCTGCTTCCCGAACAACCACTGCGCCGGAGGCAGTGCGAGGTAGAGACGCAGCAGCCACGCTGGCTTCGGCATGCTCGTCTTCGTCGTGTAAGGCAGAAACCCCGCCTTGCAGGAGATGGTTCGAAATCCCGCGGCGGCCAGGGCTTCCTGCATCCCGAGCTCCGTGAGCGGCAGTGTATGGTCGAAGAAATCCCAGAAGCGGGCGCCGACGAGTCGGACATTCGGCTGCAGGATGATCAGTCTGCCTCCCGGCCGCAGGACCGTGCGAATCGCGATAAGGCACCGAAGGAGCTCCGCGCCGCTGGGAAGGTGCTCGAAGATGTTCGACGCGAATGCGATGTCGACGCTGCACGCGCCAAGAAGATCGGGGAGCGCTCCGATCTCGGCGACGTAAGTCTCGACACCCTCGCCCGCCCTCTCACGAACGCCGCTGTCGAGATCGATCGCAATTCTGCGAGCGGCGCGAATGTGCCTGATGAACCCGCAGTTCCCCGCACCTACGTCGACGACCGTCGCGTCGGACGGGACGAGGCGCGCCAGATAGCTCTGACAGAGAACACTCCAGAGACGATCGCTTTCCGCCCGCTCGGCCGCCGAGAAGCGGTGTGCGTACAGACGCTCGAGCGTCAGATCGTTCCCAGATCGATCTGCTGCTTCACCCATGGAATGATCTCGCTCAAGGCCTCATCGAGGGTTGTCGTCGCTTCGAAACCGAGCAACCGCTTCGCCTTTTCGACGGAGGGCACCCGCAGCTTCACATCATAGGGGTACGGAGCGTCGTGCACGAGCCGCAACGGCTCCGCGCCGTGCACGTGACGCCAGATGGTTTCCGCGAGCTCCCGGACCGTGGTCGGAACCGCGGTGGACAGATTGAAATCGGTATTGAGTGCGGCGTCAGACTCGATCGCCATCCGGATGCCACGGGCGAGGTCACCGCCGTACGTGTAATGGCGCACCTGCGTTCCATCGCCGAGGATATGCAGAGGATCCTGCCCCTTGAGGACTTTCTGGACGAGGTCCGGTACCACGTGGCTCATCGCCAATCGGACGTTTCCGGACATGATCTCCTTGTCGTAGATCGCGCGCCGTTCGCCGACGCCGACGCAGTTGAACGGACGAAGGATCGTGTAGGGAAGGTGATGCTGTTCCCATGCTCCCTGCGCGAAGTACTCCGTGGCCAGCTTCTGAAAGCCATAAGTCGACTGCGGAGGTGGCGACTTCCGCTCGTCGCCTTCAGCTGTCGGAAACGACGTGGCGCTTTCGAACACCATCGACGACGACATGACGGTGATTTTGACCAGCGGTCCGCCGTCGCGTCGCGTGGCGATCGCGGCGTCGAACGCGGCCGCGGTGATCCGTTCATTCTCCGCGAGCAGGTCGTACGCGAGCTCGTGAAACAGCGAGATTCCGCCGATGATCGCCGCGCCCGCTACGAAGTGATCGCAGTCGGCGAGCAGCCGCTTGTTCAGATCGACGTCCTTGGCGTCGCCGCGCACGAACCGATAGCGCGGATGGGAGTCGTAGCTCCGCCGGGTCTCGCCGTACTTCGAGTAGTTGTCGATGCCCGTGACGTCGTAGCCCGCGTCCAGCAGCTCCTCGACGAGATATCCGGCGATGAACC
>DASVLC010000191.1:0-5319 GCA_036385045.1 Thermoanaerobaculia bacterium | reverse complement strand
GCGAGCGCCGCTCGATAGACGGCAGTGTGGAGTCCGGTAAACCCCTCGGTAAATTCCACCTCGTTCCCGTCGACCTCGATCGAGCGGAACGTCGTCTGCTTTCCTGGCGAAGCACTGAATGGCAGATCGTCGGTCTCGACCGAGAGAAACCACTGTACGTCCGCCCGCTCGAGTTCGAGAAATCCGGACATGCGCCGCTTCTCCCGCAGATGGACCTCGCAGCGACGGGCGGTGCCGAAGAGCCAGAGTAGAAGATCGAAAAAGTGAATGCCGATGTTCGTAGCTACGCCGCCTGACCGCTCCTCGGCGCCTTTCCACGAGACGTCGTACCACGGGCCGCGGGCCGTCACATAAGTCAGGCGGACCTGGTGGCGGCGCCCGCCGGGACGGTTCAGGTCATCGCGAAGCTGCACGAGCACGGGGTGATGCCGCAGCTGCAAAACGGTGTAGATCTGACGTCCTGTCTCGCGCTCGAGCTCCTGCAGCGCGTCGAGATTCCACGGATTGATCACGAGCGGCTTCTCGCAGATCGCATGTGCTCCAACGCGAAGTGCGAGGCGGACGTGGGCGTCGTGCAGGTAGTTCGGCGAGCAGACCGACACGTAGTCGATGCGTCCTTCCTCGGTGCCCCTTCGGGCCTTCTCGAGGAAGCGGTCGAAGCGTTCGATCTCGCGAAAGAACCGAACGTCGAACGAGTAGCGATCGAGGATGCCGACCGAGTCATTCGGATCGGTCGCGGCCACGAGGAGGTTCCCGGTGTCGCGGATGGCATCGAGATGCCGGGGCGCGACGAAGCCGGCGACACCGATCATCGCAAAGTTCTGCACAGGGGGATTCTAGCCCGGCCGGACCCGACGTAGACTGAACCTGTGCACGTCGCGGTCATCTGTCGAGCTCTGGGTGGATCGGGAAGTGTAGCGGCCGTTGCATTGCGGCAGGCGAGGGAGCTCGCCAGGCACTTCCGAGTCACGCTCATCTCCGAATCGTTTCCCGATGAGACGCCGTGGGCCTCCGCCCGCCTGCTCGTCACCCTCCGCGACCTCAATGTTCTCCGCCGCTTCCGGCACGTGCCTGACGACTACATGTTCGCGCGTGCCTCTGGCCGCGCGCTGCTCGAGCTTCAAGCAAGGGATCCGCTCGACTTTATGCTCGCTCATGCCCACAGCGTCGCATGGTTCGGGATGCAGCCGCTCGCTTCCCGCCATCGTGTGCCCTATGGCTTCTTCGTGCACGGTGACATTTTCGAACGACCTCGGGGAACTTACGACGCGCGGCTGACCGCTTTCTACCGATGGGTCACCCCGCGCGCGTATCGGGCGGCACCGGTCGTCTTCTCGCTCTCCGAGACGATGGGGCGAGGGATCCGCACACGTGGAGCGCCCAGGATCGAAGTCGTGCCCAACGGGATCGATCCTTCCGATATTGGTCTCGGCCCGCCTGTTCAACCCTCACCACGGTCCCCAGGAGAGCCTCTACGCATACTGAATGTCGGGCGGCTCTCGTTGGAGAAAGGAATCGATCACCTGTTGGATGCTTGCGCACTTTTGAGTGTCGACTACCGGCTGGATATCGCCGGTGGCGGGCCGCTCGAGCACCAACTTCGCGGGCGAATCGACAGCCTTGGCTTGAAGCCCGCCGTCAGACTCCTGGGGCTCGTCGAGCGGAGTCGGATGGGTGCGTTGTACTCCTCGTACGACGTCTTCTGTACGCCTGCGTTGAACGAGCCGTTTGCGCTGGTGATTCTCGAAGCGTTGGCCAGTGGCCTGCCGGTCATAGGGACTCGCGTCGATGGCATACCGGAGGTCGTCAAACACGAAGAGAATGGTCTGCTGGTCGGTCCGGCCGATCCATCAGCGCTCGCTGAGGCAATCACGCGGCTCGCGGAGGACGAAACGCTGCGACTGCAACTCGCGTCGAGGTCGGTTGCTTCTGTGCTTCCGCGTTACGAGTGGCGGGCAATCGGAGATCAGATCGCAGACGTGATTCGCAGAATGGCGTGACGTGGTCCGCTGTCATCCTCGACCGATGCTTCGCAGAGTGGTCCACCAGAGTGACAAACGTGCATTGAGGTGAAACGGGTCGCGCTCGAGAGCGGAGCGGAGGTAGCGTTGTCCCTCGGTCGGATTCCGTGGAAGAAGGCACTTGCCGATGAAGTAGAGAGCTGCCGCCTCACGCGAACTCGATCGGGCTGCGGGGCGGATGCGACTCGCCGCCTCGAGCAGGACCGCTTCGTCGCCGCCTTCTCGCAGTGCCGTCGCAATCGCGGTGAGCCGAATTTGTTCCGAACGACTCGTCCCGCTCAGACTCTTCTCGTCGACGGTCGCTTCGTAGAGGATCTCGGTCGTCACGCCGATCGTGCCGAGGCGCGCCATCCGGATCCAGAGATCGAGGTCCTGAGCCAGGTGGAACTGAGAACGGTAGCTGCCTGCGGCGCGGTATGTTTCACGCCTGAACATCGCGGAGCCATGGTGCGGAATGCCGCGGATCGACCCTGCGGGGTCGCCGAGAAGGCTCCGGCGGATTGTCTCTCCGTCACCGCGGGCGTCATAGAGCAGAAGTCCCGCCGGTTCGACGAAACGTGTGGCGCTCGCAACGAGCACATGCCCGCGTGAGAGTAGCTCGAACTGATGCACGAATCGCTCGGGCATGGAACGGTCGCCGCAGTCATGACGCGCGATCACAGCCGCTTCCGCTTCGCTGCAGCCGCGGATCAGCGCCCGCGTGATACCGCTATTTGGTTGGTGGATGACACGAATTCTCGGATCGTGGCGCGCAGCCTCCGAAAGGATGACGGCTGAACCATCGGTTGATCCGTCATCGACGACGATCAGCTCGAAGTTGTTGAACGTCTGCGATGTGATCGACGCGAGCGTAGAGTTCAATTGGCTTTCGCCGTTGTAGACAGGCATCACGATTGACAGTTCGACCATCTCAACGATCCTCGGGGAGTCTCACGATCGTCTCCGGTCGAGCCAGTCGGCGAGACGGCCCATCACGGTCCAGCCGATCACTCCTGCAGCGATCGAATAGACGCGGATATCGGTAGCGTCATCGACCGAACGTGCGGCTTCGATGAGCCGTCGCGATTCATCGGCCAGCCCGGCCGCGCCGCACTGGCGACCGAGTAGGAACAGTTCACGCACGTAGTGTCGCATCTCAGGCGCCTCGCACGCGATTTCTGCGTGCCGTGCGTGAGCGAGAATCCGGATGTGTGCTTCGGCACGGTCGCGCAGCGCTCGGGGCACGAGCCCGCGACCCGAGAGGCGCTCGGCATCGTGATGCCGGAACTCGCAGAGCCACTCCGGGCAGTAGTGCAGCCGAACACCCCGCGACGCGATCCGTGCGTCGAACTCCCAGTCCTCCTCCGCGTTGATTGCGAGCCAGGGTCCCGCTGCGCGTACGAGCTCCGCCCGGTAAAGCGGTGTCGGCGTGTGCCAGAACCGTTCTCTCAGCATGGCGGGAAACATCGTGGCGATTCTCTCTCCGGTGCGACGCCCGGGCTGAGCGAGTAACGAGCCGTCCGGAAGGCGGATCCGTGTCCACCCGTAGGAAACTCCGCATTCCGGATGCGCTCTGAGACCCTTGACCTGAAGCTCGAACTTGCATGGCTCGAGCAGGTCATCGCTGTCGAGATGCTGGATGAACTCACCCGTGGCTGCCAGCCTCCCCGCCTCACGGGCAAGCCCCACCCCGCGGTTCTGCTGATGGATGACCCGTATCTCGGCGTGATCCGATTCGAGAGCGTCTGCCACCGTCGCTGTCTCGTCCGTCGATCCGTCATCGACGATGAGGATTTCGATAGGACGGTACGTTTGAGCCAGTACGCTCGCGACTGCCTGTCGCAGCATGACCGGCCGGTTGTAGACCGGGATGATCGTCGTAACGAGACCTGCTTCCACCGAGTGCACGATACCGGGCCTCGCAGGTTCGTACAATGTACCGACCATGGGCCCACTGAACATCGCGCGCAGACTCGTTCCTCCCAGCCTGAAGGTGGCGATCAAGAAGCGGCTGGGGATCCCCCTGACACGTCTGCACGATGACTGGCGGATCCTCGCCCCGATCGGACCCGTCTACCGCCCGCACGTGATCATCGATGCCGGCTCGCACCACGGATGGTTTTTTCATTGCTGGAAAGACTGGTGTCCCGAGGCGACCGTCCACGCGTTCGACGCCGACGCGGAGGCGTGCGCGCGGAGTGAGGAGTTGTACGGCGGCAGGGATGTCACGATCAATCATATCGGTCTCGGTCGGAGCCGCTCTCGACTGGAGTTCAATGTCATGGAGAGTTCTCGAGTCTCGAGCTCGTTTCTGTTGCCGGAGGAGGAGACCTGGCGCGAGATCGACTATCACACCGGACCGATCACGACTCGTTCCGTGGAAGTCATTCCGCTGGACGACTATGTTCGCAAAGAGGCGATCGCCTCAATCTATCTGATGAAGATCGACGTTCAGGGTTACGAGATCGAAGTGCTGGAGGGGGCGGTGGAGTCGTTGGCGAGGACCGACTACATCTTCGTCGAGGCGGGGATCCGGGCGCTTTACCAGGGAGCGCCGCGCTTCACACACGTGCATGAATTTCTCGACGCGCACGGCTTTCACCTCATCGCGATGCGCGCCTGGCATCGTGGCAATCTGACTCTCGTGGAGACGGACATGCTGTTCCGGCGGAACGAGCTGATGCCGGCGGTCGATCCGGCCTCCTCCCGTGTGATGGGCCACGTATGATCCTGAGGCGCGCCGCGTACTTCGAACTTCGAGCCGACCACTATGGCCGGCCCTTCGATGACGGCATCATCCGCGCGCTACTCGGGGCGGGTTTCGCGGTCGACATCTTCGCTCCCGCCGGCTGTCTTCCCCAGGATCTTTATGACGAACGGGTCCGGCGCCTGGATGTCGAATATCGCCGCAGCTGGCTGCAGTCAAACCTGCGCCGCGGCAGGTGGCGGGGCTACGATCTGTTTCTTGGTACCGCCGACCTCCCCATGGCGTTCGCCGGAACTCTTGCCTCGGTGGCGGGACGCCCGGTAGTGACCGCCTGCGACGAAATCTACCTCGGTGGGTATCAGGGCGCCGCGACACACTATTGGAAGCCGATCGTGCGGTGGGCGATGCGACGGAGTGCCTTTACGATCATCACCGACGAGGTACGGATTCCCCTGCAGCGCGCCTACGCTGGTTTGAGCGCGCGGCACCAGTTTGAGCAGTATCCCTCTTGCTATGCAACCGACTACGACGGGCCTTCGCGTGAGGAGGCGCGGCAGACTCTCGGAATCGGGGAGGAGGAGGTCGTCGTATCGGTTACCGGAGCGCCCGGGC
>DASVLC010000190.1:0-12704 GCA_036385045.1 Thermoanaerobaculia bacterium | reverse complement strand
GGGACAACGGTTTTCTCGAGAACCTGTTCAAGTACGAATGGGAACTGACCGAGAGTCCCGCCGGTGCGAAGCAGTGGACTCCGAAGAACCCTGAGGCACAGGGAACCGTGCCTGACGCGCACGATCCGTCCAAGCGGCATGCACCGATGATGCTGACCACTGACCTGTCGATGAGGATGGATCCGATCTATGGGCCGATCGCGAAGCGATTCCATGAGAATCCGGACCAGCTCGCGGACGCCTTCGCAAAGGCGTGGTTCAAGCTGCTTCACCGCGACATGGGTCCTCTCCCTCGCTACCTCGGCCCCTGGGTGCCGGAGCCGCAGCTCTGGCAGGATCCCGTTCCGCCGGTCGATCACGAGCTCATTAACGCTGACGACGTCACGTCTCTCAAGAAGAAGATTCTGGACTCGGGCCTTTCGATCCCGGACCTCGTTTCGACCGCATGGAACGCGGCCGCGAGCTTCCGCGCCACCGACAAGCGCGGCGGTGCAAACGGAGCGCGGATTCGCCTTGCGCCGCAGAAGGATTGGGAGGCGAATGAGCCGAAGCGGCTCGCGAAGGTCCTCGAGGGGCTCGAGAAGGTTCAGAAGGACTTCAACAATGGGGGTAAGAAGGTCTCGCTTGCAGACTTGATCGTTCTCGGCGGCTGCGCAGCGGTCGAAAAGGCCGCCCGGAACGCTGGCTCTGACATCACCGTTCCGTTCGCCCCCGGACGCACGGATGCGTCGCAGGAACAGACCGACGTGGAGACGTTCGACGTGCTCGAACCGGAAGGCGACGGCTTCCGCAACTACGTTCGGGCGGGAGATCCTCTCTCGCCGGAGACCCGTCTGCTGGACCGCGCCAACCTTCTGAAACTGACCGCACCGCAGATGACGGTTCTCGTCGGCGGAATGCGCGCTCTGAATGCCAATCACGGGAATTCGAAGCACGGCGTCTTCACCGAGAAGCCCGAGACGCTGACCAACGATTTCTTCGTCAACCTGCTCGACATGAAGGTGGCGTGGAGACCATCGGCTTCGGATGCAAGCGTCTACGAGGGACGGGACCGTTCGAATGGCGACGTGAGATGGACCGCCACGGCGGCGGATCTCGTTTTTGGCGCACACTCGCAGCTCCGCGCACTCGCAGAGGTCTACGCGGGCGATGATGCGAAGGAAAAGTTCGTCCGTGACTTCGTCGCCGCCTGGAACAGAGTCATGAATCTCGATCGCTACGATCTGCTCGAGCAGGCACGGGGCGCGAAGGGCTGATCTGATCGTCAGCAGTGACCACGCGCAGGCGACACTCCTCGTCGCCTGCGCGCTTCTGTTGCCGTGCACAGCGAAGATCGGCTAGCCACGGGTCGTCGCATTTCAACGCACGAGGTGTTCCCACGAGTTGCCGTCTTCGAGTGCGGCTTCGATCCGGCTTGCCGAGACGCCTTGGGAGAAAAGGAACCCCTGTGCGTGCCCGCAGCCGAGGGTCCTGAGGGCGTCCAGCTGCTCGGCGGTTTCCACCCCCTCTGCAACGGACGCTTTCTTGAGCACGTTCGCCAGGAGAACGATCATCTCGACGATCCGGAAGCTTTCTTCGCTCTCGAGCATCCCGCTGACGAACGTGCGGTCGATTTTGAGTGTATCGATCGGAAAGCGCTGGAGGTACGTAAACGACGAGTAGCCGGTCCCGAAGTCGTCGATCGCAAAGCGGATCTTATTCGACGCCAGGAGTTGCATCGCGTTGGCGGCTCCTTCGAGGTTCCGAATGATGGCGGTTTCGGTTACCTCGAGCCGGATGCAGGCCGGATCGATGCGTGACTCTTCGACCGCCTCGATCAGTTTGATCGGAAAGTCTGCCTGAGCGAGCTCTTCGCCGGAGACGTTGACGGTGAGAAAGGGATTGCCCCCATTTGGAAATCGGGAATGCCACCGCGCGACAGTGAGAAAGGCTTCGCGGCGCATCCAGTTCCCGATCGCACGAACGAATCCTCCACGCTCCGCCATCGGAATGAAGACCGAGGCATCGACCGCCCCGCGCGAAGGGTGATCCCAGCGGGTCAGAGCCTCGAATCCTGCGACCTTCCCCGTCGGGATCGAGACGATCGGCTGGTAGACCACGTGAAGCTGATCACGTTCGATCGCGTAACGCAGATCGCGCTCGAGACTGAGGATCTCATGTGCCCGCTCATGCATGTCGTGATCGCAGACCTCATACCGCGCTTTTCCCAGCTTTTTGGCGCGGTACATTGCCATGTCGGCGTCGCGAAGCAGATCCTCGGCGCGGTCGGCACCGTTGGTGTTGACCGCGACCCCGATGCTGGCAGTCGTGGCGATTTCATGTTCGCCGAAAGTCATCGGAGCGGCAGTCTCGCTACCGATGCGTTCAGCGATGCGCACGGCGTCGGCCGAATCGGCCAGCTCCTCGATGAGGATGGTGAATTCGTCGCCTCCGAGCCGCGCGACCGTGTCTCCCGGCCGCAAGGAGGCCTCGAGCCGTTGCGCAATCGTGATGAGCACTGCGTCACCTGCCGCGTGCCCGAACGTATCGTTGACTGACTTGAAGCGGTCGAGGTCGATGAATAGAACGGCGAAGAGCGAGCCCGGCTTTCTGTGCGCGCGGTTTGCCGCGGACGTGAGCCGATCCATGAAAAGAAGCCGGTTTGGCAAGCCGGTCAGAGCATCATGGAAAGCGTTCTGAATCAGCTCCGCGACCGCCATCTTGCGCTCGCTGACATCGGTCTGCGATCCGGCAATCCTGTACGCGCGGCCGTCCGGATGCCGCACGGCCATCCCGCGGCCAATCATCCAGCGATACGCTCCCGACTCGTCGCAGATCCGGTACTCCGCCTCCAGGTGAGGGGTCTGTCCCTCGAGGTGCAGGCTGAGCAGCGCTTCGAGCTCCGGCCGATCATCGGGATGGACGCGTCCGAACCAGGAGTCGACGGCGTTCGGTAGCTCGTGATCTTCGAATCCGAGCATCGCCTTCCAGCGTTCGGAGAAGTAGATCTCGCCGGTCGTGAGATTCCAGTCCCAGAGACCGTCATTCGATCCCTTGGCTGCGAGCGCGTACCGTTCCGCGCTCAAACGCAGTGCATCATCGGCTCGCCTGCGCGCCATTCTGGCGAGCAGGCCAGGGCGGAGGGTCCGCCTGCCACGCCGGTCGCGTTTCACGGCAGATCCCTCATCCCTATCGCGGATCGTAAGCGGAATTGCGTCGAGGTAAGCATGACCGGGAGGGACATTATGCGTTCGTCCGATGTGGTCATGATCCTGTTTCGATGCGACCCGCCCACGTCAGAATCGCGCGTTCCAGATCGTCCAGGCGGGTCGGCTTCGCCAGATAGTCGTCCATCCCGGCTGCAAGGCAGCGCTCTCGATCGCCTTCGAGCGCATTCGCCGTCATGGCGATGATGTAGTGGCGCGCGCCGATCAGAGACTCGCGTCGCCGAATCTCGATTGTCGCTGCGTAGCCGTCCATGATCGGCATCTGGCAGTCCATCAGAACGACGTTGTAGTTCTTTTGAGTGAGGACATCGAGCAGTTCCTTCCCGTTGGCGACGGAATCTGCACGGAATCCGAGCTTCTGGAGCTGGCTCATCGTCAACTTCATGTTGAGAAAGTTGTCCTCAGCGAGCAGGATTCGAATGGAGCCGCGATCTACATCCGTCAGCGCGAGTGGCGGCGGAGTCGCCTCCGCAGTCATCACCGGCCGTGCGAACGAGATCGCATCGTGTGAGACGGCCACTGAGATCGCCTCGAAAAGCTCATGCTGACCCAGCGGCTTCGACACGTGCGCCCGGATACCGGCGGCCCGCATCGCGTCAATGTCGAGGGGCGAGCCGATGTTCGTGAGAAGCACGAGTCCGGGAAGAGTGATCGTGGGATCCTCACGCAACTGCTCGAGGAGCGGGAGAGGATCGGGATCCTGAAGCCGGTCGAAGAAGAAGATACGGTACGGATCCCCTGTAGCCTCTCGAAGCATCTGCATGGCAGTGGGCAGCCCCTCGGCTACGTCGACACGCATCTGCCAGGCGCTCTCGAGGTAGTGGGTGAGGAGCCGCCGACTCGTCGGTAGCGCATCGAGCACCAGCACGCGCATCCCTTTGAGATCGAGGTCGGATGTCGTGACGGGGCGGAGGCCATCGCGTACCTTGGGGAAGGGAATCGTCAGCCAGAACGTCGATCCCTTGCCAGGCGCACTTTCGACGTCCATGATCCCACCGAGCGTTTCGACGAGATGGCGCGCCGTTGCCAGACCGAGTCCGGCGCCGGCGAAGCGACGGGTGGCCCCGGCATCGAGCTGCATGAACCGTTCGAAGAGAAGGAGCCGATCCTCATCGGCGATTCCGATCCCCGTGTCACGCACTTCGAAGCGGATGACGTGGTGCGTGTCGGTCTCCCGCTCGAGAGCCACATGAAGCGAGACCGATCCATGCGAGGTGAACTTCACCGCGTTCTCGAGTAGATTCGTGACGATCCTCTGCAGTTTCGAACGGTTGCCCCGGCAGACGAGAGGAAGAGCCGGATCGCTGACGAACGAGACCTCTATATCTTTCCCAAGAGCCTCCACACTGATGACGTCGACGATGCGTTGCATCGTTCGATGGAGATCGAAATCGACAAGCGCGGCGTCCAGTGAAGCGCCCTCGACGTTCGAGATGTACAGGATGTTGTGAACGATCGACAGGAGCTGTTCCGCGCCGCTTCGAGCCTGGTGGAGGTAGTCTTGCTGCTCGGCATCGAGTTGTGTCGAGAGCAGCAGGTCGATCATTCCCGTGATGCCGTTCATCGGCGTTCGAATCTCGTGACTGACGTTCGAAAGGAACTGCGTTTTGACGCGTGCAGCCTCGAGCGCGGCATCGCGTGCCGAGGAGAGCTGCGATTCGAAGTGCTTCCGGTCGGTCACGTCGCGCAGAATGGCGCGAGCGAGCACAGGCTGAGCTCCGGAGATCTTCGGGCGGAGCGTTCCCTCGAGCGTGATCTGGTCGCCATTCGTATTGATGAAAACGGTCTCGATCCGTGTGAGTGAGCCGGTCTCGAAGACGCTGTCAATCGCGGCACGCAGATCGTCTGCATGATCCGGAGCGGCGGCGTCGAGGAGCGAGGCTCCGCACGCGATGCCGAGAGTCGTCAGCGCTGTCTCGTTCGCGTGAAGGAGCCTGCCTCCGGGAGCGATGCTCACCACGAAGTCGCCGCTCTGCTCGAAGAACTCGCGAAAGCGTTCGCTCGACTCGAGAAGAAGCTCCCGGCTTGCAATTTCCGCCATGACGGACCGGGCGGCGAGGCGAAGAACTGCGAGCTGCGCCGGAGTGGCATTGCGAGCGGTCCGGTCGGCGACCGAGATCGCTCCGAGAAAGTGCGCCTCGCTGTCCAGGATGGGTGCCGCAGCGTAAAAACGGATGCCGGGCGATGCGGTGACCAGAGGATGCCCCGAGAATCGCGGATCCCTCGATACGTCGGTGACCACGACCGGCTCGCGCTCGTCCGCGATTCGCGTTGCGAGCGACTTCTCCAAAGACACGTGGTTCGCCTTCGAGCCCCACGCGCCGGCGATCTCCTCACCATGGTCGGAGAGAAAACCGATCCACGCGATCGGTGCGTCGAATGCACGCGCGATCTCTTCGCACAACGCTTCGAGGTTATTCATTGCGGACCCGAGCGTGATGGTAAGGCAGGTTCGCCGTAAATGCATAGCGAAATCGGGGTCTTCCGGGATGCTGAAGCCGCACATTCCGTGGTAATAGCTTGACAGTGCAAAGTACTTTGACGTAGATTGCGAGCCATGGCGGAACCTCGCAGAATCGACGAACATGCAGCCGAAAGCCTCGGCTACATCCGCGACGCGATGGAGCGGGCCGGCTCTTTCACCGCCGTCCCGGGATGGGGTGCGGTGGTCATGGGTCTCGCAGGGCTCGCCGCCGCCGTGATCGCGCCGGCGCAACCGACCCCGGCCGAGTGGCTCCTCGCCTGGCTTGCCGCGGCTGCCGTTGCGACCATCGTCGGTATCCTCTCCATTCTCATCAAGTCGCGCCAGTTCGGCGTACCGTTCTTCTCGAGACCCGCCCGGCAGTTCGCCCTCAGTTTCTCACCGGCCGTTCTCGCCGGCATTCTGCTGACGGTCGCTCTCTACCGTGCTGCCTTGTTTGACCTTCTTCCGGGACTCTGGCTCCTGCTCTATGGGGCAGCCGTGGTTGCGGGTGGAACATTCTCGGTCCGGATCGTCCCGCTCACAGGGGTTCTCTTCCTCTTTCTGGGGACGATCGCACTCTTCAGCTCTCCGGTCGTCGGCGAGGTCTGTCTCGGCATCGGCTTCGGCGGGCTCCATATCGTCTTCGGAACCATCATCGCGAGGAACCATGGTGGCTAAACGAGCTTCTGCAAAGGCTGCAACCGAACCGCCCGCACTTCATGTCACGGCCGTCGAGAGCGCCGTCGAAAAGACAGTCGATCTCGACCGGTTGATACACGAACGGCTCCGTCTCGGAATCATCAGTGCCCTTGCCGTGAACCAGTCACTCGGCTTCACCGAACTTCGCGATCTCCTGAAGACGACCGACGGCAACGTGAGCGTGCACGCACGAAAGCTCGAGGAGGCGGGGTATCTCTCCTGCAGGAAGAGCTTCGTCGGACGTACTCCGCACACCGAGTACAGGATCACCCCGCAGGGACGACGTGCGCTCGAGCGCTATCTCGCGCACATGGAAGCGCTGATCGCAGCGACGCGAGCCTGATTCGATGAATGAATGGACTACACACGCAGGCCGAACTCACGTCTTTAACTTTGCCATACAAAGTTCTTCACACACAATCATCAGGAGATCCGAATGTTCAGACTCGTATGGATCGTAGCTGCAGCACTCCTTCTGGGCACCCCGGCACACCCAGACGATAAGGCGGCCGGCATCGACCCCATCTTCAGTTGGGCGACATCCGATTCACCCGGCTGCACGGTCGCCGTTTCGCATGAAGGGAAGCTCGTCGCCAGACGCGCGTACGGCGCGGCCGACCTCGAGCGCACGGTTCCACTCAATCCCGATTCAGTCTTCGATATCGGTTCGCTCCAGAAGCAGTTCGTCGCAGCCGCCGTCCTGCTGCTCGTCGACGACGGCCGTCTCGCGCTCTCCGATGACGTACGCAAGTACATGCCGGAGCTGCCGGACTACGGTCACACAATCACGGTCGACCATCTGCTCACGCACACCTCCGGGCTTCGCGACTGGACCGGCCTGCTGATGTTCACAGAGGGAAGCGTCGAAGCGCTGTCGATGATTCTTCGTCAGCGAGGGCTCAACTCCGTCCCTGGAGAGGAGTTCTCCTATTCGAACAGCGGCTACGTGCTCGCGAAGGAGATTGTGGCCCGCGTGAGCGGCACCACGTTCGCCGAGTTCTCACGAAAGCGCCTGTTCGAGGCGCTCGGCATGAAGTCGACCTTCTACAGCAGCGACACGCGCGAGGTCATCCGGAACCGCGCCCTCGGATACGACCGGAAAGCAGGCAGCTGGAAGCTCGATATGCTTCTCGACAAAGATCGTGGCGGCGGGGCGGTGTTCAGCACATCGAGCGATCTCCTCCTCTGGAATGACGCGCTGACCAGCAAGCGTCTCGGAGCGCTCGTATCGATGAAGCTCGAAGAGCCGGCCGTTCTCAACAACGGCAAAAGACTCACCTACGGCCGCGGTCTTTTTCTTGATGCAGGTACTGACACCAAAGTCCTATGGCACAGCGGCAGTGCGGCCGGCTACAAGGCTCTGCTGGCCCGCTTTCCGGAGGACGAGCTATCGATCGCCATCCTCTGCAACTCGGGCGACGGAACTGACCGGATTGCCTTCGCGCGCCGCATCGTCGATCTCTATACGGGCAGAAACCGAGAGGATTCAAAGAGCGACAGGCCGGAAGCAATCGCGATCCCGGACCTGAACAACAGGACCGGCCTGTTCTTCAACGAAGCGAACGACGAGCCGCTGCGTCTGATTGCAGACGCCGGTCGCATCCGGGTCGCCGGCGGACCGGCTCTGCAGCCGGTCAATGAAGACCGTTTCCGCAATCCCACCGGTCAGCTCTCGTTTCGATCGGGCGACGAGTTCGAACTGCACTTTCGCTCGCAGAACGAAATCGAGCTGAAGTCGATGGACGGGAACACGGAACGCTATCGCCGCGCGCGACCGCACGTGCACACCGTCGAAGAGATGAAGGTGCTCACCGGACGCTATGAAAGCGACGAACTGAAAGCGGTCATCGACGTGGCGTCAATCAAAGACGGCTTGTCGATCCGTCTCAACGACGCACCAGATAAGGTCCTGGAGCTCAGAGCGGTCGAGCGTGACGCGTTCCAGCGCGGAATGATGATCGTCCGCTTTCGCCGTGACGCCGCCGGAAAGGTGAAGGGCTTCGACTACAGCAACCCTCTGCTCCGCAACATCCGATTCACGCGACTGAGTGAAAGCGCGGGAGGACGCTGATGTCGGAGAAAGAACACACGGCCGAGCGAGCCAGCCGGATAAAGGAGGAGCCTCGCGCCAGCGGACTGCACGTCGCCATCATCATGGATGGCAACGGACGCTGGGCGCAGGCACGCGGTCTGGCGCGAACCGCGGGTCATCGCGCAGGCGCCTCCGCGGTCCGTCGCGCAGTCGAAGCCGCTCCATCGCTCGGGATCGGCGTGCTGACGCTCTACGCATTCTCGTCTGACAACTGGAAGCGCCCACGCACCGAAGTGGATGCGCTGCTGCGGCTGCTGGAGAGCTTCCTCCGAGCGGAGGTCGGAGCCTGCGTCGAGAAGGGCGTTCGGGTCGAGGTGACCGGCAGGCGTGATCGTTTGCCGGCGCGGGTGCTGGAAGCCATCGAAGCGACTGAGCGCGCGACGGCTAGTGGCGGCGTACTTCGTCTTCGGCTGGCGATCGACTACTCGTCGCGCGATGCGATCGTCCGAGCAGCGAGACATGCGCCCCGCAATCGAGCCGAGCTCGGGCTGTACCTCGACTCCGCCGCCGACCCGCCCGTACCGGATGTCGACCTCCTTATCCGCACAGGCGGGGAACAGCGACTGAGCGATTTCATGCTGTGGGAGAGCGCCTATGCCGAGCTCTACTTCACCCAGCTGGCATGGCCTGACTTCGATGGCGCCGCACTGGCTGCGGCGATCGAGGAGCTCGGCCGGCGGCAGCGCCGATTCGGAGGGCTGGAGAACCTCAGCTCCACCGCGGCGGTGGCGTCATGACCTCCCGAACAGAACAGCGACGAGCCGCGATGCTCGCGGCACTGGGCCTCGGTCTGCTGGCCGACGCGCTCGTGCGTGTCGACGGTCGACCGGGAGTGAACGTCGTGCTCTGGGCGATCGCCGGTGTCGTAGCAATCGTCGTGCTGCTGCGGAATCGAGCGGATCCGGTGTCTCGGGAGACACGATGGCTGCTCGGTGCCGCGGTCGGATTCTCACTTCCGCTGATGCTGCGTGACGCCGATTCACTGGCCGCCATCAGCTTCCTCTCCTCCCTGTTGCTGCTTGGACTCGCAGCCGGTCGTGCTACGTCGGCGTGGGCGGTCGGTGCGCATGTCAGTGAGGTGGTGGTTGCAGGATTCAGAATGGCGTTTCTCTGCGTTGCCGGGCCGCTCGCCTGGGGCCGCGGTACGCCCGCTCCCTCCACAGGTGCCCGGTGGTTGCGGACGGCCGTGCGCGGCACGCTGATGGCGCTGCCGGCTCTGCTCGTGCTGACGGCCCTCCTGATGTCGGCGGATCCTCTGTTCGCGCGACTCATCCGTGAGATCTTTCTGATCGACCTCGAGCGCCTTATCGAACACGTTGTCTTCACCGCGGTGATCGCCTGGCTGACGGCGGGATACCTTCGCACGCTTTTGATTCACGACGACGGGATCACCGACTCGCTCCGCGTGCCGAAGCCGTCGATGCCCGCGCCGGAAGTATCGATCGCACTCACTCTTCTGAACGTGATGTTCGCCGTGTTCATGGTCGTGCAGTTACGGTACCTCTTCGGTGGCGCAGCACTCATCGAAGTAACGCCGGGTCTGACCTACGCGGAGTACGCACGTCGAGGGTTCTTCGAGCTCGTAGTGGCGGCGGCGCTCGTCGTTCCAATTCTGCTCCTCGCAGACTGGCTCGTCACCCGCGAGAGGCAGCGTGCCTACGGGGTGTTGCGAGCGACGATGCTCGTGCTGGTCGTCCTGCTCATCGGCGTGATCGCCTCCGCCGCCTATCGCATGCGGCTGTACGAGACTGCATACGGTCTGACCGAGCTGCGTCTGTATGTCAGCGCTTTCATCGTCTGGCTCACGGCCGTTCTCGTCTGGCTGGTGCTCACGGTCCTGCGCGGCAGACGCGAAACGTTCGCCTTTGCCAGCATCGTCACAGGTCTTGTCTGCGTCGTTGTGCTGCACTCACTGAATCCGCACGCCTTGATCGTCCGACGAAACATCGATCGTGCCGTCGTCGCCACCGAGATCGATGGCCGGTATCTGCGCACGCTCAGCGCCGACGCGGTTCCGACGCTCCTCGCGCGCCTCGACAGGCTGCCCGAGGAGGAGCGCTGCGGTGTCGCCCGAATGCTCGAGGAGCGATGGGAGGGAGAACGCCGTGGCGGCTGGCGCACGTGGAACCTGAGTGACTGGCGCGCGCGTCGCCTGGTTCGAAACGCGGCGGCCCCGCATCGCGCGTACGCGGGCTGTGAGCCGACGGCCTCAGCGCACGATTCGCGGAAGCGCGCCACGAATTGAACCGGCGTGAAATGTGAGGGATCCCGCCGCCAACGCATCGCGAAGAGAGTCCGCATCTCCCAGAAACAGATCTCCATCGCAGAGCACGCATGTCCCGAGACGGTCGGGTGGCAGGAGATCGACCAGGGTCGCGGAGGTTGCGAGCATCGCCTTCCATTGCCTGGAAAGCACCGCGGGGTCGGGCGGCTCGCCGTCGAAATCGAGCGCCTCGATCTCGGAAGCCGAGTAGCGTGCCGAGCGTCCTGCCTGTTCGAGAACGAGGTCGGGGGTCAGTCCGGGGTCCTTTCCGCTCGCGGCCCAGACGAGATAGCCGAGCGGCTGAACGGAGCGGTCGCACGCGATGATGTCGATCCAGTCGCGTGCCTCCACGCGGCCGACGAGCGCGAGGATCTTGTTCGTCGCGAGATCGAACGGATGAAGCGTCAGCCCGAGCAGGGGATGCTCGACGAGAGGAAAGAATCGAAAGGCGCTGTCATGAGTCCATTGAAGAATCACCGACTCGTCCCCACGCCGGATTACCGCTTCAATGAATGCGGGACGTTCACGCACGACTTCGAGCGCGAAACTGGCTCTGTTCAGTGCATTGCGATCAGCGCTCCACGTTGACTGAAGAGCCTCTTCCGTGTCATGAAACAGATCGAGATCCTGTGAGCGGCGAGATGCTTCGAGCATCGTGATCAAGGCCGCTCCTCCGGCGACGTAGCTCTCGCCGGAGGCAATCCGCTCCGCGGCTAGGAGGCGGCAGATGTCCCGCTGGATCGCTGTGAGAGCCATGACTCGATCTCCTTCGCGCGGCGAAACGCCTCACGATCGCCCCGAGTGCGAATCCACCGGAGCACCCGCAGGATTTCTTCCGGCGATTCCGGGCGGTACTCTGGACGCAGAAACCAGAGGCAGCGCTCACGGTAGTCATCCATAAGGGAGTGAACCGCGGATTGGATTTCTGGGTCGGGTGCCGCCATCAGCGCCAAGGTAGCACGGACGGGTGGCGTCGCGAGTACGTCTCCTGCGGGACGCGATCACATCATTGTGTTCAGGTGCACACCCGCGCCAGCGTTATCCTGTGGGCCATACCGCACGAAGGAGAAGATGATCATGCCCAGTACCGTCCGACTTCACCGTGTTCTGCGATCGAAACCGGAGAGAGTGTATCGAGCCTTTTTGGACGCCGATGCGATGGCCAAGTGGCTTCCGCCGAACGGATTCACCGGAAAGGTTCATGAGCTCGACGCGAGAGTCGGCGGTCGCTATCGGATGTCGTTCACGAACTTCACCACGGGCGGCAGCCACTCGTTCGGCGGCGAGTATCTGGAACTCATCCCGCACGAGAGGATCCGCCACACCGACAAGTTCGATGATCCGAACCTGCCGGGTGAGATGACCGTCACCATCACATTGAAGCAGGTATCGGTCGGCACGGAGATCGACATCGTGCAGGAAGGTATCCCTGATGTGATTCCAGCCGAGGCGTGCTACCTCGGCTGGCAGGAATCGCTCACGCTGCTCGCACAGCTCGTCGAGCCGGAGATTCCGGACTAGATGCGCTCAGTGCGCATGCCGCGTGTCGTCCACGTCGATCGACTGGAGCATCGCGTTCAATAGCGGACCATACCGCGCCGCTTCCTGTTCGGGAGTGACGAAGACGAAATACATCACGTGCCCATCGGGCAGCGCGCGGGTAACGACGGTCACCCGCTCGTTCAGGCCTGTATTGCGGTTCGTTCCTCGGAGGGCTATCGCCAGCGCTGTCTTCCCATCGAGGTTGAGCTGCCTGGTGGAGTTTCCGGCTCGGCGGAGATGCGGGCTGGCCTGGACGATCTGGCCGATGAGATCGTCTGTTGCCTGCTTCAGCGTAATTCCCTTCCGGCTATCGCGCAGATACGTGCCGGGAGCGTTCCCGAACGGATCGTAGTGGTTGACCATCGCGCCGTACACCACCTCGGTCCGGCCTCTGACCTCTCCCACTCCACCGGCAGGGGCGATCGTGACCGCGAAGCC
>DASVLC010000189.1:0-43569 GCA_036385045.1 Thermoanaerobaculia bacterium | reverse complement strand
CTCGGAGTTCCTGGGAGTTCCTCGGGTTCCTCGGGGTTCCTCGGGGTTCCTCGGAGTTCCTCGGAGTTCCTCGGTTCCTCGGTGCCTCGGGTTCCTGGGAGTTCCTCGGTTCCTCGGAGTTCCTCGGGGTTCCTCGGGGTTCCTCGGAGTTCCTCGGTGCCTCGGGTTCCTGGGTACTTGTAGCGCGGGCGTCCCCGCCCGCCGTACCGCGGGCGTCCTCGCCCGCTCCCGGGCGTCTCGCCCGGCGTATCTCCGGCGGGATGCATCGCCCCCAATCCAATTCTTTTCGCAGCCTCTGTATTTTTTCGCGCTCCCCAGGGACTGAATCGATGAACAGCAGGTCAGAGCCGGGAAACACAAACCAACAACTAACCAAGAGAGAGATAGTCAAATGAGAAAAACAACTTCCGTCCTTTCCGCCATCGTCGTTTCCACCATGATCTTCGCGTACCAGGCCGAGGCCCAGGTCATCGACCAGACCACCGCCACCGCCGAAGCTGGCGTCACTGCAGAAGTGATTCAGCCGATCGCCATCGCCAAGAATGCCGATCTTTCATTCGGCCGCTTCTCAGTCGCCGCTGAAGGCACTGTCGTCATTCCGGCGGATGGTAGCGCGCGGACTCAGAGCGGCGGCGTTCTCCTCCCGGTTGGCCTTGCCGCGGGCTCCCGCGCACAGTTCACGGTCACGGGCGATGAGGCCGCGACTTACTCGGTCACCATGCCTGCGGATGGCGTCATCGTCCTGAGCGACGGCGACTCCAATACGATGGACCTCTCGGACTTCGAAAGCACGTCGACCGGCAACCTCGTCGACGGAACGGAGATCATCTATGTCGGCGCTACTCTGAACGTTGCCGACAACCAGGCGGCCGGCAGCTACAGCGGCACGTTCGACGTCATCGTCGACTACAACTAAGAAACGAAGCGGTTTCTTGAACGAGGGGCAGAGAGCAATACTCTGCCCCTCGTTGCCTGTTTCTATCGACCTCCGGAGATTCAAGCCATGAGACGAACACTGCAGTCCCTGCTCGCTGTCATCATCGCCTTCACTGCCGTCGACACCTGGGCGGCGGGCGAACTGATGATTCATCCGACGCGCGTCGTGCTCGAGGGAACGAAGCGCACGGGTCAGATCGACCTGATCAACTCGGGAACCGAAACGGTGACGTATCGCATCTCGCTGGTACGCCGGCGGATGACGGAGAGTGGGAGTTTCGTGGCGGTCGATGATCCGGGCGCGGACGAGCATTTCGCCGACGAGATGATTCGCTTCTCACCGCGGCAGGTGGTCCTCCGGCCGGGAGTCGCGCAGGCAGTCCGCCTTCAGGTGCGCAAGCCGGCAGGCCTGGCGGATGGTGAGTACCGCGCACACCTGATGTTCCAGGCGCTCCCATCGACCGACGCGACGTCAGCGCCCGCTTCAGGTGGCACCGATGCGATCGACATACGGCTCACCCCGATCTACGGCGCGTCGATTCCGATCATCGTCCGGCACGGACAGACCGGTGCTTCGCTTGCGCTGACGGAACTCGAGCTTCGCCGTCCTGCCGAAGGGCCTGCCGCCGTTGCGTTCACCATCAACCGCGGAGGTTCCCGATCGGTCTACGGTGATCTCACGATCCGCCATCGCAATTCGCGGGGCGCGGAACGGGTCGTGGGACGTGCGAACGGGATGGCCGTCTACACGCCCAATGCGATTCGCAAAGTCGTCGTGCCGGTCACCGATTCGGAGGGCGACCTCAGTTCGGGAGAGTTGATCGTCAGCTTTTCCGAGCGACCGGATCAGCCTCGGCGGCTCGAAGCCGAGGCGCGGCTGCCGCTTCGTTGAGTGTTTGACCGGCGGCGAGTACGAAAGGCGAAGTTGCCGCACTCGCAATGCCCTAATGGGTTACGGAGTACGCAGCTTGCCAGGCCCCTCGCATGCCCGCCCACCCTCCCGCTCGGGGTGACATCTGGGGTGACATCTTGTCTGTCATCCCGAGCGTAGCGAGGGATCTGGCGGATGGGCGGTGCCAAACACGTGCATCGCACCGCCCGCCCACCCAGATCCTCACGCTACGCTCAGGATGACAGGCCTGGTGAGCCTAAAGGACAGAGTTTGTAAGGAACAAAGACTACCCACAAACTATGACGGCCACTGCACTAGACTGCGCGCATGCAATCGAGACGGATCGCTGCTGCGGCCGGCTGCCTGGTGGCGTTGTTTCTCATCGGTGATTTATTCGCGGCGGATGCCACCGCCAGAGCCACCGCTGAGGTGATGGAACCGATCGGGATCAGCCGCGTCTCGGATTTGCGTTTCGGCTCGTTCGCAGCACGCACTGGTGGTTCAGTTGTCCTGTCGCCCGCGGGCGGACGGGACGCCGCGGGATCGATCCAGCTCGCCGCGCACGATACTGGCGGCGCCGCCGCTTTCGAGGTCATCGGCGATCGCGACGCTTCGTACGCGATTACGTTTCCGGAATCCGTTGCCATGCTGCACGAATCAGGAGCCACCCCTCGGCTGACTGTGTTGGATTTCACGAGCGATCCTGCCAACGGCGGGGTGATCGACAGCAGCGGCAGGCATCTGGTGCGCGTTGGTGCGACGGTCGTCGTTGCCCAGGACCAGGTCCCGGGGCGCTACGCTGCCACGTTCAGTGTCGTCGTAGATTACGACTGAGCGGTTGCCGCGTGGCATCAGTGATGCTTGCCCCGGTCAGCCAGTCTGTATTTTTTCGAGTGCCGGGTGGACCCCTTCATTGAAGGTCCATCTCCCGTCGATGCCGTCTGGCGATCAAGCCGTCGCGCAAGGGAATGGTTTCTACCGGATGACTCGACAAACTAATAGATGGTGGGTGCGAATCGCAGGTGTTCTCCTGATGGGGATCCTTGCATCGGCAGCCACTGGGCAGCAGGCAGCACTTCAGCTCACTGAACCGCAGGAGGAGGATCTTCGTCTTCTCGAGGTCATGCTCGACCGGATCATTCTCCTGGATTCGCTTGCCGGTTATGCAGGCGCCGCCGGAGGGACGCTGCTTCCGTTGCAAACAGTCAGCGATCTTCTCGGCGTGGCCATCACTACGAGTCCCTCCGAAGGTATCGCCCGTGGTTTCGTTCTCGATGAGAGTCGCTCCTTTCATCTCGATGTTGCACGTCGTGAAGTGACCATTGGCGGGCGGCAGAGGACCTTTAACGCCGAACTGGTGCGCATTCACACCGACGACATTTACGTAGACAGTGCTCTGCTGGGTGAGTGGCTGCCGATCGCGTTCGATATCGACCTGTTTGCCCTTCGCCTGACGGTGCGTCCGCGCGAGCAACTCCCGTTGCAGCGGCGTCTCGACCGCGAGAGACGCATTCGTCTTTTCCGTCTTCGCCTCGGGCCAGCCGATCCCGGCTATCCGCGGATGGCGACACCCTACAGTTTCATGAGCATCCCGTTCGTCGACCAGAGGCTCCGTATCTCAACGGGTCGCGACACGACCTTCTCGCACTCGACGTACGCGACCGGCGACTTTCTCTTCATGGACGCCGAGGGATATCTGGCCGGCGGCGACGATGAGCTGGTCGACACCGCCCGGCTCACGTTGCGGCGTCGCGATCCGGATTCAGGGATCGGAGGCTGGCTGGGTGCGACGGAAGTCGCACTGGGCCACGTCATTCACCCGGCGAGCTCGCTGCTCTCGAATACGAGCCAGCCATTGCCGGGCGTTCTGTTGACGAACCGCCCGCTGAATCGTGCATCCGAGTTCGACCGCCACGCCTTCCGCGGAACGCTGCCGGCCGGCTGGGATGTCGAGCTCCATCACAACGATTCGCTGATCGACTATCAGCAGTCGGGTCCCGACGGGGAGTACTTCTTCGACAACGTGCCGATCCTGGTAGGGATGAACTACTTCCGGCTGGTGTTCTACGGACCGCAGGGGCAGCGACGGGAGGAGGTTCATCGCTTTCTGCTCGGTGACTCGCTAACCCTTCCGGGCCGCTTCGACTATCGCGTCGTTGCGAATGCGGGAAGCGAGACCGACCGGCGTGCATCGGCCGCATTGAGTTATGGGCTGAATCGCAATGTGACTGCGAGCGCGGAGCTCGCCTCGCTTCCGACTCCTGACGGTGAGCGTCAGTATGCCAAGGCCGGCCTCCGTGCATTCCGCGGCAGCCTGTTCGCCTACGGAGACGTAGTACGCGACGATGCGGGAGGCACCGCCTGGGAAGGTGGGATGCAGACGCGCATTCTCGGCGCGAATCTGCTGTTCAGCCATCAGGAGCTCAGCAGAGGATTCGTGAGCGAGGCCTTTCAGGGAAGCCTCGCCCAGCTCGTGACTCGCGATCGACTCCGGCTCGACACGGCCATTCCGGCCTCGATCCTCCCTCGCATCGGAATCAGTGTGGAAGTCGAGCGCCAGGGCTTCGAATCGGGCGCGCATCGCATCGTTGGGCGCAATCGTCTCTCCAGCAACTACAAGGGACTCTCGATCACCAACCGGCTCGCCCTCACCTCGATGACGGGCGGTTCTTCGCTGCCCGCGGACGTCTCACGCCTCACCGGCAGCCTGCAGCTCAGCCGCTCGATCCGGCGGACGCGTGTTCGTGGCGAGCTGGCCTACGCACTCGGGCCTTCGTCTCTCACTGCGACGAACATCGTGCTCGAACGATCGCTCGGCGCTGGCTATCGCGTCTTTGCCTCCGTGAGCCGCTCGCTCATCGTCGATGATACGACCTACAGTGTCGGCTTCGACAAGAGCGTCGGATCGTTTGCGGCGGGCGCGACGACTTCGCGGACGAGCGACGGCGACCTGGTGGGCAATATCGAGTTGTACAGCGGTATCGGGAACGATGCACGAGCGGGAACCTGGAATGCGAGCGCTCGTGGACGCGCACGCTTTGGCGCCGCTTCGGTACGTCTGTTCCTCGATCTGAACGAGGACGGACGGTTCGATGCGAACGATCAGCCACTGCCTGGCGTCGGTATCACGGTCAATGGTGTCGGGCGTCCGGAAAGGAGCGGGGAGAACGGCATCGTCTTCGTGCCGGAGCTGATGCCCTACCAGGCGACAAATCTCGCGGTTGACGCCCGGACGCTCGATGATCCGCAGTGGGTTCCCGACGTCGCCGGCGTGAAGGTGATGCCGCGTCCGGGGAAGAGCATCACCATCGACGTTCCGGTCGTCCAGACCGCCGAGATCGAAGGGACCGTTTTCACGACCAGCAACGGAACGCGGCGGGAGGTCGGCGGCGCGGCGATCGAACTGCTCGATTCCGCGGGGAATGTCGTGAAACAGACCTCTACAGCGTTCGACGGGTTTTACGTCATCACTCACGTTCGGCGGGGAAGCTGGCGAGTTCGCGTCACACCTGCTCCCCGCACGGTCCTCTCGGTTGCTCTCCGTTCGGACGCTCTCGAGAAGTCCGTCGTGGTGACCGGAGATGAGCCGGTGATCGTCGGGATCGACTTCTCTCTGCCGGGGACCGACGTGCCGGTAACGCGGGAGCCGGTGATGGTCGCACAGGAAGAGATCGCACTGCCTCCGATGGAGGCAGTGATCGCTCGCGGCGGATTCGCCGTCCAGCTCGGATCGTTCAGTGTCGAGGCGAATGCGCGACGGCTGGTCGAACAGGTGCGCGGCATGATTCCAGATGCGACCGTGACGAGAGAGGGAGCCTTCTGGGTCGTCCGCAGCGGCCACCTCACACGACCGGCGGCGAGTGCACTCGCACGCGAACTCGCGAACCGCGGAATCGAGGCGATGGTCGTGCAGAGCGCGGTGTCGGGCGGCGAGTCGCGGAAGGGCGCCTTCGTCGTGCAACTGGGTGCCTTCTCCGTGGTCGAGAACGCCCATAATCTCGTGAGACGTCTCGAGCAGGCGGGCGTGAAGGCGGACCTCGATCGTCGCGGCACGCTCTACTTCGTGCAGACTCCACCGCTGGCGACCCATGACGCAGCCGCCGAAGCCAGCGAGTCTCTCCGGCGGCTGGGGTTCAGCGGGATCGTCCGCGAGGTGGATCTTTCGCGGTGAGAGTCGCGCGCGACGAGGCCGGCGAGTTTCGTCCCATTGGATACGTTGCACCGCCGAATCGCGTGCAGTACGCAACCACCATGAAACACATCAGAAGCATGTCATCCTGAGCGGTGCGGTGCACGTGTTTGGCACCGCCCATCCCACCCAGATCCCTCGCTACGCTCGGGATGACATGCGGATGACAGGCGCACTCGCGAGGCTACTCGGCGGCAACCATCCCTGCCGCTACCCCAGCCGGTCCGGCATCCTGAACGAACCACGCGCTTCAGGACTCGCGAGGATCTCCGCGGTGTAATAGCGACTCAACACAGCTTTCGAGCCGATGAGCAGGTCGTCGTTCGTAGCCGCGAACTCATCCCACGCCGCGTGACGGCCGACGTCCATCCGCTCGGCGATGATCATCAGAAGCGCCCAGGTGATCGTCTCGTGGTACAGCCCCGGCTGTCCGATCGAGCTCGCGAACCGTTGCAGTCCCTCTGGGAAGATTCGCAGCACCTCGAGGAGTGAATGCTGGCGCAGGTAGCTCCAGGCCAGCCGGACGTGCTCGCGGTGGGTGAAGACGCCCGGATCGAGTGAGAGGTCTTCGAATTGTCGTCGCAGTTCGGTCTCGGTCATGCGCTCCTCCAAAAACAAAACGCCACCCGCGCGGCGCAGGTGGCGATCGCCAAAACGAAAAGCGCCGCCGGCTGACCGGCGGCGCTTGCTGTCCAGGCGGGATGATAGTGAAGCGCCGAACCCCGCGCAAGTGACCCTGCCGGGGCACGGCGTCTCTTCCCGATGCAAGCCAGGGGTAGGCGCTGCCGCGCCAACCCCTGGCTACCGGCAGCAGCGCCTACCGGCGCAGAATCCGGGATTGCCGGAGGGCGAACGATATGATTGCAGTCGAGGATGATTGAATGGGTCACGAAACTGAACAGCCCCTGGTGGAGCGGCGTGAGCGCGGAATCATCCGCCATGCGAGCTCGCAATATGGAACCTCACTCGAGGGCTTCCCGCTCACCGTGTTTCTTCCCGAAGATGCAAACGCAAACCTCGTGATTCTCGCGTCGATTCACGGCGACGAAGCCGAAACGACGGTGGTCGTTTCGGAAGCGCTTCGAGCTCTTCCTCGCGGCGATCTCCGGGCCGCGGTGATTCTCTGCGGAAACCCCGACGGCATGCTGCGGGGAACTCGTGGCAACGGCAGGGGAGTCGACCTGAACCGGAACTTCCCGACTTCGAACTGGAGCCCTGAACAGGTGCATTACAAGAGCCGGTCGAACGACGCGCGCGATATCGCGCTGAGCCCCGGTTCCGAACCGGCATCTGAGCCGGAAACGAAAGCGCTGATCGCGCTGCTCGACAAGATGAGCCCTCGCGCCGTCGTCAGCCTGCATTCAGCACTCGCCTGTGTCGACGACTCCGGCGCCTCGCACCTCGGCCGGCAGCTTGCCGACCGCTGCGCACTGCCGTTCCTGACCGAGATCGGCTATCCGACACCAGGCTCGATGGGAACGTGGGCGGCCGAGCGAGGGCTGAACCTCGTGACACTCGAGCTCGAAGACGCGTCGCTCTACACACTCAAGGATCGCCATGTGCCGATCATGATCGACCTGATGACCGGACGTTTCGAGCTCGAGGGCTAGCGATGCATATCCTCATCACCGACTCGGGAGTCGGCGGTCTTTCGGTCGTCGCGTATGCCGAACGTTTTGTCCGGACCCACGGGTTCTCCGAGCCGGTCCGTCTCACATTCGCGAACGCGGCACCGGAGAACGACTACGGCTACAACTCGATGCCGTCGCGAGAGGTGAAGCTCGAGACTTTCGATCGCTTTCTTCGCAACGTGACCGAACGCTTTTCTCCCGACAGGATCTACGTTGCATGCAACACCCTTTCGGTCCTGCTGCCCGACACGTCCTTCTTCGCGAACGGAGGTATCCCGGTGCAGGGGATCGTCGAGACCGGCGCTGAGCTTCTCCTGCGCGAACTGCGCGATGAGCCTCGCAGTCTCGCGATGATCTTCGCCACGCCTACGACGATCGAAGCCGGAACTTATGCACGAGTTCTCGAAGAGAACGGGATCGATCGATCGCGCATCATCAGCCAGGCCTGCCCCGGACTCGCCGACACGATCTCCGAAGATCGCGAGGGAGCGAGAACGGGGGCCGAGATCCGCCGTTGGGTCGATGTCGCGCTCGGAGTTCCTCGGAGTTCCTCGGTTCCTCGGAGTTCCTCGGAGTTCCTCGGGGGGCCTGTTGTTGCTTATCTTGGTTGCACCCATTACGGGTACCGGCAGGAAATGTTTGCTGCCGCCTTCGACGAGGTGGGTGTTCGTGCAAACGTCATGAACCCGAACGAACGGGCGATCGATGATCTGTTTGGGGTCAACCCTGCGGATCTTTCCCGCGAAGTCGAGGTCGAGTTCGTGACGCGTTATGCCATTCCCGACGCGACCGTCGAGACGCTCACCTGGCTGCTCGGTGACATCTCGCCGAAGACTGTCGCCGCGATGCAGAACTTCGTGCATCTGCCGGAACTGTTTTGAGAGGGAACGAGATGGCGGTGAGCGCGCCCAAGTCTGTCATCCTGCCTGACATCCCGAGCCAAGGGCGGCGCCTCCCCGCGTCCTTGGCTTCCAAGAAACTCGACGATCGAGACTTGTAACATACTGATAAACAGGTATTTCTCCCGTCAACTCGTCGCGCGAAGCGCTTTGGAGTGCGGCGGCCTTAGACGCCGCTTTTACACCGCGAGCATAAGCCCGAAAGATCCGCCAGAGTTCTGCCTGGGCGCTCGATATAGTCCGGGGTGGTTGTGGGGGATTGGAAAGCGGTGTCTGAGGCCACCGCACTCCAAAGCGCTTCGCGCGACGTCGGTGACGCTGCTCAGTCGCGGCGCCGCGCCGTCCCTGGCTCCTTGTGGGCTCAAAGTCAGCCAGGTGCCCTGACTCACGCGTTGCGTCCGGTCGGCTTGCGCGGTGCCGCATCCGTTTTCGCGTGGCTTCGCGCCGTCTCTTTTGGCAGGCAGCAGCGTTTGTATTTCAGGCCGCTGCCGCAAGGGCAGGGTGCGCTGCGATGAGTTGTCTCCTGCTTTTGAAGGCGACTACCGAAAATGCGCTTGAAAACGTTCAGGACGATCTGCGAGAACCTGTCGACGCGTCGGGCCATGCGTGATGCATCGTACACCCCGGGGAATCGGACGACTTAGGACTTGACCGCGTCAGAAGTGCCGATCCGAACGCGATCATTGCTTCGCGGCTGGCGGTGTGAAGAGCGCGCGAAAGGCCTTCAGCGCCGCCGGATGGTAGATCGTCAAATGCCGCTCTTCAGGCATTGGCTCGTGGTGCGATCGAACCGTAGCGGGTGCTCGCTTCTGCAGGATGTCCGTAAAGCGCGCAACGGTCGCTCCCACTCCTTTTTCGCCGCTGCTCGCTAGATATAGGACCGTCTCCGGGCGGGGGCCTTCGTTCAGGCGTTCGGCGGCCCCCTTCATCAGCTCTTCATTGTTCCACCAGAGACTCGGATCGATTGCGATGTAACTCCCGAAGAGCTCGGGCTCGAGCAGGAACGTCTCGACGACGAATAGTCCCGCCAGCGACTCGCCCACGATCGCGCGCTCCGGCGTCGTCCGGTAGCGTGCGTCGATCTCGGGGATCAGTTCATCCCTGATAAACCGTCGGAACGCCTCGGAGCCTCCGACGCGAGGTGCGATCTTCCTGTCTTCGGCGTTTTTCGTCGGCCCGGTCAGGTCGCGCCGCCGCTCGGTGTTCTCGATGCCGACGAGCAGAAAAGGACGCATCGTGCCATTGCCAACCGACACCTGCACAAGTCCCGCGACGTGCAGAAAGTCTTCCGCCATTCCGCCGTCCAGCATGTAAAGCACGGGAACCTTCACCGCAGATTCCGCATAGCCCGCCGGCAGATAGACGTTGATCCTGCGCGTCTCCGCGAGCACCTCGGAGGCGATCGTGAACGTCCTGCCGATCGAGAGCGGTACGGCCGGAGAGCCCTTTCGAGCCTCGGCAGCCATGCCGGGCGTCAGCATCTGCAGCAGTGCAACGAGGAGCAGAGATCTGAGAAGTAGCACGGTCGTCGATCCTTCCGGAGGCGCGGGCTCGGTGCCGGCGGTCTCTTTACGGATCCATGATCTCACGCGTGACTGGCGCGGTGAGGTCCGCCGAGGGTGCTGACCTCCAGCTCCGTGTAGAGCGGACAGCTGCCGAGGATGCCGGTAACGAGAGGGAGGAAGCCGAGCAGGCCCCACGGAGACTCGAAGCGTATGGTGAGCAGCCCGATTATCGCGATTGCGAGTGCGATCCGGATGATGCGATCGAGCGGTCCGAGGTTGGATGGTAACTGCCACCACTGGGATTTGTCTGACATGGTTCACCTCGCTTGCGCCTCTGCTGACGCGGCGCGTACCGACTGTTGTTTAGCGCTTGCGTACGTTCGGGGCAGCGGCACGCATCACCCGGGCAGGTGAGGCGTGCCCGTGCGAACGGACGCGCACGGTTTTTCCAGGCGTACAATCCTCCTTTCGATAAACGGGGTGCCCATGCCTTCATCACTCGATCTCGCGAGCCGTCTCGCTGGTGTCGTCGAAGCGCAGCAGGAAGTTCTCGCCGCCATCACGGACCTCGATCGCGTTCTGGAGACGATCATTCAACGTTGTCCGGAGTTGACCGGCGGAACCGGAGCGGTGGTGGAACTCGTCGACGGAGACGAGCTCGTTTATCGCGCCGCTTCGGGATTGGCGAGGAAGCACGTCGGCCTGTATCTCCCGCTGCAGGGGAGTCTTTCCGGCCAGTCGGTCACGGAGCGCAAAGTCATGCGTTGTGATGACACCGAGCACGATCCGCGCGTCGATCATGAAGCCTGCCGAAGAATAGGCCTTCGCTCGATGATCGTCGCGCCGCTGATCGAGGGTGACCGTGCGATCGGGGTGCTGAAGACCTTCTCGGACAAGCCGGACAACTTCAGCGATCTCGATGCGTACGTGGTCCAGCTTCTGGCTGGAATGACGGCGGGTGCTCTTCTGCAGGCGCGTACGTTCGAAGAGCGGCGGATTTCTGAAGAGCACTACAGGCTCCTGTTCGAGCGCAACGTGGCCGGAGTGTTTCGCAGCACGCGTGAAGGGCGCATCCTCGACTGCAACGAGGCACTGGTCTCGTATTTCGGCTACGGTTCGCGCGAAGAGCTGATGGCCCAGCCGACGTGGGATCTCTATCAGGAGCGCGGCGAGCGTGAATCGCTTCTCAGTTCACTGAAGGAAGCACCCGCGATGACGAACGTCCGGCTTCACTTCCGCCGCAAGGATGGATCGCCGATGACGGCGCTGATGAACGTCAGCATCATCGACGATCAACTGCTCGGCACGATCGTCGAAACGGACTGACGGGGGCGGTCAGCTCATTTCTTCAGGCGCTGCTCCCAGTTCCTGACGACGACGATCGTCGGCGAGGGCGCGGCCCCGAGTCGGGGATCGCAACCGAAATGAGGACCATCGGATGTCATCCTGATCCAGGGCGCACTTCGCCATCTGGCGCCCTTTGTCGTCCCTTCCCCATGCCACCGTTGCTCCCCCCCCCGCGCTTTTTGCGGGGGGAGAACCACCGCCCTGCACTTGCATCTTGCTCGTGTGTTGCAGCTCGCGCAGCCCCTCACCCGGCCCTTCGGCTTCGCTCAGGGCCACCCTCTCCCCGCTAAGATCGCGGGGAGAGGGGCGACAAGTCTCATGTTTGGCGAGGCGTCATGTCGCAAGAGAACTGGGACGGGTAGGCCTTGAAATGACGCGCCTGAGCGCGATCGGAGGAGTCCGAAAAGTGAGGGTGGAGTGGCGCGGTCTTGCTTTGACTTAAGGCCATTGGGGGGACACAGGGCAGCGTCTTGAAGGTGAGGGGAGTGGGGGGAATTGAGACGGCTCTTTGCAGCGCCATGACGTCGCGCGAAGCGCTTTCGGAGTGCGGCGGCCGTAGCCGCCGCTTTCCAGGGCGCGCGATTCGCCGGAGTAGAGATATAGCAGGGAGTAGCGCGCACACCAGTGCTGGCAGACTTCTTTTCGTGGCGCGAGGGTCTTCGCCGTGCGTTACGGCAGAGACCGTGGCATTCTTCTTTCATGGAGCAGCTGCATGCCACATGGCGACTGCGTCCTTTCGGAGTCCGGATCATGAAGCTGACAACGTCTCTCGCGGTTCCATGCAGGTGGATCGGTGCCGTTGCAATGGCCCTGGCTCTCTCGCTGCTGACTGCCTCGGCAGTATTCGGGCAGGAGATGAAGGAAGTTCCGCCCGAACCTCCGGCGGAGAATTCGCCAGTGGTCCCACCGGGCGACCAGACGCCTCCGGTTCCGGAAGAACAGCCGGAAGTTGAGAGTCCTGAAGAGGAAGCAGGCGAAGAGGCCGAAGCGATCAAAGGGGACGAAGAGGTTCCGGTACCGGCCGCTCGTCGGGCTGGTAATCCTTGTAAGGTGCGCAACGTCGGAGACGAGCCGCGGCTCGACCAGTTCCGGCGCGAGATTTTCGAGACGGTCTGCGAGGCCGCCGCGAAGTTCGACAGCTTCTTCGGAAACCGCCGCTTCGACGAGGAAGCGCACCGGACGCATGGCCGCGCCGGTCTCCGGGTGATCTGGGACGAAGAGGATGGAGTCGACTTCGACGGAACCCTGAAGGTGCGAGTCGATTTCCCGAACCTCGACCATCGCGTCAACGCGTTTCTCGGGCGTGAGGATGAGGACGCATTCCTCGCTGGCACCGAGGACAATCTCGATTTTCTCCCCCAGTTCTTTCAGCGCGAGGGACGGCAGGAGTGGATCGTGGGGCTCGGATACCGGCCGGTGGGAACCAGCCGCAACGCGCTCGATTTCGATGCGGGAGTCGATGTCGGTTCCTCGGTTGATCCATTTCTCCGCTCGCGATACCGGCACTACTGGCTCGTTGGCGACGACAATCTGATCCGCGCCCGCCAGACGGTCTATTGGACTACTCGCAAGGGTGTCGGGTCGGGCACGTTGCTCGAGTTCGAGCGTCCGCTCGGCCAGAGGACGCTCGCGCGCGTGTCGGCGAATGTGGTGTTTGACGACGAAACCGAGGGTGGGGACTGGCAGACGGGCGTCACGCTCTTTCGCGGATTCTCACCCGACGCCGCGATCGCCTGGTACGTTGGCGTCGACGGCGAAACGGGCAGAGAGGTACCGATCGAGAGTTACGGCACGCGACTAACGTATCGGCAGCGGATGCTCCGTGAGTGGTTTTTCGGAGAGCTCATCACCGGAGTGACGTGGCCGCGCGACAGGCTGGACCAGCGGCGAGAGCGTGCGTACCACCTCGGCGTCGGTTTCGGCATCCAGTTCTCGGCCGAAGGCGTGGGCCTCGGTCGGAACCCATAGAAAGGCTCCGGCTTTGGTCGAACTACGGGTAAGGTGTGTAGCCTGAGATGACAGACGATCGCTGGCCGTCACTCCCGCTCGAAGAATGGTCGGAGACCCGCGACACGCTTCACCGCTGGACGCAGATCGTCGGCAAGATCCGGCTCGCGCTCACACCGCTGCTCAATCATTGGTGGAACGTTCCGCTTTATGTCACGGCCACCGGGCTGACGACCTCGAAGATGCCGTGCAGCGGTGGCCGTTCCCTCGACATCGAGTTCGACTTCATCTCGCACGCGCTACGCTTCCGCGTCAGCGACGGAAGCGCGCACGACCTGCCTCTCGGGCCTCGCAGCGTCGCAGATCTCTACCACGAGATCTTCGGCGTCCTTCGGCTGCTAGACATTCCATGCACCATCTGGACGATGCCGGTGGAAATCCCGGACGAAACCGTCCCCCTCGACCGCGATCAGAATCATCGCCACTACGATTACGAATACGTCGAACGTTTCTGGCGCGTGCTCTCGCTCTCTGACTCGGTGTTGAATCTCTTCCGTTCGCGGTTCATCGGCAAGAGCAGCCCGGTGCACTTCTTCTGGGGGAGCTTCGACCTCGCGGTGACCCGCTTCTCCGGCCGTCCGGCACCGCAGAAAGAGGGAGCCGATGCGGTGACACGCGAAGCCTATTCGCATGAAGTCAGCAGCGTCGGCTTCTGGCCTGGGGACAACCGTCTCGCGCTTCCGGCTTTTTATTGCTACGCGGCACCCGAGCCGCCGGGATTTCGTGGGGCGGCGCTACTTCCTTCAGCGGCCTACTACAGCGAGACGCTCGGCGGGTTTTACCTCCACTACGACGAAGTGCGTGGCGCCGGCGATCCCGAAGCCACGCTGCTCGAGTTCTGTCAGAGCACCTACGCCGCTGCCGCTGATCACGGGAAGTGGGATCGCGCGTCACTCGAGAGGTAGCCGGACTCGACTAGCGATGCTGTCACGTCATCGACTCTCACGTCGTCGCCAGCTGGAGTAGACCCTTTGCGGGGAGATTGGTTTGCCCGTCGCCGCCGTTCAACGGAGAACCCGATTATCCCGTCGATCTCACGGCCTTTGTGCACTAGAGTGGGCTCGCTGCATGAATGAAGAGGAGACTCGATGGGAGCAGACGAGCTGAAGACGCCGGAACCGGGCCTGCAGGCCGAAGAGGTTCATATCGTCTTCCCGGCAAACCCGACGCGTGAACACTTGAGCGCGCTCGCAGGCGACCTCCGCAGACGACGTGAGCTGATCCTCGACGCATGGCGCGCGTACGGCGACGCGGTACCTGGTCGTAACATCGCCGCCTCGCTCTCCCGCGTGCAGTTCAACGACCACATTCCGATGGTCCTCGAGTCGTTTTCACAGACGCTCGAAGCCTGGCCCGAAGGAGCCAACCCGATCACCGACGAGATCGCACCTGAGGAAGTCTCGGAACATGGGCTTCAGCGCTGGCAACAGGGGTATTCGCTGGGCGAAGTGCTCCGCGAATGGGGCTACCTCCAGATGTGCGTCGCCGCGGATCTCGAGCGCTACGCAGTCGAGCATCCCTCGATCGACTCCAATGTGATGCCGGAAGCGCGGCGCATATGGGCACTGATCTGTGCGGAGGGTGTCACGGCGAGCGCAACGCAGTACGGACGCCTTCAGCAGACCGAGTCGACAGGGCACGTCACCGCACTCGAGCGTGCGCTGAATACCCTTCATGCGATGGAGAGCGCGCGCGCCGAGGCGTGGCGGACGGCGGCGCATGATCTGCGTGGCAGTGTCACTGTCGTCAAAGGCGCTGCCACCCTCAACGCGGGAGGCTCGGGTCTCCCGGAGATCGAGCGTGCTGAGGTGGCGGACATGCTCAGCAAGGGAGTCTCGTCGCTCCACGAAATGCTCGAGGACCTTCTCAGCCTTGCGCGCCTCGAAGCGGGTCATGAGCAGCGCTCCGTAGCTCCGTTCGACGCAGCCGTATTGCTCCGCGATTTTGGTGCGGCATCTCAGCTTGCGGCGACGGACCGCGGGCTCTATCTCAAGATGGACGGCCCGTGCACGCTTCCGGTCGAAGGCGATAAGGCGAAGGTCCTGCGAATCCTGCAGAACCTTCTCCTCAACGCGGTCAAGTACACGGAGAGCGGCGGAATTTCGCTCAGTTGGGGCGTTGACACGTCGCGAGATACCGATCGCTGGACGTTCTCGGTTCAGGACACGGGACCGGGAATCGATGACGGAGAAGCCGACACGATTGCGAGCGATCTCGTGGATGCAACCGACGTGGCCGACGACGCTCGAGACGTGAGTACGGACCGTCGTCGTGACATTGGTGCCGCTGTCACAGTTGCCTCTGCCTCTGACACGCCGTCGAAACGCTCGCAGACGCATGGAGAAGGGGTCGGTCTGTCGATCGTCAAGAGACTGTGCGAACTGCTGGACGGAAGTCTCGAGCTGGCGACGAAACCAGGCCACGGCTCGACGTTCCGCGTCATCCTGCCCTGCAGCTACGGAGAGCAGAATGAAGAGGCGCCTGCAGCCGCACCTTCCGCCCCGTCGAGCCAACAGGACTGAAGGCGAGCCGCGCGGCTGATTGAACAGTCGTTGCTACGCCCGCTGAGACGCCGGACCTGCGGCTCGGTTGGTGAGCCGGAGTCGGGCCCACGTTTCGAGCGGCATCGGCTCGAATCCGAAACGGGTCGGAATGCCGCCGTCGAACGGCTGGTCGTGTTTCTGAAGGACGGCCGTCATCCGGAGCACCTGGCTGACGCCGGGATGAAGGGGGCGAAAGAGCGTTGAGGCGATCCGCAGAGCGATGACCGGAACGCGGATGACGCTGGCCGTCCTGCCGGACAGTCGCTCGTAGATCCGGATCACCTCGCGGTCGTCGAGGTTTTCCGGCCCGCCGATGTCGACGATACCGCCGCCGAGAGCAGGGTCGCGAATCACCGCAACGGCGACGCGCGCCACGTCTTCGGGCGCAATGAAGTTTCTTCGAGCGCTCCCGTCGCCGAATGAAACGACCCGCTGGCCAGTTGCGACACGCAGGCCGAGAAGGGTGTGCGCATGCGGATCCATGAACGCCGTCGGACGGAGAATCGTGTGGGAGAGGCCGCTCGCTCGCAGATACTCCTCGGTTTCGTACTTGATGCGGAAGAATGGAACCTCCTGGTACGCCGCGCCGAAATCGAAGGCCGACGTCAGGACGAAGTGTTGGACGCCGGACTTTGCCGCGGCGTCGATCAGGTCGCGCTGGCCGCGCCCGTCGACGTGGACCGACGCATGACGTCCTCGTCCGAAGAGAGAATGGGCGGCGGAGAGTACCGTTCCCGCTCCTTCACAGGCTCGCAACAGCGATGTCCGGTCGAGCAGATCGCCGCGAACGATCTCGGCTCCTGCCTGTCGCAGCGATTCCGCTCGGGCAGGGTCGCGCGTCACGACTGTCACCCGTTCTCCTGCGGCGAGAAGCTTTCGCGTTGTCAGCCGGCCCATCGTGCCGGTTCCGCCGACGATGACGATCATCCCGAATTCCTTTTATTTCGAGTATAGGGCTGGAGGGCGCGCTCCCGCGCGATCAAGATGCGACTCTTCCCGCGCTCGCTTTTCTCCGTGTCGCAGATTCTAATCAGGAACCAACTATGAAGAAGGCGCTCATCGTCGTCGCGATCATCGCAGCGGTTTCCGGTGTGGTTCTATGGGTGGTCTCGTGGTTCCGCACTCCCGAAGCCGTAGCCACCTCGGCGGCCCGTCTCTGGCCGGGCGAACTCGGTGCGCTCGACTCTGTCGCGGCGCGGTTGCCACCGCTGCAGGCGAACGACGCGTCGATGAAGTTGATGGCGCTTGCCGGCGCGTTGCCTGAGAACGAAGCGGTCGATGAATTCGTCGCGCGCGAGATGGCTGGCGACGAGCTCACCATCGGGGAGCCGCCGCCACTTCCCGAGGTATCGACGATTCGCGATCTGTTGCTGCGAGAACCGATCGTCTGGCCGCGCGACGGAGGAGTAGGGGACATAGGCAGCGCGGAGACCTCGGCGAGGCGCGGCATGACGATGACGGTGGCACGCGCGCTCGTCGCGAGCGCGCTGACGAAAGCGCGAGCTGGCGATCCGACGTCGTGGGAGGAGCTGCATGCCGTGTGGCGCCTCGCCCTCTCGCTGGATGAGCAGCCTGAGATGATGATGCAGACGGCCGCATTCTCGATGGCGCGAATGATCAACGCGGTCGCCTGGAGGCTGCCGCTGCCGGCGCCGGAATGGTTCGGCGAACTTCAGGAGCGGGACCACGTGGGGCGTTTGCTGGAGGCGTTTCAGTATCAGGCAGCCTCCTACTGGGAGGATGGCGCGCGGCTGTTTCCGACGAAGTGGCTCGCCGATTCAGTCGAACACGATCGCCTGATCGCTGAAGAGCTGTTCGACACGACCACCTGCGACGTGAACGTCCGAGCGAACGAGCTGGGCGTCGACCTTTCATCCGTCTGGCGACGCGCGTTCCGCTTTCGCGCCGAGCTCGAAGCGACAGCAAACGCGCTGAGAGTCCGCGAAGGGATGCCGATCGAACCGGATTCGCGCTGCAGCGACGGGGCCTGGATACTCGAAGGAGCGACTCTCCGTTTCAGCCGGGATATTGCGACCGCACCACCCGACCGGCCGATGCCGCTCGTTCTGCTGATCGAGCGGTAGCACGCAACGGCCGCGTGCGGCGATGAAGTCCTGGGGTCGAGCGGCTCGTCATTGGTGGCGCTTCCAATGGCACAAGAGAGAATCCTGCGGCTTCCTGTCATCCCGCGCAAGTGACGCTGGTCTGCGGCGCGACTGAGGAAAAGAAGCGAAAGTCGGTTTGCGCAAAGGCGTGCATTAGGATCTGGTTCTCTTGTCGGTCGAACAACCGCCCTGAGCTTCAACTTGCTCGTTTGTGGCGAGTGGCGCAGCCCCTCACCCGGCCCTTAGGCTTCGCTCAGCGCCACCCTCTCCCCGATAAGATCGCGGGGAGAGGGGCGACAAATTCTCATGTCTGGCGAAGGCGTCGCAGGCGCCGTACGCGCGTGGAGTCTCCAGACGACCGATAGTTACCCGCAGCATCCCGCGGCGGCCGCGCCCTTCGGCGAAGCCTGCTGACTGTCGCAACCGCATCCGGCTTCGCCAGCCGCCTTCGCATCGGCATCACGTGCGCAGCAGGCGTTGACCGCATCCTTCGGAGCCGGACCTCCGCAACATCCCTCGCTTTTCTGTGCAGCAACTTGATTCATTTCAGTCATCGCAGTCTCCTTTTCGAGTCTCGACGCTGCAAACCCCGCGACGCGTCGTGTCTCGACCACAGAGATGGAGATCGCCCCGGAAAGACGCAGTTGTCGGAGCGATGCGTCTTTTGACTCGCGTTTGCGTCTATCTTTGGAGGGAACCAATGAACGGAGATCAGCACATCGACGTAGCGGCCGCGTGGCACGAGCTGGGCGAGCGTCTGCGCATCTACGTCGCACGACGGGTGAATCCGGGGGATGCCGACGATGTCGTGCAGTCCGTGATGGTCAAGCTCCTGGAGCACCGACACGAGATCGCAGCGGAGTCGATCCGCGCATGGCTCTTCACCGTGACGCGCAATGCGGTGGTCGAGCACTACAGGAAGCAGCGGCCGGCGATCGATCTCGACAGCTCCGGCGACGTTCCTGATCTGGACGCGACTGATCCCGCGGATCGCGCGATGGGCCGGCTGAGTGACTGTATCGATCCGATGTTGCGCCTGCTCCCGCAGCCCGACGCCGATCTGCTGCGTCGTGTCGACCTCGAAGGCGAGGCACAGACCGCTCTCGCCGCGCAGCTCCAGATTCCGCTCTCCACGCTCAAGTCACGGGTGCAGCGAGCGCGTACGAAGCTGCGCTCCGCCTTCGACCAGTGCTGCTCGATCGCTCTGTCCCGCAGCGGAGCACCAATCGACGTCGAACGGGTCGGTGAATGCAGTCCGTCGTGCGGCAGCGGAGACACGCGCTCGTCGTGTTCCTGATCGCGCTGTCGCGATCGGTGGCTCTCTGAACGCTGACGTTCACCTCAGAGCTCAAACGGCTCGGTGTGGTGGTCGCGTGCCGGGACGACAGCGTCGCGGGTCAGCCAGCCGCACCACTCGAGATACAACGGAGTCTCCAGCGTTCGCGCGTTACGAATCTTCCACTGCGCCTCGTTGTCGGCTTGGGTAATGGGAACGTCGATCTCGAATCGGTCGAGCGGCTCAACGGTTCTTTTCGATCGCATCAAACAACTCCAACATGCCGTGCCGGTCGAAGAATTCGCGGATCGAGTCACGGTCGACGCCCGGAACATCCAACAACTGGCGCACGTCGTCGCCCTCGTAGAGCGTGCGATGGGGAAAGTTCTTCATCGCTACTGCCTTCATCATCGCGAGGTGTTCGGGACTGGCAACAGGGAGCTGCCGGTCGCGAAGCAGCGGTTTCATGACCGCTGCTTCAAAAATCGCGGTCGCGGTGGGACCTTTCAGATACATGAAATCGACATGGCCCCAGCGAGGATTTGCATGCTCATGATTTGAGAACGCGTCACTCGCGAAGACGGTCCGATATCCGAGGGACTCAGTGATTGCAAGGACGCGCTGCTGATGCTCGCGATCGACCGCAAAGTCAGCGTCACGAGTGGGGCGTGTCCGTCCCCAGGCATGAACAGCCAGCCCGCCCACGATCACATGACGAACCTCCTCTTTCTCGAGACGTTCGACAAATGTGACCAGTACCGTTTCAAAATCCACGGCCGAAGACTAGCAGAAGCATCCCAGGATACGGCTGTTCGAGGGTCGCGCTCGTCGTGTGATGGTTCGAACCGGCCATCCCGACCCACCGCAACAGGTCGCGGCATATGGACTGCTTCTTGCTCAGGATCTGCCCACCTGCCACAACCCCCATTCTCTGAAGGAGCAGACCAGATCAATGACGGAATCGACCGTGGTTTTCACGAAGGAAGAGAACAGTGGTGTTGCTGGGAAGGATCTGGGCTCCCGGCTGCGGGAGGGACTCTCGGATCATGAGCCGGACGCGGTGATTGTCTTCGCGTCGTCGCAACACGATTACGTTCCGCTGCTGAAGGCAATCCATGAGAGCTGCCGCCCAGGCGTGCTCGTCGGTTGTTCGTCGGCCGGTGAGTTCGTCAGCGGCGACCGCGGCGAGGGCTCCGCGTCGGCGGTCGGCCTTCGATCGGATGTCATGCGGTTTACGGCAGGGCTCGGCCGCAATTTGCGGGCCGACCGCACCGCGGCGGCGAACGAGATCGCGAGCTCGTTTCGGGGGCTGACCAGCCACCAGTATCCCCATCGCGCCGCGCTGCTTCTCGCCGATGCGCTGGCTGGTTATACCGACGACTTCATCGAGCAGCTCAGCATCGCCACCCTCGGCAACTATCGTTTCTTCGGGGGTGGAGCGGGCGACGATGCGCGTTTCACGAAGACGCATGTGTTCTGCGGCACTGAGGCATACACCGACGCAGCGGTCGCGCTGGAGATCCTCTCGTCGAAGCCGATCGGCGTCGGTGTGAGTCACGGATGGGAACCGGCCAGCGAGGCCCTGCGCGTTACGGAGGCCAATGGCTCGACGGTCATCAGTCTCAATGCCGCGCCGGCCGTCGAGGTGTTCGAAGAGCATGCGGAGAGCACCGGCCAGCGGTTCGATCGGAACGATCCGGTCGCCTTCTTTCTCCACAACGTCCTGGGCATCGACACCGGGTCCGGCTACAAGCTCCGCGTCCCGCTTGTGGTGCTGGAGGATGGCTCGATCGGGTGCGCCTCGGACATCCCGACCGGAGCGACAGTGCATATCATGAGGACCACCGCGCAATCGGCTGCTGACGCCGCGATGCGCGCTGTGAAGTCGGCGATGAACGACATGCGAGGTACGCCGCCCGAAGTAGCGCTCTTCTTCGACTGCGTGGCAACCCGTCTCCGCATGGGAGGAGAGTTCGGCATGGAGATGGACGCGCTGCAGCGTGCGCTTGGCAGCGTACCGTACGTCGGCTGCAACACGTACGGCCAGATCGCACGCTCGGAAGGACAGTTCAGCGGTTTCCACAACTGCACGGCGACGGTGGCGCTGCTGCCGGACTAGCGGTGGAAGGCTTCGAGGAGACGATCGCTGCGCTGAGAGCAGCCGTGGGGCTCGCGGAGCCCGCGGGGCGGCGAGCAGCTGCGAAGACGTTCGCGAGCCGCTGGTCCGCCGAGGACCTGATCGTGTTCGTCCGTGACGATGCCATCGGGCGGTCGCTACCGGCGCCCGGATTCGGGCAAACACTGCGCGGCGCACGAGCGTGGCGCGAGCTCGTAGCCACCGCGATTGAGCAGGGCACGGCTGAGGGTTCGGTGGAGAACGAGCAGGGAGAGGTGCGCTCGGCGTGTGCTGTAGGACTTCCAGACGGTACGGTGGCGGTGCTGGTGGGGGAAACGATCGCCGAGCCGGCCCGTCCGCTGCTGCGCGAGGTTCTGCCGCTCTTCGGCGCGCTCTTTCGCACGGAAGCAGCGGCGGCGCGCGCGGAGGCCGAATCAAACATGGCGCGGAAGGCAGCGACGCAGGCGACTTCGCTGGCCGCGAAGCTCGATGCCACGCGCGCCGAACTGCAGCACGCATTGAGTGCTGCCGAAACGGCGTCGCGCGCACGCGATGAGTTCCTTGCCACCGTCTCGCACGAGCTGCGCACCCCTCTCACGAGCATCATCGGCTGGATTCAGTTGTTGCGGCTCGAACGTGATGAAGCCGCGCTGGCGGAGGGTCTGGACACGATTGACCGGAACGCCAGGGCACAGAGCCGTCTGATCGAGGACATCCTCGACTTCTCTCGAATCAACGCTGGCAAACTGCGGCTCAGCGTGCGGCCGCTCGATCTCGCGGATGTCATCGCTGAAGCCATCGACATCGTCCGTCCGGCCGCCGACGCGAAGGGCGTGCGCATCGACCGCGTCCTCGATTCCGAGGCGGGGCTCGTCTCGGGCGATGGGGACCGCCTGCAGCAGGTCATCTGGAACCTGCTGTCCAACGCGGTCAAGTTCACACCGCGCGGCGGGAAGGTTCAGGTTCGCCTCGAGCGCATCACGTCCCATTGTGAGTTGACTGTCAGCGACACCGGCCAGGGGATCTCGCCGAAGTTTCTGCCCTTCGTCTTCGACCGTTTCAGTCAGGCCGACAGCAGCTCGGCGCGTGCACACGCGGGTCTCGGTCTCGGCCTCGGAATCGTTCGCCACCTCGTGGAGCTTCACGGTGGCACAGTGCAGGCGTTCAGTCGGGGTGAGGGACAAGGGGCGATGTTCGCAGTGCGTCTGCCTTTGCTCGTCGCACATGATCGCGCCGCCGACGAGGTCGTGCGCATCGAGCTGCCGGCGGTGCGTACGTTCGAGCAGGTCTTCGCGGATCTCACCGGCGTCTCGGTACTCGTGGTCGAAGACAACGACGACTCGCGCAAGCTCCTCGAGACGATCCTCACCCGCTCGGGAGCCGTCGTCCAGGCGGCGGAAAGCGTGGCGACGGCGCTGCGCATGCTCGCGGGCGAATGGCCCGACATCGTGATCAGCGACATCGAAATGCCGGGCGAAGACGGGTACTCGCTGATCCGCAAAATCCGGCTGCAGGAACCCCCTTCGCAGCGTGTCCCTGCCATTGCGTTGACGGCCTACACTCGCAGCGCGGATCGTGTACGCGCGCTCGCCGCGGGGTTTCAGACGCATATGAGCAAACCGGTCGAACCGGCCGAGTTGGTGGCGGCGGTGAAGAGCCTCTCCGCGCAGCGCAAGTAAGGTCTCGCTGCAGCGTCCGGGGCCGTGCTCTCGTGATCAGCACGTCGACATAATCGGATATCTGTCCGCCGGAACGCCGGACCAGAGGATCGAGACGGTTGGGTTTAATCGGGACGTGCGGCCGCGGCAGCAGGCGCCGGTTATTAGCTGAGTAATAACGCATCGGAGCTGACTCTTGGCTGAAGACCTGCAAGCCACGCAGGTATGGCCGTGTTCTCTGGCATTTCCGTGAATCGATCCGTTCATGCCTTCCCGCGGCTGCCGAGTCTTCATGCGACCTCTGTGCTGTGCTTGATTCATCACAGAGAGCACAGAGGACACAAAGAATACAGAGAGCGCGAAAGGTGAGGCCTGCCACTGAATCAGCCTGCCTTCTCGTTCACGATTTCACGGGCCGCCGCGAGGGGCACAGGTCGTGGTCATGAGCGTTCAGCTGACGCGCATCAACAGGCGCGCAAGGGAACGTCTTCTCAGGCTGTCGCGGCGCGCGAAGGACGGCGAGCTCCCCCGTTGTATTGAGACGATGACCCTCGGCCAGCTGGAAGACTCGCGCCGGCCGCTTCTCTTCTCTCTCCTTCCTCGAATGTTGCGCGGGGACGGCAGCACGCCCGAGTCTCTGCAGCGCAGGTTCGGATACGTCGATGAAGGCCGTGACCGCGCGTCCGCAATCATCGTATCCAGCCAGCGCTGGAGCCGCGCCCTCGCAACCTCGCGAGAGCTCGCTCGCCGCACGCGGGGCCGGAAGCCATGAGGCGAAGCGAGCCCGCGTCTCTCGCATTGCATTCGAAAGTTCTGAAAGTAGCCGGCCTCGCATTCCCGGCATAGATTGACAGGTATGACGTCATCCGAAACGACCGTCCTGCGGCAGCGTGTCGTCCGCGTGATCACGCACCGTGTCGGTGCTTCGACGGGTGCGAATTCCGTGGCAGCGGCGGCGCGTCTCACACACGACGATCTGACCGCGGTCTTTGCGCCGCTCATCAGCTCGGCCGGCGTCGACGCGCTGTGGGGGCGGGCGTTCGATCTGGCCCAGCGCGAGTATCCGGCTGACGATCGCAGGGACGACGACAGCAGTGCGGCGGATGAGCCGTTTGCTCAGGCGAGTCTCTGGCTGGCGAGACAGGATCCATCCGTCGCGACCGAGGCTGCGGCTGCGATGTTCGCGACGTTCGCCGAGCTGCTCGCGGCGCTCATCGGGGAACCACTAACGACGCGGTACCTGGAAAAGGCGTGGCCCGACGGGTTTTCCGGCGCGCAGCCAAAGGGGAAGAAGGCATGACCGAGAAGGTTTCGATACGACAACTCCCGACGCGTGTGCCGGGGCTCGACCAGATACTCGGCGGAGGCCTGCCGGAGTTCTCCTTCAACCTCATCGTCGGCTCGCCCGGCTCGGGCAAGACGACTCTCGCGCACCAGATCATGTTCGCGCTTGCCACTCCCGAGCGGCCAGCCGTCTACTTCACGGTCGTTGGCGAGCCGCCGCTGAAGATGTTGCGCTACCAGCAGCAGTATGAATTCTTCGATTTCGACCGCGTCGGTGAGTCGATCCGCTTCGTCAGCGTCGGACAGGACATCGTGAGCGGAACGCTCGATCAGTTGCTCGAGCGGATCACCACCGAAGTCGAGACGACCAATCCCTCCCTCGTCTTCGTCGATTCGTTTCGAACGGTCGTGCAGGTGGCGGAGGGAAAGCACGACGGGGGTCTGAACCTCCAGAGCTTCGTGCAGCAACTGGCGATCCGGCTGACCGGATGGGAGGCTACGACGTTTCTCATCGGTGAGTACCAGCCGAACGAAGCGGAGCACGACCCGGTCTTCACCGTGGCCGACGGACTGCTGTGGCTGCACCAGAGCCTGGACCGCAATTCGATGGTCCGGAAGATTCAGGTCAAGAAGATGCGCGGGCAGGCTCCCGTGCCCGGCCTGCACACGTTTCGAATCACGGGCGGGGGAATCGACGTGTTCCCGCGCGTCATCGTCGGTCCATCCGAGAGAGCACGGAACCAGTCGCGCAAACGTCTTCTGCTCGATATCGACGAGTTGGATGAGATGCTCGGCGGGGGCATTCCGGAGGGCTACTCGGTGCTGGTCGCCGGCCCTTCCGGCTCGGGCAAGAGTGTCCTGGCCACGAATTTCATCATGGCCGGAATTCACCACGACGAGCCCGGCATCCTGGCCGTCTTCGAGAAGCGGCCCAACGAGTACTCACAGACGCCGCCGGGCGGCCGCGAGTTCGGAAAGATGATTCGAGATGGGAGAGTAGGAGTCATCCATTCACGCCCGCTCGACCTTTCGATCGACGAGACCCTCTATGAGATTGTCGAGCAGGTTCAGCGCCTGAAAGCACGCCGTCTCGTCGTCGATTCTCTGTCCGGCTTCGAGCTGGCGCTCGCCCCGACGTTTCGCGAGGACTTCCGCGAATCGCTATACCGCATGGTCGCCGTCCTGACCGGGATGGGTGTCACGATGATGATGACCGCCGAGTTGGAGGACAGTTACACGGACCTCCGCTTCAGCCCGCACGGTACGGCGTTTCTCACCGACGTGGTCATTATGCAGCGCTACATCGAGCTGAATGGTTGCCTGCAACGGGTGATGTCGGTGGTGAAAGTGCGCGGCAGCGCGCACAGCAAGGAAATCCGCACCTACGAGATCAATAAAACAGGGATCGACGTCGGTGGGCCGCTGACTCAGTACGACGGGTTGCTCACAGGTCATCCTGTCGAAACCGCACGAGTCGCGAGCGCGACTGCGGAACCACGCAAGAAGCGACGGGCGAGATCATGACGGACGAGCCGAAAGAGCAGGAAGTGCGACGCGAAGAGGCGGAACACGCATCTGACGAGCACCTCGAGGTTCGGGAACAGACCGCAGCCGATGTGAGGGCAGAGTTCGAAGCGCTCATGGAGGCCCTCCGCGAAGCGAATGGTCATCTCATCATGGCCAACCTGCGATCCCAGTCGCTGGCGGAGCAGATGAATCAGTTGTACGAAGAGGCGAGGAGCGCGATTCAGGCGAAGGACGATTTTTTCAGTGCGGTCTCGCACGAGCTGCGGACACCTCTCACGTCCATCGCCGGATGGGCATCGCTGCTCCTGGACGGTCCGGATGCAGAGACGATCTCGGAAGCGGCGCGCTCGATCGCCAGCAGCGCGGCGGTTCAGGCTCAACTCATCGATGACCTGCTCGATGTCTCCAGAATCATGACCAACAAGTTCGCGATCACAGAAGCAAAGATCGATCTGCGGGATGTAGTCGAGGACAGCGTGAGCGGTATGCGGCCCATCGCGGCAGCGAAAGACATTTCGCTCAGAAGGCAGGCGGAACAGTCTGTCTTCATTGACGGCGACCCGGCACGGCTGCGTCAGGTCCTCACGAATCTGTTGACCAATGCCATCAAATTCACTCCCGAGGGAGGCTTGATCGAGACCCGTTTGTCGTGCGACGGCTCGTTCGCAGTCATCGAAGTGTCCGACACGGGCGAGGGGATCTCTGCGGCCTTTCTGCCGCACGTCTTCGAACGACGGTCGCAGGCCACGGAAAGACGCTTCGCCGGACTCGGACTCGGCCTCGCCATCGTCAAGCACATCATCGAGTTGCATCGCGGTACGGTCGAGGTAAGAAGTGAAGGAGCAGGGAAGGGGGCGACGTTCACCCTGCGCATCCCGTGCGAAGTGTGATTTGAGGGCAGAGGGCCGAGGGGTGAGGGTGCGGAGGGTGCGCTGCTCCAAAGCGCTTCGCGCGACGTCATGGCGCGGATGAAAGACCTGTCCTCATTCCCCGCCATTTCTCCCGGGCTCGAGACTCTGCCTGATGTCACCCCGAGCGGGCGGGTGGGTGGGCATGCGAGGGGCCTGGCAGGCTGCGTGCTCCGTAACTCGGACGCATAGCGAGTGCGGCTACTTCGGCTTTCGTACTCTGGATCGAAAGACGACCGGGGTCGAGCGCGGGCACAGATCGAAATAATGAATCTCCGCGGCCAGTTCTATCGAATGCTTGACGCGGGAGGGGCTGGTCGAGATAATCCGCCTCCCTGCAGTAACCACCGAATGTCGCGGGGTGGAGCAGTCTGGTAGCTCGTTGGGCTCATAACCCAAAGGTCGCAGGTTCAAATCCTGTCCCCGCAACCAACGAAATCAAACACTTACGGCCGCCCGATGGGCGGCCGTAATCGTTTCGTCCAGGTCGTGTCGAGATATCTCTGCCCCCTGAAAAGACGCAGACGCCGACCTGGCCCCTGATCCCTCGGCCCTCAGCCCTCGGCCCTCCCACATCTCCTTGCAACAACAAGGTTAACGGCGCTGCTGCATCTGCCACGCTCAGGCGTATGCTGGCGCGGATTTTTCTATGGGTGATCGGTGGATGACACTCTCTGGATGGGTTCCCTCTTTTCTTACCGTTGCATTGATGCTGACTGGTCTCGTTCCCGCCGCGACGGCGGAGATGCTGCCGGGGTTTCGCCTCGAGGCAGTCGCGCAGGTTCCCGGCTTCGTCACCTCGGTCGTGACTGACTCGAAGGGAACCATTTACTTCACCACAACGGACGGTCAGATTTTCCGGGTCGAAGGCGAAGACACGGTCGTCGTCGCCACGCTGCCGACCCGATCGCTCGGGAATGGCGGTCTGCTCGGCATGGCGATGAAGGATGACCGGACCGCTGTGGTTCATTACACGCTGTGGGACGATCGTGAGGGTCACCAGGACAGAGTGCTCGACGATGTGATCTCACATGTCGATCTCGTAACTGGAGAGGAGTCGCTCGTCCACGCCTTTATCTGCGATGTGGATGTCCGCGAAAGAGGGGCCGACAGCGAACATCACGGCGGGAACCCGATCGTGGCGCCTGACGGCTCGATCTTCGTCGGTATTGGCGACTATGGCAGCGGTCGTGAGCTTGCACAGCAGAACGGTTGGAACGCTGGCCGGATCTGGCGCATCGATCCGGACGGGAACGCGACCGAATGGGCCAGAGGGATGCGGAATCCCTACGACCTCGCGTGGGATCCGGTGCTCGAACGAGTGGTGGTCGCCGACAACGGGCCATTCAAGGGTGACGAGATCCACATCCTGGCCGAAGGCGACAACGGCGGATGGCCGCGAACCTTTGGCGATGAGCCTCCGATGGAAGGAGCCTCCGCCCCCGTCTACGTCTTTCCGATGACCGTGGCGCCAACCGGCATGCTGCGGCTGAACGGAACGAACGAACGCATCCGCGATGGCTACCTCCTGGGCGGCTTCGTGACAGACGCGCTTTACTACTTCCCGGATCTCACGGCCGACCCGGTGGAAGTCCCGGTCGCGATCATCGACGATTTCGGCGCGTTCATCATGGACGTGACGCAGACGCCAACCGGTGAGCTCTATCTCGCGACCGTCGGAGGGTGGGCCGTCAGCATCACGACCATTCATCGCCTCCACGCGCCAGCGCGAGGCGACTGCAATGGAGACGGAAAGGTCAACGTCGACGATCTCGCTGCGCTGTCGCTCGAACTGGCGGACGGCGCCGGACAATCTGTTCTTTCGGCACACCTCGGTGCGAATCCGGGGTCGTGGGGCTGCGACGTCAACGGTGATGGCGTGATCACCCAGGCCGATGTCACCGCGCTGTCGATGATGTTGACGGGCAAGAAGCGATCTGTACGGCGGTAGAGTTGGCGATCGCGACGTTCATCTGGATGACCTGACCGTCATCCCGAGCGTAGCGAGGGATCTGGGTGGATGGGCGGCGCCATTGACGTGCATCGCACCGCCCGCCCGGATCCTGCCGCTACGCTTCCACGAGACTCCCAGTGTTATGAGGTTCTGAGCGCCGCGAAGCGGCCGCCGGTTGCTGTGTCCCACCCAGTGTGCCGCGTAGCGGACGAGACGCGTGCACTGCCATGTATGGGCAGGGGTCCGGTGCCGCGATGCGGCACGGCTGTCTTTCGACGGTGACCGGGGGTCTGAGCGCGTCCGCGCTCAGACCCCCGGCTACGATCCGAAGCCGCTACGCGGCTGAGAGGCGCGCGACCCCCATCACGCCGCACGGCATTTTCACCCCACGACGCTGCGTTATGATCGGACCGGAGGATGCACATGTACGACGAGAGGATGATCGCGCCGATGCGGCAGGAGCTGACTCGGCTCGGTGTGGAGGAGACGAGAACGGCGGAGGAAGTCGATGCCGTGCTCGGGGAAAAGAAGGGAACTGTGCTTGTTGTGGTGAATTCGGTGTGCGGTTGTGCCGCCGGGATGGCCCGTCCCGCGGTGGCAATGGCGGCGGAGCATGCGAATCGTCCGGACCGGATGATCACCGTGTTCGCCGGAAATGATCGCGACGCGACGGCACGTGCGCGCGAATACTTCGTCGGCTATCGCCCCTCGTCCCCCTCGATTGCACTCATCAAGGATGGTCAGGTCGTGAAGATGCTCGAGCGTCACAACATCGAAGGACGCGAGGCACATGACGTCGCCGCCGAGCTCGTTGCGGCGTTCGACCAGCACTGCAGTAAGACGGCCGACGTGCAGTAGTTCTTTGGGAGTTCCTCGGGGTTCCTCGGAGTTCCTCGGGGTTCCTCGGAGTTCCTCGGTTCCTCGGTTTTTCCCGGTTCCTCGGTTTTTCCCTCCGAGGAACTCCGAGGAACCGAGGAACCGCCCCAGCGGCACGAGCCTCGCAGGCGCGGCGGGCATGACAGACTTCGAGGACCGGATCCGGCGGATGGCAGGAGAGGCGATGAGCGAGCTCGGGCGTGATCCGAGCGAGATTTCAGACGTCACCGAGCCACCGGGCGCCGACTATTGCGTAATCACCTTCACCGACCCGGAAGTAAAGCCGATCGAGATATCCAAGCCCCTCGGTGCGGGAGAGATGCAGGAGGTCGACGATATCCGGCGGGCACTGCAGTATCGCTTTCATACCTGACGATCCGAGGATTCCACTGGCGTGTTCCATGCTCCCTCTCTTCTGCTGACGTTGCGAGTCACAGGAGGAACAGGTGGAAGACATACGAACGTATCGTGTCCAGGAAGAAGAAAAACGTCGCGAGCGTGACGAGGAGCGCGAAATGACCGCCGCCCCTCCGCCGTCGGAAGACGAAGTGCCGTTTCATATACCGCGGGACTGATTGAACGGGTTCCTCGGAGTTCCTCGGTTCCTCGGTTCCTCGGGGTTCCTCGGGTTCCTCGGAGTTCAGCGGTTCGTCCGTTTCCCCGGCTGACCGACTGAGATAAGAACTGCGATGTCGCGTGACGGCCACTGACTACTTTCCCCACGTCACCCCGAGCGGGCGGGTGGGGTGGGCAAGCGAGGGGCCTGGCAAGCTGCGTACTGCGTAACGCGTAGGCAGAAAGAGCGCGGCCCGAACCGGTTTTTCTCTGGTTGGATCACGACACAGGACAGCAGGCGAGCTCGCTTGCTCGTCCATCGCCCGCGGATTTCGAGGATGGCACGACGATCTTCCAGAGTACGAAAGGCGAGGCAGCCGCACTCGCTTATGCCTTACGGGTTACGGAGTACGCAGCTTGCCGGGCCCCTCGCTTGCCCGCCCCTCCGCCCGCTCGGGGTGACTCCTGGCAGAGTCCTCAAGAGCACGCCACTCCGAGGAACTCCGAGGAACTCCGAGGAACTCCGAGGAACTCCCGAGGAACTCCGAGGAACTCCCGAGGAACTCCGAGGAACTCCCGAGGAACTCCGAGGAACCGTCCCCGAGGAATCCCCCTCCCCTTCGATCCGTTAGGTTCCCGGCATGCGTAAACTCGTACTCGCCTTCTCGCTCGCTGCCCTTCCGCTTCTAGCCACGACGCCACCCGTACCGCCCGCGGATCTGACGAATCCTCCCGCGGATGCCGTGCGAGGTGAGGATGGGTTGATCACCAGAGTTCTTCGCGAGGGAGCAGGGACCGAGCGGCTGGACGCTGATGGAATTGCGAAAGTGCGGTACACGGTCTGGAAGTCGGATGGCACCCTGGTGCAGGACGTCCCAGCGCCGCGCTCGCTCGTCATCGAGCTCGCGAAGATGCTTCCGGGTTGGCGTACTACTGCGCAGATGATGGCGGTCGGCGAGATCCGGCGCGCCTGGGTTCCGGACACTCTCGGTGGGGGGAAGATTTCTGAGGGTGAGGTATTCATCATCGACACCGAACTGATCGAGATCGTCGCACGTCCCCAGACGCCCGCGGACGTGGCTGCACCGCCTGAGGATGCGACGACGACCGGCTCGGGTCTCGCCTACAAAGTATTGCGCGACGGTCACGGGATCGTTCGCCCGAACCGGCGGAGCACGGTGGTTGTTCACTACACCGGCTGGACGACCGATGGCCGGATCTTCGACAGTTCGGTGTTGCGTGGTGAGCCGGCGACGTTTCCGCTCACTGGCGTCATCCGCGGCTGGATCGAAGGACTGCAGTTGATGACCGCCGGCGGGAGAACACGCTTCTGGATTCCGGCAAATCTCGCGTACGGGAACGATCGCTCGAAACCGCAGGGGATGCTGGTGTTCGACATCGAGCTGATCGAGGTGAAGTAAGGCGCAGCCGCCTCAGTACTCCATCTCATGGTCGTCGAGTCCGAAGTAATGACCGAGCTCGTGGATCACGGTGTCGCGGATCTCGTCGATTGCTTCGCGACGATTGCGTGAGACGCGGAGGATCGGACCTCTGAAGATGGCGATCTGGTCGGGAAGCGTCGGGAGCATGTCGTGTGTCCGTTCGGTGAGAGCGACCCCGCGATAGATGCCGAGCAATTCGCCTCCATCGTCCTCGAGCAGGTCGAGATCCTCGTCGGACGGTTCTTCCTCCACGACGACCGAGATATTGCGGAGGAGGGTGGCGAACTCGGGAGGAATCCCGGCGATCGCCTCTTCGACGACGCGTTCGAAATCGCGGGCAGTCAGCGAGAGCATTCGCTCGCGATCATAGCCGAGGGGTACGACGGAGGCTGAAAAGGAGCCGCCCGTTCGCGAACGAACGGACGGCTCGGACTGCGACTACCAGCCTGGGATGATGTTGAATCCGTACACGACCCCTTCGCCCGGCCGCTGGAACGCCTTCGCGGCGTACAGCTCGATCGGGATGTAGGCGAGGAGGATACGGAGACCGGCCCCGATGCTGAAGACCGGAACACGGTCAGTCGTATCGGTGGCATAGCGGAAATCGATCGACTGTCCCTTGCTCCAGGCAGCACCGCCATCGGCGAAGGCGAAGATCTCGGTCGGCAGGAACGGAGCATCGATGAGTCCGTACTCGCGCGTGCCGAGCAGTGGTGCGCGGACTTCCAGTGATGCGGCTGCGATGCGGGTCCCGATCAGCCGATCGAAGACCGGACACTGGCTCTCCGGCGTCGGGGTGCATTCGCTGGCATTGATCGAATACGGATCGTAACCACGGACGAGAGATCCCTGGCCGAGATAGAGCGGCGAGATCCGCGGATCCTCCGCGCCGGAACCGTAGCGTCCGTAGTGAAGGCCGCGCATTGCGAACGTCACGGGACGGGCGAAGAAGTAGCGGCGCCAGTCGGCGAGCCCGGTCTGGAAATTCAGATCGCCCTGCAGCGTCTGAATCTCGTAGCGGTAACGCGTGCCGTTGATGGGGGAGATGAAGCCGAACGTCGAACTGTCGCCGACGAAGGCGGTCGAGGCCTTGGCGAGGTTCAGGTCGAAGGCTCCGGGCAGCTGCGTGGTCGAGCGGTCGATCACGCGGCCACCGATGACGATGTAGGTTTCGAGCTCCCGGTTGTAGTCATAGCGCTGCACACCGCCGGAAGCCTCGACGCGCCGCGTCGTACTGAACGGATACTGAACGAGGGCGCTGAGGTCGGTGATCATCTGGACCTCGCGCAGCTGCTCATAGATGTCGGCATTGACCGGTACGCCGTCAATGATTACAGGGCCGCGGGAGTAGCGGACCTGACTCGAGACGTACGGCGAGTGCGAAAGACTGGTGCCCCAGTTCAGGCGGTTCTGCTGGTTGATGTAGATCAGTTCGCCGCCGAGTTGCTCGGCGAGCGACTGCGTGCCGGAGCCGCCACCTCCTGCGAACGAGAATCCGACGTTATGCTCGCCGAGGATGTCGCTGAAGAGGGCGGTGATACTTCCTCCGGCGCCGACACCGAACTGATCGACGCCGATGCCGATGGTGGGAGGCCCGAGGTAGGCGAGTCTCAGCCTGGGACTGTACGGCCTCTCGGTGAATTCGGTCGAGGCAGGCGGCAGCCCCTCCTCGGGACGCATCAGATAGCCGGTGATCTCCGATCCCGTTCCTCGCAGCGGAGGAAGCAGTGCTGCACGCGCGGCGGAAGTATCGCTCGGTCTCGCGATTCGCTGGGTTGCTACGCCGGCCGCGGGAGAAGGCATCGCGTAGATGTTGTAGTGATCGCCTTCGAATACCGAGAAGGCTATGTCACCGGTGCGGGATGCAACCGAGAGAGCGGGAGACATGTCGGTAATGCCGGCGATTCCGGTTCTCACCTGCGTGACGCGGAAGAGCTGGTTGTCGGCGAGCGTGAGACGGTAGACGTCGGCGACGCCGTCGGGATTGGCGATGAAATAGATCGAGCTGCCGTCGGGTGACCAGCTCGGGTTGATGTGTTTCGCGCCGTCGAAGGCGTCGATGAGGCGGATCTGGCCGCTCTGCACGTCGATGGTCGCGAGCCGCATCTCACCGTAGCGGAGCTGCTCGAAAAGCGTTTCCGGGCCGCGATCGGTGATGAACGCGATGGTTCGTCCGTCGGGCGACCACGAGGGCTGGAAGTCAGCGTACTTGTCCGCGGTGAGGCGTCGCACCTGCCGCGATTCGACATCGAATAGAAAGAGGTCGCTCACGCCGGTCGCCTGTCCGGCGATCGCGATCGTCCGCCCGTCGGGCGACCAGGCGAGGTTGTTGATCGACTCGACTCCGCGGACTTGAATATGTTCGGTCCTCCGCGTCTCGATGTTGACGATGGAGAGCGCGTTGTCTCCCTTCGCGTAGGTCACGAATGCAAGTCTCGAGCTGTCTGGTGACCATGTGCCGGCGCCTTCGATGAATCGTAGCGACTCGAAGTGACCGTCTCGAGTCGAAGATACGAGGCGCCGGATCACCTTGCCGGTGCGCGCATCGGCGAGGAAGAGATCGATCGAGAAGAGTTCACGTGCCGAGAGAAACGCGATGTACTGCCCGTCCGGACTGAGCGCGGGACCGATATTCAGCTCGGTCTGACCTCGCCGCCGCTGACGGCCCATCTCCGGTTTGCTGCCGATGAGGAGAGTGCCGGCCTGCTGCTGGCGGTCCTCGACGACAGGGTTGTAGAGCTCGCGAGCCGACTCAGCCCAGTCGGCGAAGAGCTGCTGGTGTGAGATTCCGAGCGCGCGTTCGACTCCCGCCTCGATGCCGACGATGCCGGCTGCAAGGAAGTAGCGGACGACCGCCTCGTCGCCGAAGCGGGCGCCGATGTAGGCCATGATGGCCTGGCCGTAGCGATAGGGGAAGTAGCGCGGATCGCGTGTCAGTGTCCGAAGATCGGGGAGCCGGTCGTGGATGGTCGCGTCGCGAATCCACATCGCCGTGAGCGGATCGACACGCCCTTTCGAGAGGTACTCCGCCATTCCCTCGATGATCCAGAGCGGCATCGCCTCGAGTGCGAATCGCCGGCGCTGCTGGTTGGCCGTCGCCGCGATGTCGTACTGAAAGACGTGAACCATCTCGTGACCGAGAACGTGATCGTTCTCCGAGTAGTCGCCGGTCAGCGGCAACACGATGCGGTTCATGAAGGCATCGGTGAAGCCTCCGGTGCCTTCACCGATTGTCCCGAACGTAGTCGTCGTCTGGTGAAAGTCGGCGGGGTTCGCGTAGAGGACGATCGGTTTCCGCGGGAACGTGTGGTTGAACACACGGGACAGGCGCGCGTACCAGCGTTCCGCCATTCGTCCGACGTCGTGCACGACGTCTTCGGTCTGGTCGTAGTAGTAGATGTCGAAGTGCTCAGTCTGCAGCACTTTGAAATCGAACTTTTCCCACTGGACCTTGTTGCGCCCGAAGTACTGGGCCTGACTCACGGGAACGAGAAACACGAAAAAGAGGGCAACCACAAGGGAGCGAATCGCAGCTCGCATCAATACACCTCGGCGATAGATGAACACCGATTGGCCCCCGGCTGCAAGTTCGCTGCCCCGATCGGTTTCGGCCTCGAGACCGGGACGAACTGCCGAGGAGGAGCGGTAATGTGGCGTTTCAGCGAGGCGGGCCCTGCGATTTGGCCCGATTGCGGGCGGGATTGTGGCCGTTTCGCCGCCAACTGACAGCAGGCGGCGCGGTCCAGTATTCCGGACGCTGCTGTCCTGAGATGTGGCCGTCTTCCCGTCATCGCTCGCGGGTGAAAGGCGAAGCCGAGGGGGTCGCGCGGCCTCGCGCGATCCCCGCCGGCCTCCGGCCGGCGGTGGGCTTTGCAGGTGCAGACCGACCCACGGGTGAACCCCTCCATGAGACGCCCTCAAGGGTCGTCGACCTTCTCCTGAGCGCGACCGATGGCGAGCCGCCATCGGCGATCGCGCGGGCCGCGCGACCCCCAAGGCTCAGGCTTGGCCCGGGCTCCTCACCGCCAGCTTGCGCAGCGGCAGGGCGGAGAGGATGGTGAATAGGGCAACGCCGGACAGGATCAGGAACATCCTGACGGACGGCTGGCCCATCGCAGCGCGCATTGCGCCGATCGTCAGCGCCGTGCGGATCCACTCGGCAGCGCCGACGAAAAGCGCGATCTGCAGGAGGTGCACCGCCCATGCGCGCCGTACGAGCAGCAGCAGCGGCGCGACGGCAACCGCTATGGCCACGATGAGTGCGCCGGCGCGATAGAAGTGCGCTGCGAGGAGCAGGCTGCTGAGCACGAGCGGAAGAAGGCGTAGCGCGAGCATGCCCTCAGTGTCGGTTCGTTGTGGCAGGAGGGGTATGACGGAGGTCATCCCCCTTACTCTGACTACCGAAAATCTGAATTGAGGGTCAAAGGCCGGGCTCGGGCGCGGGCTCGGGCGCGGGTCCGGGAAAGACGTCGCGGGTTTGAAAATCTCGGTCCTACCGCACGATCTGATCGCGACCACTTCTACCGACGACAACAAAGCGAATGCCCGATCGAGCGAGTCTCCCGAGCCCGAGCCCGGGCCCGAGCCCGCGCCCGGCTTTTGACTCTTCAAATCTGAGAAAACGAATCCTCGGGCTTCGGCGTCAAGAACCTAATGCAGCATCTTGAAGGCGTGGTTCCAGGTGCCGGTGCGGAGGCCGTGATGGACCCAGACCATGCACATCGGCTCGAGGTAGCGGGAGTGCTCGATGCCGCCGAGGTCGATGACGCCCCAGCCGAAGTGAGTGCAGATCTGGGCGACGATCGCCTTCGCGTCGTCGTCGTTGCCGCAGATGAACATGTCGGGAGGGCCGCCATCGAGTTTCGGATCGACCATGAGCGCGTTACCGACGGTGTTGAATGCCTTCACGACTTTCGAGTCTGGAAGAAGTTGCTGGATCTGCTCGCCGAGGGAGTCGGTATGTCCGACCGTCAGCGTCGGAGGGCCACCTTCGTTGAAGTCGAGCGGGTTGGTGGTATCGATGACGACCTTTCCTGAGAAGCTCGTCGCACCTGCGAGCCGGATGGCGTTCGCGGTACCTACGCCGAGCGTGGCGAGGATCAGGATGTCGCCGAAGCGTGCTGCCGCCTCGAACGTTCCGCCGCTCGCATGAGGACCGGCGGTCGTCAGCCACTCGTCGAGTTTCGCCGGCTCGCGCGAGCCGATCTTTACGTCGTGACCGAGACGGGCGAAGCCGGTGGCGAGCGCCTTTCCGACGTCTCCGGAGCCGAGAATGCCGATGCGGACTTTCTGCATGAGAGGAGTGTAACGAAATCGAATGCCGGCGGCGTGCAGGGCGCATAGAATCGGGACGTTGTCGACGATCTTCTTCACCGGCTTTCCCGGATTTCTCGGTTCCGAGTTGTTGCCGCGGGTGCTCTCCCGCGCCGACGACGTGGCTCTCTGCCTCGTTCAGCCGAAGTTTCGAGCGCTGGCCGAAACGCGCGCAGGGGAGATCATCGCCTCACGCCCTGAGCTCGCCGGAAGGATCGAGTTCGTGGAGGGCGATCTGACGCAACCGCTTGATCACGTCAAAACGGTTGGAGTGCGCGAGATCTACCACCTCGCCGCGATCTATGACCTCGCCGTCGCCCGCGACCTCGCCACCAGGGTGAATGTCCTCGGCACGATCCATCTGCTCGATCTCGCCGGCCGTGCGCAGAGACTCGAGCGTCTGCACTACATCAGTACCTGCTATGTGAGCGGACGCTACCCGGGCCACTTCCTCGAGACGGATCTCCAGAAGGGGCAGACGTTCAACAACTATTACGAAGCAACCAAGATGCTTGCCGAGATGGAAGTGCGACAGCGCCTCGGCTCCATCCCGACGACGATCTATCGTCCTTCCGTCGTCGTCGGCGACCGGGTCACCGGCGCGACACAGAAGTACGACGGTCCTTACTTCGTCATGCAGTGGCTTCTGCGGCAACCGCGCATCGCGGTGCTGCCGGTCGTCGGCAGCCCGTCGCGACATCGATTCAACGTGGTCCCGCGCGACTTCATCATCGATGCGATCGACCGCCTGAGCAGCCTCGATCAGGGGATTGGGAAGACGTATGCGCTGGCCGATCCTTTACCCCTCACCGTCGATGAAACGATCGATACGATTGCTGAAGCGACGGGTCGACGGGTCGTACGCATCCCGATGACCCGCTGGATGGCCAAGCAGGCCCTGCAGAACGTCCCGGGCGTTTACAGTCTTCTGCGAATTCCGCCCGAAGCGGTCGACTACTTCGTTCATCCCGCGACGTATGACACGAGCAACGCAGAGGCCGATCTGGCGGGCTCAGGCATCTCGGTGCCACGGTTCGGCGATTACGCTGAGCGACTCGTCCGCTTCATGCGTGACCATCCGGAGCTGAGTTCCGCCGCGATGGCGTGAGGTGCGCGAAAGCGGGTCGAATAAGGACACCGCTTCGCTCGTTTCGACCAGAGCTGGAGGTACGCGGTGGCTCATCGAGCATTCAGTTTCATCCCGGTCGTCCTGATTCTCCTCGCCGGCTGCGCTCAGTCGCAGTCGTCGCCGCTCTCTGCCGCGACTCAGTCCAAAGGAGGATCGATGACGCAGTTCGATAAACCGTCCGATGCCGAGCTCAAGGCCCGGCTTTCCAAGGTTCAGTACGACGTGACGCAGCGCGACGGCACTGAGCCGGCATTCCGAAACGAGTACTGGGACAATCACGAGCCCGGCATCTACGTCGACCTCATCTCGGGCGAGCCTCTGTTCTCCTCACTCGACAAGTTCGACTCGGGCACCGGCTGGCCTAGCTTCACCAGGCCGCTCGATCCGGCGAACGTGACGACGAAGACCGATCGCAAGTTCTTCATGTCGCGGACCGAAGTCCGCTCGAAGAACGCGGACTCTCACCTGGGGCATGTCTTCGACGATGGACCACCTCCTACAGGGGTGCGGTACTGCATGAATTCCGCGGCGATGCGTTTCGTGCCGGTGGCGAAGCTCGAGGCCGAAGGTTACGGGAAGTATGTAGCGCTGTTCGAGAAGACCGCGACGGATCGCTCCGCGCTGAAGAAAGCGACGCTCGCCGGCGGTTGCTTCTGGGGCGTCGAGGATCTGGTCCGCAAACTCCCCGGGGTAATCGAGACGGCGGTCGGGTATACCGGCGGCGATCTGAAGAACGCGACGTACGAGCAGGTCAAGACCGGCCGTACGGGACATGCCGAATCGCTGGAAGTGCTGTTCGATCCATCGCGCATCTCGTATGACGAGATCCTCGAGTTCTACTTCAAGATGCACGATCCGACCACGCTGAATCAGCAGGGGAACGACCGCGGCTCTCAGTACCGGTCGGCGATCTTCTATCACGACGATGAGCAGCGGGCCGCGGCCGAGCGGATGAAGCAGAAAGTCGATCGCTCAGGCGCCTGGAAGCGGCCGGTCGTGACCGAGATCGTGCCGGCGAAAGAGTTCTGGCGGGCCGAGGAGTATCACCAGGACTATCTGGTGAAGAATCCGAATGGCTACACGTGCCATTACATCCGGCCCGTGAAGTTCGACTGATCTTTCATCGGAACAGCAGTACGTCCCGGCTCATGGTGACATCGACCGGGCCGAGGCGATCGAGGCGTTCACGTTCACGTGTGCGAAGGCCGCGATAGGAGCTGGCCATGATGTCGGCGATGGCGTCGTGATCGAGGCGGACGGTGTGGCGTAATCGTTCGGTTCGCTCCAGAGCGAATGTCGGCGTGAAGAGATCGATCGTCCGGTCTGTGCGGTCGCGTTGGATCGCCTCGCCGAGAATCGATTCCCGCAGCTCGATCAGATCGTCGCTGCCGGGGATCGCCAAAAGCAGACTGCCGCCAGGCGCGAGCAGACGACGGAACTCGGAAGGATTCATTCGCGACGTGATTGACGTAATCGCCTGAAACGAACCGTCTGCGAACGGGAGCACCCGGTCGGCGTTCGCTACGACCCAGTGGCTGTCGCGGTACCGCCTGGCTGCAAGGTCGATCGCCGCGACGGAGATGTCGACGCCATGAGCCTCGCAGCCGTAGGCCCGTCGAAAGGCGGCGAGGTGATGTCCTTCTCCGCAACCTGCGTCGAGAACTGCATCCTCCGATTGCAAGGGAAGCAGCGTCACGATCGCCTCGACGAGCGGTGCTGCGTGACCGGCATCGAGTACCCGCCGTCGCGCAGCCGCGGCCGCGGCAGTGTCTCCCGGATTCCTCGAGCGGCTGTCCTGAGGCTGAAGGAGGTTCACATAACCGCTCTTTGCCACATCGAACGAATGCCCGTTCTCGCAGGCATAGCGCCGCCCCTCACGCGGAAGCGGCAGACCGCATTGGCGGACCGGGCAGAGAAGGGTCACTTGCACGCGCGGGAGTCTGGCAGATTGAAGAGGGAAGGGTGAAGAGGGAAAGGGCCAAGGGCCAAGGGAGGGGTGACGAGTCTTCCCATTCTCACCCTTCCCTCTTCACCCTTCCCTCTTCACCAGCAGGCGTGACGTTGATCATCGCCGTGTCTGCATTCGCGAACGACGTTGGAAACGAAGGGAGCGAACCATGTTCAAGAAGAAGTTTCCCTGGGCGAAAGTCACGGTGGCCTTTGTCGCCGGTTGCGTGGTTGGAGCGGCAACCGCGCTGCTGCTCACGCCGATGACCGGAAAGAGAATGCAGCGGCAGCTGATGAAGACGGTCGACGAGCAGGTCGAGACGGTCGAAAAGATCGTTAAGAAAATGGTGGCGTGAGAAGAAGAGTGAAGAGTGAAGGGTGAAGGGTGAAGGGTGAAGTGGAGGCGAGGCGCAGCGAAGCTGTGCGGCCTCGTAGCGCGGACATTCTGTCCGCCGTACCGCGGACGTCTCCGTCCGCAGGGGGCGTCTCGCCCCCCGAAGACGACTGCTGAACTGCTCCCGCTCCCGGCGTTCTGTCATGCGAGTGTAGCGAGGGACCCCTTTCGGAAGAGTGAAGGGTGAAGAGCATTCCCTTCCCCTCTTCACCCTTCCCTCTCTTCCCTTCTCTCGTGACATTCGTCATACGCCTCGGGCCCGAGTCGTGCAAAATGCTCAGCCGGCAAGTGGAGGCGAAGTGCGGACCAGAATTGCGCTCATCACGATCGGTGTGCTCCTCGGGATTGCCGTAGGCGTGGGGGGCTACACATTCGTGTACGCGAAAGGCTACTCGTACATCACGAATGATCCGGCTGCCTGCGCCAACTGTCACGTGATGGACGAGTACTACAGCGCCTGGATGAAGGGACCGCACCGTGCGGTGGCCGTGTGTAACGACTGCCACACGCCCTCGGGACTCGTCGGCAAGTACACGACCAAGGCGTCGAATGGCTTCTGGCACTCGTTCTACTTCACCACGGGAAACTATCCCGATCATCTGGAGATCAAGCCACACAACCTGAAGATCACCGACCAGGCGTGTCTCAAGTGCCACGCGGAGATCACGCAGGCGATTCTCGCAGGAGGTGCTCATGGGGAAGTCGGCAAGACCGCCTGCATTCGCTGTCACTGGAACGCCGGTCATCTGAAGTAGGAGGGGAGTGGCGTTCCCCTCGAATCCGGGAGGTTTGAAATGGCAGAGGAAAGCAGACTCACGAAGAAGCGCCTCACGCTTCTGCTCACCGTCACGGCGATCGGAGCGGCAATCATCGCCATCGCGATCACTGCGCTGCTGGTGAACATTTTCCAGCGCAAGACGGAGGGGCAGGACCCGTTCTATCGCGTGGTCCAGCTCGATGACCAGACCACCGATCCGGTGAAGTGGGGACAGAACTTTCCAATGCATTTCGACGCCTACAGCCGTACGGTCGACCAGGTTCGTACGCGATTCGGCGGCAGTGAGGCAGTCCCGCGTACCCCGACAGACGTCGATCCACGCTCGGTCGTCGCACAATCGCGGCTCGAGGAGGACCCGCGGCTGAAAGTGATGTGGTCTGGTTATGCGTTTGCGACCGATTTCCGTGAGGAGCGCGGGCATGCCTACATGCTCCTCGATCAGACACATACCGAGCGTCAGAGAGTAGTCCAGCAGCCGGGAACCTGCCTCCACTGTCACGCCTCGATGTGGGTCGCGTATCAGAAAGCTGGCAACGGCGACATCTGGAAGGGGTTCGAGGCGATCAACCAGATGCCGTACCAGGAGGCGCGGAAGCTCGTCGACCATCCCGTTGCCTGCATCGATTGTCATAACCCCGCCACGATGGAGCTGAGGATCACCCGGCCGGCCTTCATTGAAGGGATGCGGAACCTGAAGAACGACCCGACCTACGACCCGAACGTGTCGGCGACACGCCAGGAGATGCGGACGTACGTGTGCGGGCAGTGCCACGTCGAGTACTACTTCAAGGGGGCTGAGAAGCGGCTCGTCTACCCCTGGCACAACGGACTCAAGGCGGATCAGATGCTCGAGTACTACGAGACTCAGACCGATCACGCCGACTGGACGCACAAAGAAAGCGGCGCGAAGGTGCTCAAGGCTCAGCATCCCGAGTTCGAGCTCTACAACCAGGGCATTCACTTCCGTGCGGGCGTTGCCTGCGCCGACTGTCACATGCCCTACCGCCGTGAGGGTGGGCTGAAGATCAGCGACCATCACGTACGCAGCCCGCTGCTCAACATCAATCGGTCCTGCCAGGGCTGTCACCGTGCCGACGAGACCGAACTGAAAGCGCGAGTCGAGACGATTCAGGAGCGTAACTATCAGATGCGGAATCTGGCGATCGATGCGCTAGTCGGCCTGATCGCCGACATCCAGTCGGCGGCAGCGGCTGGAGCTTCGGAGGCTCAGCTCGAAGAAGCCCGCAAGTCGCAGAAGCGCGCCCAGTTCCTCGTCGACTTCATCGAAGCCGAGAACTCGATGGGGTTCCACGCGCCGCAGGAAGCCGCGCGGCTGCTCGTCCTCTCGGTCGATCACTCCAGGCAGGGTTCGATAGCATTACGAGGCATCACGCCAGGAGCCGTGCCGGTGCCGCAACCGACGATCCCGCGGGCACCCGGAGCAGCAGGAGTCACGGGAGCACCCGGGACTCCGGGCGGGGCGCAGAACCCGGGGACTCCGCAGGTGACGCCGCCGTCGAAGACACCATCTTCGAACTAGCGAACTAGTTGTAACGTCCGGGAAACGAGGCTTGCTTTTCGTCGCGGTCTACGGCTTTATGTATGCGTGCTCAGCGGCAGCGTCGACCGGCGTCGATTCGGACGGATTCGTCTGGATACTCCCCTCGCGGGGAGGTTCGGCGACATGCGGATACGGATCATGGAGCTGTCCGTCGTCGGATTTCGAATCGCGCACGACGGGCGGCTGACGCCGGGAGAACAGCGGCCGTTTGCACTGCGGTGGGACGGTGAGACGGTCGACTTCGTCTGTTCGGTTGTTCGTTCGTCGATCGTGCGACTGTCGAAGAGCAGCACGGAGAAGAGTCTCTATCACTCCGGACTCTACATCGCTCACAAGCCGCAAGGATCCTTCGAGAAGCTTCGGGAGCTGATTGCCGATCGCGTCATGCGCGCCCTCGACGAGCAGAAGGCCAACGCGCACGGGATTCCTCCGCTCGCCGCCTACATGCATCAACCGGAGAAAGGGGACCTCTTCCGGCGATGCGAGTTGATCGGAGGAGTGTGGCGGAAGAGCGAGACGGCTCATCCGCACCAGCCATCTCACGGGTTCACCGTCTCGGCCGAGGTGTCACCGCAGCATCTTGACCTGCTGTGCCGCACCTGGGAATCGACGAACGCCGAAGGGCGGCGCCTGACCACTCTCCTCGCCGAGCTGTCGGTGAGCAGGGCCGAGGGAATCCCCACTCGCCGGTTCGTTCCGTAGCCCTGCCCAAGATCTGAGAGTCAAAGGCCGGGCTCGGGCTCGGGCGCGGGCCCGGGGAGAAGTCGCGGGATTCAGTCGCCGTTCTCCGCACGATC
>DASVLC010000188.1:0-13057 GCA_036385045.1 Thermoanaerobaculia bacterium | reverse complement strand
GCTACCATCCGGCAGCCGCTACGCGGCGCTCAGAGCCCCATAAACACTGGGCGTTTCCCGGGAAGGGGGCGGGTGGGTGGGCATGCGTGGATCTGGCAGGCTGCGTACTCCGTAACCCGCAGGGCATAGCGAGTGCGACTGGTCCCCCTTTTCGGAAAGCACTACCAGGGCGGAAAAGCAGCCGTCCCGAGCCACGCGTACAATCCGCACCTCGTGCCGCAACCCCTGTTCACTCCCCGATTCGTCGCACTCTGGCTTTTTCAGTTCGGAACGTTCTTCTCCGCGTTCCAGCTGCTGCCGGTGATCCCTCTTCGCATCCTCGAGTTGGGAGGCAGCAAGTTGGCGGCAGGGCTGTTTCTGGCGGTCTACACGTTCTCGAGCGCCTTCGCGGCGCCGATCATGGGAGCGGTTGCCGATCACATCGGAAGGCGGCGGATGCTCGTCGTCGCGTCGAGCCTGTTCGTGGTCTTTTCCCTCGCATACGGGGTCGTTCCCTGGCTTCTCGTAGTCCTCGGAATCGGGGTCATTCACGGCGCTCTCTGGTCGTCGATCCTTTCCTCGGCAGGGGCGATCATGACCGACTTCATCCCGGTGTCGCGGCGAACCGAGGGGCTCGCCTACTGGGGACTGGCGCCGACGATTGCGATCTCGGTGGCGCCATCGGTGGGCCTCTACGTCTATCAGTTCGGCTGGTTCGTTCTCTGTGCCGAGATCGCCCTCTTCTCCGCGATCATGGCCGTCTGGGCGTCGCGGCTGCCGGCGGACGCGGCGAGCGAGCATCCGCCGGCCCGATCCCGTGTTCGCGAGCTCTGGGACTGGACGGTCATCCGTTCGGGGATGTCGCTCGCGGTGATCTCGTTCGGATACGGCGGCGTCACGAGCTATGTCGTACTTCTCTCGAAAGAGCGGGGCATCCAGCCTGAGTCGCTCTTCTTCACCGTCTTCGCCTGGACGGTGGTTTTCATTCGCGTGTTCACCTCACGACTCGGAGATCGATTCGGTCCGAAGGTGCTGCTCTACCCGGCGCTCGTGGCCATGCCGGCCGCCTACCTGATGCTTGCCGTGGCGGGAACCCGCGATCAGATGATCATCGCCGCCGTGCTGTTCGGAATCGGCATGGGCGCGGCGTTCCCCGCATTCATGACGTTCGTCGTCTCCAACACCGACGCCGCCAGGCGCGGCCGGACCTTCGGCAGCGTGATCCTGGCGTTCGACACCGGTATCGGGCTCGGGTCGCTCGTCACGGGAGCGATCGGACATCGTGCGGGTCTCGGTACCGCGTTCATGGTGGCGGCAGCATTGAGCTGCCTCGCGATCCCGATCTTCGTCGCGACCTCACGCCAGCTCACCCGTGGCACTCCGATTGCTGACGAGCAGAAGCATGTCAGAACAACCTGATCAGCCCGAACAGCAGGTCCGGCGAGAGGTCACCTACGAAACCATCAGCACCAGCTCGACCCGAGGCACCATGATCACCATCATCGCCGTCGTGGTCATCGCCATCGCGCTGATCGTCTGGATCATGACGCAGATGTAGAGAAGGAGATCGCGTCCCTACTCCTTCTGCAGGCGCGTACGAAGAGTCGGCGTCGCAAGATCGAGGTCGTCGATCGGAATGACCTCCACGTTCTCGAAGCGTTTCTTCAGCGGCTCGATGAACGCCTTCGAATCACCAACGATGACGAGGTTCATCCGATCGGTGTCGAGCGACAGGCGGGCGAAATCTCTCACCTGCTCCGCCTTGACGCTCTGCACTCCGCTCACGTAGCGGTTGATCTCCGCCAGCGGCAGGGCGTAGAGCGCCAGCGCCGATACGCGGTTCACGATCCCGGTGGTCGTCTCCAGCGACTGCCCGAACTCTCCGATGAGGACAGCCTTTCTCGCCGCGAGCTCGTTCCCCTCGACCGTCTCTTTCGACAGCCTGCGAATCTCACCCACAATCAGCTCCGCCACCTCGGCCGCGGACTCGTTCTTCGTGTCAGTTCGAGCGACGAACGGTCCGATGCTCAGACGCGGCTCATACGAACTGCCGGCTCCGTAACTGAGCCCCCGGCGTATGCGGATCTCCTGGTTCAGCCTGGACGAGTAGCCGCCGCCGAGCACCGAATTCGCGACCATCGCCGGCATGTACGAGGAGTCGGTTCGCCGGATGCCTTGCCGTCCGATGAGCACGGAGGCCTGGCCCGCTTCGGGAAGGTCGACCACGACGATCCTCGGCGCCGGCGACTTGCTCGCTGCGCGGACCGCTTCAGCAGGCTGCCGCGGCCCGCGCTTCCAGGAGCCAAACAGTTTCTCAGCCAGAGAAAACGCCGCTTCCGGTTTGACGTCACCGGCAAAGACGAGCACCGACTTTTCCGGCCGATAGTGTGTGCCGTGAAATTTCTTCAGCGCATCGTTCGTGATGGCGGCCAGGCTCTCGGGCGTACCCGCCAGGTTATGCCCATACGGCGCGTCGCCGAACGTCAGCCGCGCCATCACGAGCGAGCCGAGGCTCCTCGGCTGACCCAGCACGACCTGCAGTTCGTCGAGTGCGAGCTGCCTCTCACGGTCGAGCTCGGACTCCGTGAATGTCGCGTTGCGCACCACATCGGCGACGAACGCCATCGCCGGGGCGAGGTTGGAAGCCATTACGCTGACATCGACTGTGCTGGAGTCCCATCCCGCCCCTGCTTCGAGCGTCGCACCAAGCGCCTCGACTCCCAGCGCGATCTCTTCGGCCGAGCGAGACGACGTCCCCTTCGTCAGGACGGCGGCGGTCATGTACGCGAGTCCCGGAAGTGCTTTGGTGTCCGCTGCGCCTCCCGCCTTCACCATCAGCCGCGCCGCCACCAGAGGAGTCTCGTGCCGCGGCACGACGATCACGCGAAGACCGTTCGGCAATGTCTTCTCGACAGGCTTCGGAAGCCTTGCCTCGCGCGGCTCCGCCGGAGCAGGAGGCGTGGTCTGCTCCTGCGCGAACAGGCAGAAGGAAAGGAGTGCTGCAGGAACGATCGTGAATAGGCGTCTCACTCGGTATCTCCGGCTTCTGCGTTGCGCTGCTTCTCGTCGAGGTAGGTGATCACGACCGGTTTTCCTTCCGTCACGTACTTCGTGAGGGCGCGCTGCACATCGGCTCCAGTGATCGCCTGGATGCGACTCAGGCTTTGATTCACAAAGGCCGCGTCGCGACCGAGGATGAGCGACTCGCCGAGCAGATAAGCCTTGCCATTGCTCGTCTCCCGCTCGCGCAGGGCTCTCGTCAGGATCAGATTCTTCGCCTTGGCGAGTTCTCCGGCCGGAATCGCTTTCGAGGCGAGTGCTGCCAGCTCCTCACGGATCGCCGCCTCGGCTTCTTCGGGGCGCCGCTCACTCGCGAGAATCGCGAACACGATGAATAGACCACCTTCGCGACGATCGTCCGGGCTGACGTAAACATCCTGAGCGATCTCGCCGCGAACGAGTCGCTGCTGCAGCCGCGAAGAGTCGCCGCCGCCGAGAATGGTCGCCGCGATCTGCAGGGCGAGCGCATCATCGGATGCCGGAACCGGCGTGTGCCAGGTGAGCGCGATCGCGGGAAGCGTCACGTTAGGCGCATACTCGACGAGGCGCTTCTCCTGTTCGCGGACAGGTTCCGGCGCATCGATGCGAGGGATCTCGCCTTCAGGATTGGAGAGAGGACCGAAGTACCTGTCGATCCACCCGTCGGCCTGCTCCTGATCGAAGTCTCCCGAGACGACCAGAATCGCATTGTCCGGCCGATAGAACGCGGCATGAAACGCCTTCACGTCTTCCACCGTCGCCGCTTCGAGATCCTCGATGCTGCCGATCCCCGGCCGGCGGTAGGGGTGGACGTCCCAGGAGTCTCGCTCGATCGCATAGAACAGCCGGCCGTACGGCGGAGCGAGCACCCTGAATCGAAACTCTTCCTTCACGACGTCACGCTCCGAAGCGAAGCTCGCCTCGTCGACGTTGAGCGAGCCCATACGCTCGGCCTCGGCCCAGAGCAGGGTCTCGAGATAGTGTGAGGGGACGACTTCGAAGTAGGCCGTAGCATCGGCCAGAGTGGTCGCGTTGTTCCAGCCGCCGACGTCTTCGGTCAGGCGGTCGAGCATCTCGGCCGGCATGTTCTTCGTGCTCTTGAACATGATGTGCTCGAACAGATGCGCGAACCCGCTCCGCCCTTCCGGATCGTCCTTCGACCCGACCCTGTACCAGACGTGAATGGCAACCGTCGGCGTCGAGCGATCCTGAATCGTGTAGACATCGAGCCCGTTCTCCAGGACCCGATGCTCGTACACCATGGGAGGAAAACTGGTCGCCGCGTTCAGACTTGCGGCGACGAGCAGAAGCGGTACGAGCAGACGGGCCAATCGCATGGCAACGATCATATCTGCTGCTCTCCGCGCGGAAGGGCAGGAAAGGCAAGCGTTTGGTGACGTGTTGGTGAGGAGCCGGATACCTTCTACTCGTTGCGCGAAGCGCTTTGGAATGCGGTGGCCTCAGACGCCGCTTTCACACAGCGAGCACCCGTCCGAAAGATCGCCTGGCGCCCTGGCCGGGCGCTCGATATCGTTTCGGGGTGGTTGTGCGGGATTGGAAAGCGGCGTCTGAGGCCGCCGCACTCCAAAGCGCTTCGCGCGACGTCTGAAAATCCGATTCCCACCCTACTCGTACCGGAGCGCCTCCACTGGATTCAGCTCTGCGGCGCGGGTTGCGGGGTAGATGCCGGAGACCAGGCCGACGCTGATGGAGACGCCGGTGGAGAGCGCAAGCGACCAGAAGGTGATGACGGTCGGCCAGCCGGCGTACGCGGCGACGATCCTGGCGAGGGCGATCCCGATGATGATCCCGGCGACCCCGCCGATCAGGCTGATCGCGAACGACTCGATCACGAACTGGCTCCGGATGTCGCGGCGAGTCGCTCCGATCGCCCGCCTCACTCCGATCTCCCTGGTCCGTTCCAGCACGCTCGCAAGCATGATGTTCATGATGCCGATTCCGCCGACGAGAAGCGAAATGCCGGCGATGGAGCCCATTACGATGTTGAAGATTCTCTGCGTCTGTCTGCTCTGTTCCAGCAGCGCCTCGGGAATGACAACCTCGTAGTCATCTGCTCCGCCATGGAGACGCTGCAGCAGCGGGGCGATCAACTGCGCGGTGCGTCGAGTCGAGACCCCTTCCTTCACCGTGACGAGCAACTCGTCCACGGGAGCGTCGAGCGGGTCTCGATCGAACTTTCTCATCGCCGTGCTGACCGGAATCCAGATCTCGCGCCTCGTCGAATGAGCATCCTCGGCGGCCACGGCCGCCGGTCCGTCATTCGATGCAGGAGACGAAAGGACGCCAACGACTTCGAGCCAGACATCGTTGACCTTCAGTCGGTTCCCGATCACCGGGCCGTAGCCGAACAGGTTCCGCCGAATCTCCTCGCCGATGACACAAACCTGCGCGTGCTCGAGTTCGTCGCGGACATCGAAGAACCGGCCCTCGGCGAGTCCGACGTCAGCAACGTCGCGATAGGCGGCCGAGATGCCGAAGACCTTCCCTTTCGTCTTCGAGCCAGGTGCCATGATCTTGTACGGCTTGACCTCGACGCGCGGCAATACGCGTTCAATGTCCGGGATCGCCTCGAGAATCGCGTCGCCGTCGCGAAGCGAGACGCCGAGAGACTTCTTGCGCAGTTCCTGCCTCTCCTCCGGCTTCACTTCGCTCGCTCGAACGATGACGTTGCGCAGCCCGAGCCGGCCGATCGCCTCGAGCGCCTTCTGTTCGGCGCCGGCACCGATCGAGAGCATCGCGATGACGGCACCGACCCCGAAGATCATCCCGAGCATCGTCAGCGCCGTACGCAGTTTGTGAGTCGCGAGATTACGCAGTGCAGTGGTGAAGGTTTCGGGATTGGTCACGGTTTCACCTCCCCCTGCTCCCGTGCAGTCACGTCTTCGAGCGCAATCTCGTCGCCGTCAATCAATCCCCTCGTCACGACGACCCGCCCGGCACTGGCAGATCCGATCGTCACTTCGACCGGATCGAAGCCGCTGCCGTTCTTCCGGTAGACGACACGTTTCCCCTCCTTGTCGAAAAGAGCCTGGCGCGGGATGACGAATGCCCGTTCATGATTCTCGATTTCCAGAACGGCCCTTACCCGCGCGCCCGGTTTCATCAGCTTCGAGTCGGTCTGGTCGAGCTCGACCGTCACACCGAAATACTGAACCGGCTGGCGAGGGATTCTCGGACGTGCGACCTTGTCGACAGTCTGGACTTTCCCCATGAACCTGTTCCGTGGATCGGCTTCGAGGAACAACTCCACTTTCTGGTCGACTGCGAGTCCGGCCGCATCCGCTTCGAGCACGAACACCTCGGCCTTCATCGACTGCAGCTCCGGAATCTCGCCGATCGGCTGTCCGCGCCACATCGAGTCGCCGATGCGAGGCATGTCGCCGCGCCAGTTTCTCTGCAGAACCAGAATGCCGTCGTGCGGCGCAACCACCTGCAGTGACTGGAGTCCTTCTTCCGCCTGTTTAATCTTCAGTCCTGCTTTCCGATCCTCGATTGCAATCAACTCGCGGTCGACGCGAGAAAGCTTCTCTCGAACACCCAGTACCTCTTCCGCATGCGTCTTACGACTCTTTGCCAGACCCGCATCGACCTCCGCCTCGATGCGCGAGAAACGCGACATGATCTCTTCGTCGTCGAACTTGAACCGTTGCGACGCCTCCAGTTCCTGCTGCGCGAGTCCCGCGTCCCGCCGAAGATTCTCCCGCGTCGCCGACGATTCGGCCGCGGACTTTTCGAGACGGTTCGAGGCGGTCGTTCTGTCCTCCCGTCCGAGCAGAAGCATGTTCTCGAAATCGGTCGCGTCGAACCGGACGACTACATCACCGGCCTTCAGCAGCGACCCATCTTCAGCCAGCCATGAGACCTTCATCGGAGCGGTAGCGCTCTGCGGCGCTACCAGCGGAGTCGCCTTCACCGCCTTGAGTGTTCCTTCCGCAGTCACTCGTCGTGCAAATGCCACCGGCTCGACTCGATAGGACGCGACCTCGTCGGTTGCCGGGCCGCAGGAGAGGACGGCCAGCGCGCCAGCGAGCGATAGAGCCCGTGCCGCCACGTTCCCGATGGTCACGCATCCTCCTTTTCACCGCGGCCGGGGACGAGAACACGTTCGCCCGGATTCACTCCGTTCAGCACCTGAACGAAGCGGTCACCTTCTTTCCCGAGCCGCACAGGAATGCTCTCAGTTGAAAAGCGGCCGCGTCGATAGACGAACGGACCGGAGGGTGCAACGAATACCGCTTCGCGCGGGATCAGCACCGCACCGCTCACGCGTCCTGTCTCGATCGTTCCCGTGAACCTCATTCCGGGACGCATCTTCACGGGATCGGTGCGATCGAGCTCGATCTCCACGCGCAGCACCTTCAACGGATCCTGCGTTGCTTTCTTGCGCTGAACGGTCGTCCCCGCGGAGCGAATCGTGCCGCTGAATTCCTCGTCCGGATGCGCGTCCAGCCTGAGGCTCACGCGCTGGCCGAGGGCAACGCGTCCCGCGTCGACCTCATCGACCTCCCCTTCGGCCTTCATCTTCGAGAGATCGGGGATCTCGATGATCTTTTCCTGCTTCCAGACGTTATCGCCAATCTTCTTCTTATCTCCTCGCCAGTTCGTGACGTAGATGACGGTCCCCTCCGATGGAGAGGTCAATGTCATCTTCCTGATCGACGACTGCGTCCGTTCGACGATCGCCTCGGCCTCCCGAAGGCGGCTTTCGAGCAATGCGATGCGCGCAGTTGCAGCTCGCTCCAGCGCGTCCAGGCGCCCGCGGATCGACTTCGCCTCCCTCTGCGCCACGTCATGCTCAATCTCGACCGTTCGCCGTTCATGGATCACCTGGATCTCAGCCGGCGCCTCGAGCTTCAACGTCCCTTTTCGAAGTCTCGCCTCTGCCTCGGCCAGTTTGAGGCGCTCACCTTTCGTCTGCAGAGCGAGATCGGCTCTCTCTTTCTCGATCTGACTGCGCGCCTCATCGGCCTCGGCTCGCTTCTCGTCGAGACGGCGTTGCAGATCCGAGGTGTCGAAGCCGGCCACCGGTTGCCCACGTTTCACGTCGGAACCTTCGGGAGCAAGCATCGAGAGCTTGAAGTTCCAGACGTCGGGCAGAGGGGGCGGGCCGAGCGTCTCGGAGGCGAGCGAGGCGAGGGTGCCTTCCACCTCGAAGCCGATGACCAGATCGTCTCGCGTTGCCTTCAGCCATTCCCCCTGCCGATCGGCGGCGAGCTTGTTGCGCAGCGTCCACCCTCCCGCGAAGAACGCGATGAGTAGCAACGCGGGCAAGACCCATCGGAGCAGTTGCCGGCGTCGCTGTGAGACCGTGACAGGCTCGATGCCGTTCTCACCCACCGGCAACCTCCACGATCGGACGCAGCCGCGTTCCCTCACTCAATCCATCGGTGACGACACACTCCTGCGCGTTGCATCCGCCCAGTACCACTTTCTCCATTCGACCGTTCTGCAGCTTCGCCCGCGGCGTGTCACCGGAAAAATCGATCGCGGCGCGTGGTGCCAGCAGCACCGCCGTCTTCTTTTCCCGGTGAACGACGGCGCGGGCAGAAAGTCCCGGTCTCATGCGGGTATGGTCGAGCTGATCGAAGTCGATCCAAACCTCGAAATGCCTTCGCAGCGACATTCTCCGGCTCTCCTGAGCTACTGCAGAAACGGCGGCTATCCTGCCCCTCAAAGGCGCATCCGGATAGCCGTCGAGAGTCACGGTGACCGGCATCCCCCTGGCGATTCTCCCGTCGTCGACATCGGCCAGAGTGGCCTTGAGGCGGATCGAGTCGAAGTCGGGCAGAAGGGCGAGGGGAAATCCGACCCAGACGGTGTCGCCACTCTGAAGTTTCCGCCCCTCGAAATGATCCCGCACCACCACGATGCCGTCGCGGGGCGCTTTGAGCAGAAGTGTCACGATCGCGCGTTCGGCCCTGTCGATCTCACGCTGCGCCTTGTCGAATCTCAGCTGCAGATTGCGCCGCTCTGCGTCGATGGCGATCCGCCGGGCCCGCAGGAGCTCTTCGGCCTTCTCGAGCCCTACCGTCGCCGCTCGAAGGGCGCCTTGTCTCTCCTCGAACTCCCGTAACGACAGGAGATCGGTGGGCACCGAGGCTTTCAGCTGTGCTTTGTCGAGGTCTCCCTGCTTCTTCTCGACTTCGAGCTCCAGCTGCTCCAGATCGGCGAGCCACTCAGCCGACCGTTGCTGTGACTCCTGTGCCGCCTGCATCGCAGTCTGCCGCCTCGCGTCGAGGTCCGCGGTCAGGGCGGTGTTGTCGAGCTCGACAACGGTCTCCCCTGCCCGGACGGAGGCGCCGTCGTCCGCGATCCATTTGATCGAGTTCTCCATCGACGGCAGCGAGGGGACACTCAACATCTCGCCTCGAGCGGCATCGAGCTCACCGGAGAGCACGAGCTCACTGGCAAAATCACCTTTGCGAACAACCAGGTCAGCGCTCGTGCCGGGGCTCTCAGCGCCCGCGCGGTGACATCCCGACACCAGCAGGGGGAGCAGGGCGAACGGGAGAAGCCGGTGCATATCCATCGCTATTGACGAATTGTAGCTCCGGCAGGTTTCGTGCGATCGCCTACAATCGGGACTTCTGATGAAAGATGCACTTCAATTGATCGCATCCGAGGAGCGTTTCTCGCTTCTTCACGCCGGGCGATTCGAAAGTGACTTCGCGGCGGACGTGCGGGAGGGGCTGACCGCGAAGTTCAAGTCGCTGCCGCCACGCTGGTTCTACGACGAGCTCGGATCCTCGCTCTTCGACACGATCTGTTTCCTGCCCGAGTACTACGTCATGCGCGCCGAGGCAGAGGTTCTCTCGACGTTCCGCCGCGAGATCGTTCGTAGTTTCGGACCGGCTCTCCGGCTGGTCGAACTGGGGAGCGGTACGGCGCGGAAGACGCGGATGCTTCTCGAGCTGCTCGCTCCACCGCAACCCTCACTCGAATACGTGCCGATTGACGTCGACGAAACGATCCTGGAGCGCTGCGGCGCCGATCTTCTTGCCGAATACCCGTCGCTTCGCGTCACTGCGATCTGCTCCGACTTCAGCAAACCATCCGTCCCGCTCAGTCTCCTGCCGCCGTGGCGAGGCCGCACTGTCGTCCTGTTTCTCGGCTCGACGATCGGTAACCTCGAGCCGGAAGCCGCCGTCGCCATGCTCACGGATCTCCGCTCTTCCCTTTCGCCCGGCGACGCTCTGCTCCTCGGCGCTGACCTCAGAAAATCCCCGGCGATCCTCGAGCCGGCCTACGACGACAGCCTCGGCGTCACCGCCGCGTTCAACCGCAATGTGCTGGCCCGCATCAACAGGGAACTGGGTGGGGAGTTCGATCCGCGCCTGTTCCGGCATCACGCCTTCTACGAAGAGAGCGTCGGAAGAATCGAGATGCATCTGGTCAGCGAGCGTGCGCAGAGCATCCGAATCGCCGCTCTCGATCTGACCATCGACTTCGCGGCAGGAGAATCGATCCACACCGAGAGTTCCTACAAGCACGACTACGAAACGCTGACCGAGCTCGCCGCCCGGAGCGGGTTCGAGATCGAGCGCCATTGGACGGACGCCCGCAAGTGGTTCACCGACGTCCTGCTGGTCGCGCGGTAAGCGAGCTCGAGCACGCAATCAAGCTGTGCTGGAGTCGTTCATGCATTGGCCTGTCGTATGAGAAACATAACGAACACTGCCACAGTACTTTGCATGGCTCTGGCGCTGGCAATTGCCGCTCCGGCTGCCGCGCAGTCTCAGACTGACAGGGAAAAAATGGCCGCTCAGCAGGAGCTGGCCGCAGCAGAGTCTGCTGTCGTTACTGCCGAAGCCGCCGGCGCCGCCACACTGGCCCCGACCCTTCACGAGGAGGCGACTTCACGCCTCGCCATTGCCCGCCGCGACTGGAACAGTTCCAACCGAACCGCTCGTCACGATGCGACGCTTCGCGCGATCGAAGCAGGTCACGCCGCGCGTGCCGCTGGGGCGCAGGCGACCCTCGTCGGTGCAAACAACGAGATCCGGACGCTCCGAACAGCGATCAGCAGCTCCGGTGGAACTCCCGTTGCCGTCACGCTCTACGATCCGCCCGCGAACATCAGTCGAGGTGCGACCTCGATGGATCGGGTCATCATTGCCGAGAACGCGGTGACCGTCGCCCGGACCGCGGGTGGAAACTCGGTCGCGTCGACCGATCTTCAGCGCGCCGAGGACATTCTCGGAACCGCGCGCAACCTGGCGAGGCGGCAGAACCAGAGCAACACCGCCGATCATCTGGCATTCGTTGCCGAGATGCTCGCACGTCGCGCCGAGTTCATGGCTCGGCATAACGGAATCGCACACCTGCTGCCCACGCTTCGTGACGAACGTTCGCGGCTGGCCGCAACGGTTCAGACGCAGCAGCCGATCGTAATGTTCGACACCGGCCGCGATGCGCGTATCGCAGCCGAACGTGAGCTCGATCTCGTCCAGCGCCGCTATGAAGCGGCTGTCAGGGAGGGAAGTCTCTCTCGGGCTGAAGTCGACACGCTCCGGCGTCAGGTCGATCAACAGTCGGCCACGCTGAACACACTTCTCGAGCGCGAGCGCGAGAGTGAGACGATCCGAGGCCGCGAGATCCAGTCTCTCGAGAGCGCGCTCGCCCGCGAGCGCAACGCCGGCCAGCTGACCGCCGACGCGCTTGCTCAGCGCGAGCAGGAGCTCCGTCGCCAGCGTGACGAGCTCGATCGTCTCCGCCGCGAGCGTGAGGAGAGTGAGCGGATCCGGGTCGAGGCTGAGCGCGTCCGCGCCTCGGCTCTGGCCGATGCCCAGCGGCTGCGGGTCGAAGCCGCGCAGGAGTCGGCCGAGCTCCGCGATCAGGTTGCAGCGGAACGCGCTCGGGCGACTCAGACCGAAGCCGAGCTTGCACGCGCACGAGAAGAGCTTGCACGTCGTGACGCCGCGAACCAGCAGCGTATCGCCACCATGCAGGCGGAGCTTGCAAAGCTGGCCGAGACGCGCACCAGTGAACGCGGCTTCATCGTCACCCTGCCCGGCCTCTTCTTCGCCACCGGCCAGAGCGCGCTTCAGACAGGAGCACGGAACGCTCTCGCGAGGATCGCCGACCAGCTCCGCAACAATCCCGATGTGCGCATCGCCATCGAAGGCCACACCGACAGCGTCGGCAGCGAGGAACTCAACCAAAGGCTTTCTGAAAGGCGCGCCACCGCCGTCCGCGACTACCTCGTCAGCCGCGGCCTTCCGGCCGAGCGGATGACGACCACCGGTCTCGGACAGAACGCGCCGGTCGCATCGAACGACACCGCCGCCGGCCGTCAGCAGAACCGCCGCGTGGAACTGATCGTCACCCAGCAGCAACAGCAGTAGCGCTAACCTTTGCAAAGGGTCGTCGTGGGATTCACGGCGACCCCTTCGCAGCGATTCTGTCGAAATTGACGCGCTACTCCCTGCCTCTCGATCTTCTGCTTCGACGGATCGCGCACGCTGGAAAAGCGGCGGCTGCGGCCGCCGCGCTCCAAAGCGCTTCGCGCGACGTCATGGACGCATGAAGGCCCGTCCCCGTTACCTTTTCGAGACACTGCCAGATGTCACCAATGGCCTTAATGTTAGGCCCACAAGGCTGTCATCCTGAGCGTAGCGTGAGGATCTGGGTGGGCGGGCGGTGCGATGCTCGTGTTGGGCACCGCCCATCCCCCAGATCCCTCGCTACGCTCGGGATGACAGGGCCTTGACCCGACGCACACTGTGGTGGCGGTGGCTCGCTGAGAGGCGGCCGAAACGTGAAGGTGAGTGTGCGGCTTTGCCTAAAGTTAAGGCCATTGAGATGTCACCCCGAGCGGGCATGCGAGGGGCCCGGCAGGCTGCGTACTCCGTAACGCTCCATGCAGAGCGAGGGCGGCTGCTGCGCCTTTCGATCACCCGAATCTGTCGTGGGTTCCGCGTCCGCGTCATCGAGGACTTCGTAAATCTTTCGGAGCTCGCGCCTCTCTTCCCCTCTCGGAGCGGAACCATGACAACCTGAATCGCCTGGACGGACAACC
>DASVLC010000187.1:0-1597 GCA_036385045.1 Thermoanaerobaculia bacterium | reverse complement strand
GATCCGCGTGTGCGGATGCTGCTCGCGGAACTGCTCTCTGACAAACGCTCTGCCGACGGACTCGTGCTGATCTTTCTCGAGCCGCCCGAGTCAGCAGGCCGGCTGCCCTCCATGCTCGCCGACCAGTTCGTCCGTCTCGATGTCGCGTATCCCCGCGCCCAGGAACTGGATGACATTGCGAGGGACGAGATCGCGCTCGCTGCCGCCCGCGCCGGACTCAGATTCGACATCGGCCAGATCAAGCGGGAGGCGGCGAGACTGGCCGCGGGGCTCGTCGGCCTGAATCGCAGCGCCGCTCGCGACGTCCTTCGCGATGCCCTTGCGCCCGATCCCGGTGACTTCAATGGAGCGTGGGACCGGCTTCGCCACCGAAAGGCGCAGGCGCTCCGTCGCGAGATGGCGATGGACGTCCTGGAGACCGAGGATGTCGAGGAGCCAATCGGCCTCGACTATCTCGTCGAGTATCTCCAGGTGAACCGCGGAAAGATCCGTGTACCGGGACCCAGCCGGTCGCGAGGGGTTCTGCTCATCGGTCCTCCGGGAACAGGGAAGACAATGCTGGCGCGCAGTATCGGCCGGCTAATCGATCTTCCGGTCGTCGCCTTCCGGATCTCCTCACTCATGAGCAGTCTGCTCGGCGAGACGGAACGGCGGTTCTCTCAGGCGTTCGCAACGCTCGAGGCGATGTCGCCGAACGTCGTCTTCATCGACGAGTTCGAGAAGGCTTTCGGCGATTCGTCCGAGCGCGATGGTGGAACGATGATGCGCGTCACGGGAGGTCTGCTCACCTGGCTTTCAGACAATCAGAATCCAAATTTCATCGTCGCGACCTCGAACAATCTTCGGCGGATGGGAGAGATCGGCCAGACGATGACGCGCTCGGAACGGTTCGACGCCTGCTTCTTCGTCGATGTCCCGTCGAGAAGTGCCCGGCGAGCCATGCTCACCCGCTGGCTCGACGACAGGGTCGAGGGTGCGGAGGCGATCGCCGCCGATCTAGCCGAGATGACGGACAAGTTCTCGGGTGCGGATCTCCGTTCACTCGTCAAGCAGGGGGCGAGCCGCGCGGAGTACCTCGGCACGCCGCTGACGATCGACTTTCTGAAGCGGGAGGTCGAGCGGAAGCGGATGCGAGCACTAGCCTTCTATGAAGAGTTTCAGGACCTGCGACGGTGGGGACAGCAGCACTGCGACCCGGCCGGCCCGGTGGACAACTAACAAGCGTCAATGAGGAGGTCATCATCATGAGTAACACCAGCGAAGTTTCCCCCTACGTCACGAGCGTCCCGGCTGCACCGTCCAGGGCCAGAGCTTCCGCTGCGGCGTTCGCGAAGTGGCTCGCCGCCGAGACAGCCGCGGAGCGATCCGCCGTCGATCGAGTCCGAGAGCAGCGGCGCCGTGACCGGCTCGAGGAGTATGCACCGCAGGCGATTCGATCCGTGGAGCTTCATCTCACCGAGCCGGAGCCGCTCATCCGGTCTGCCGAGGCGCTCGGCTACCGTCCGGAACCGCTCGCACTTGATGGAAGGCCCCTGGACGATCAACCACGCGTCATGCTGACCTCTGAGCGGGGAGAGAGGATCGCGGTCGAGCGAAC
>DASVLC010000186.1:0-36609 GCA_036385045.1 Thermoanaerobaculia bacterium | reverse complement strand
GGGCGGGTGCGAGGGGCGGAGGACGGTCGAAGGACCCCCTGATCGACGACCGGGCAGATAACATCGCCCTCCCACCCTCGCGCACGATGAGGGGATCCTTCGACCGTCCTCCACCCCTCCCGCCCACGCCCCCACCCTCGGGGTTCCGGCGGCTCAGGATGACAGGAAAGGGGTACGCGGCGGCGAACGTCCGCGCGGCGGCCTAACCTAGATCCCTCGTTGCACACCGAAAACCGGGTGAGGGGCGGCGCGACACGCTATCCGCGCGCCATCACACCATGCCTCTAATACCGCGCGGCGATCACTCGAACGGGAGCGCCCTCGCGAACGATCACCACGTAGAGCCGATCGTGTTCGTCGTGCGCGATCTCCGGGACGGCGTTGGCTCCGAGGGCTTCGAGCAGCATGGGGACCGTGTTGCTGTGGCCTGCGACGAGGACCGTCTGGCCAGCGTGTTCGGCCAGGATGCGTTTGCCGAGGGCGATCGTCTGTTCCTTGATTGCGACACGATCGACAGCGACTTCGATCAGCTTCGCATCGCTGGTCTCGACGAGCGGCATCACGGTGTCGCGGGTGCGTCGGAGGTGCGTGACATAGGCAACGGTGACGCCTGCATCCTTCGCGACTTCGGCCAGCCGCGCAGCGCGGGCGATGCCCTTCTCGGTGAGCTCGGGATCGTCCGAGCCGCTCGAGGCTTCCGCATGACGAACGATGAGCACCGTCGTATCGCAGGCGGATGGATTCGCAGCGAATACAGTCGATGCGGCGAACAGGACGAACAGAAACGCAAAAATCTGCTTCATGGCGGACATGGTAGCGGGTCGATGGCGAGAACGAGAGAAGGGCGGGATCACTCCCGCCCCTCTCGAGGAACAGCATTCAGCACGGCACTACTTGAGAGAGAGTTGCAGGATCGATCCCGGCGCCACGTCTCTCTGCATCGCGGTGGGATCAGACGGCGATTTCGTCGCCGCATCGCCGTCGCTGTCGAGCCGCGCTTCGAGCAGGAAACGCTCCGGCAACGGCTGGCCCATCATCGAATCGGCGGAGCCGAAGTCGAACGTCACAGGGAAGCTCGCGACCTGCATCCTCTTGACCGCAACCGGCGGACCGCCGGCAGCGGGACGAGCCATCACGAAGAGCACTCCCGTCTTCGACTTTGCCGCGGCGTCCAGATCGAGTGTGATGCGGACTGACTTTCCGTCGACTGGCGGGGCCGGGCGCGCACCCGTCGCCGCAGGTGCCGCCGGCATCGCGGCCGTACCGTCCGGTACTGGCGGATGCCCCGCCGGAAGGTCACCAGCAATCGGAGGATGTCCCTGTGGGAGCTCACCGCCCATCGCACCGGCAGGCTGGGCCGCCATCTGGGCGACCTGCATCTTCATCTGCTCGAAGACTTCCTCGAGGCGCTCTTTGTCCTGGGGCGACTGCTTCGCCGCCTCGGCGATCATCTTCTCGGCCTCACCCATCCTCTCACTCTGCGCATAGACCCACGCAAGTGCTACCCAGCTGTCGAGGTTCTTCGGATCACTGGCCGTCGCACGCTGCAGCATGTTCTGTGCGAGTTCCCCCTCTCCCATCGCGAGGCGAACGAGGCCCTGGTAGGTCAATGAACGGCTGTCTTCAGGCGATCGATCAAGGACGAACTTCGTATGCTCGAACACAGCCATGAGGTTGTCGCGCTCGAGATAAGCCTGGGCGAGATCGTTACGCAGACGCAGATCATCCGGGTTCTGATTCACAGCAGCCTGCAGGCGCTCGAGCATCGGGTCACTCTGCTCTCCCGCGGGTCGTTGCGAGAGCATGCCGCCGGTAGGCGATCCACCCTCCTCCCGCTCGGTCGTCGATTGCATGACGAAGTAGCCGAGGCCTGCGAGAGCAAGGAACGAACCGGCACCCCAGAGGAACCCTCGCAGAGCAGGACTCATGGAAGAGGCCGGCGCGACGGTCCTTTCATCTGACTCAGTGTCGATTGCCGAACCGCGCGCATCGATCTGGCGGAGCACATCGGCAGTTTCGAGCTCGAGTCTCGTCCGCTCGCTCGGGGTCACATTCTGATCGAGGTCACGGAGGCTCTGGAGCAGCGCGTCACGCTTCGCGTAGAGGTCATTCATCTCGAGGTCGGCTTCACCTCCGATGATGCTCTTCGCACTCTTCCGGCGATTGAAAAAGACAACAAACAGAACACCGAGAATCAGTCCTGCACCGAGAATTACGATTGCGGTAGTCCAATCCGTCGGTTCGTTCATCGCTTACCTCCGCTTACCATCTCGCGCACGCGGGCGACGTATGGGTCGGCGGCGGGCATGTCGTCGGGATCCGATCCAGGGGCCACTTCAGGGCCGGCGGCTGACTCGGGGTCCTTATCCAGCTTCCGGAACTTCAGAAATAGTACGAGCGCGCCAATGAGGAGTGCGATCACCGGCAGTACCCAGACCATGCCAACGACCCCCTCGAACTTCGGTTTGAGCAGAACGAACTGCCCGTAAGAAAGCTCGAAGTAGCGGAGGATCTGCTCCTCCGTGTAACCGCGCTCGAGAAGCTCGCGCACCTGCTGCTTCATGTTTACAGCCATCTCCGCGGGGGAGTCGGAAACGGCCATTCCCTGGCACACCGGGCAGCGAAGAAGCTGTCCGACCTGGTGCGTGCGGAGATTGAGTGCATCACCAGTGAGTGGGGTTCCCTGCGGCTCACCGACGAACTGGGCTGCGTCGGGCACCCGCAGCGTTCCTGCGGTATCGGTGACCTGAGCCTCACCCTGAGGCGTGAATACCACAAACGCGAGCAGGAGCACCGCGGCGAATCGAAACGAATGACGCGTCATTGCCTCATCACTTTCTGGACGTTCTCCCGAAGGAGGTCGGCTGACAGAGGGCCACTATGTTTGGCGACGATGACCCCGGAGGAATCGAGGAAGAACGTCTCAGGCACTCCGCCAACGCCGTATGCGATCGCCGTCTTCCCCTTGTCGTCGACCAGAGTGGGGTATCCGGAACCACGCTGTCTGAGGAAGTCCAGGATCTTCTCTTCCTCGTCCTGAAAAACAACCCCGAGGAACTGAACGTTCGGCTGGAGCATACGAGCATTGGCAACGAGAATCGGATGCTCTTCCCAGCAGGGCCCACACCAGGTCGCCCAGAAGTTGATGACTACCGGCTTGCCAGCAAACTCGGAGACGTCGACGGTCCGACCAGTACCAACTTCGCGCAGAGCGAATGTCGGTGCGGTCTTGCCGATCAGGGGCGAACGGATCTCGTTGGGGTTCTTGCCCAGCCCCGTGAAGAGAATTCCAATCACGACGGCGATGATGGCGATCCCGATGAAAAGAACGGTGCGGTTCATGCTGTCTCCGCCGTGCCGACGACACTCTCTCTCGATTCCGCGATGACCCTCTGCCGCATGGGAATCAGCGAGAAGAGCGCGCCGAGCCCCATCAGAATGACGGAGATCCAGATCCAGACGACGAGCGGAGAGTAGAAGACCGTGATGCTGGCCGTCTCTGCTCGCGTGTCGATGTTGCTCAGCGAAATGTAGAAGTCCGACCCCGCAGTCGTGTAGACCGACGGCGACCCGATCGGCTCCCGCATCATCTCGTACTGATTCATCCGCGGCTCGAGGACGCGAAGTTCCTTGCCGTCACGCGCGAGGGAGAACCGTCCGATCGTGGACAGGCGGTGGGGCTCCTGTCGCTGCTCGATCCCAAGGAATGTGACTTCATGGCCTGACGCCTGCTGAGTCTGGCCTTTGACGAAGTGGAGCTCGCTGGTCTCGCGCATCGTGCTGCTGACGGCGATCGCTATGATCGTCACGATGACCGCCGCGTGCACGATGTAGGAGCCGAAGCGGCGGCGGCCGCGCAGGAGTTGTCCATCGACGAGCGCCGTGCTGAATGATTCGCCGCGTCTCATCCGCTGGATCATCGGAAGGAACATCTGAGAGAAGGTGACCTGGGCGGCATAACCACCGAAAGCCAGCGTGACGAGTGTCCAGCCGTTACGCACGCCGAACGCGAATCCGAGAATCGCGAGGATGACGCCGCCGGCGACCGGGGGCAGAAGTGCCTTCTTGATCTGGGCTCCCGTGGCGCGTCCCCACGGCAGCGCAGGTCCGACCCCGAGGATGAACAGCAGCGCGGCTCCGATCGGCACGACCATGGCGTCGAAGTACGGGCGGCCTACGCTCATCTGCTTTCCGTTGATTGCTTCCACCACCAGCGGGAAGACGGTTCCGATCAGCACGGTGAAAGTCAACAGTACGAACAGGAGGTTATTGACGAGGAACATCGCCTCACGGCTGCCTGCACCTTCGATACGGCCTTCACCCTCGAGTTTGTCGATCCTGAACGCGAGGAGCGCGACCGAGAAGAGCAGAGAGACAGCGAGGAAAGCGAGGATCGTCGGTCCGATCGAGCTCTGCGTGAACGAGTGAACCGAGTTGAACACGCCTGAGCGCGTCATGAACGTACCGAGAATGACGAGCAGGAAGCTCGCCTGTATGAGCGTGATCGTCCAGCCCTTCAGGATCCCTTTGCGCTCGACGACCATGATCGAGTGCAGTGCCGCGGTCGCCGTCAGCCACGGGAGAAGAGAGGCGTTCTCGACCGGATCCCATGCCCAGTAGCCGCCCCATCCGAGAACCTCGTATGCCCACCAGCCGCCGAGCATGATCGAGATCGTGAGGAAGATCCAGGGGAACAGCAGCGATTCGCGCAACGGCTTGAGAATCGATGGCCCGAGACGGCCCTTGATCAGCGCCGCGCAGGCGAATCCGAAAGGAATCGTCAGTCCGACGTAGCCGAGGTAGAGCATCGGCGGATGCGCCGTCATCAGCCAGTGATTCTGGAGCAGGGGATTCGGGCCGGGGCCGTCGAGCGGCACGGGAAAGACCGTGTGAAACGGATTCGCCGGCCCGGCCAGCAGGAAGCTGAAGAAGGCCGAGCAGGCCAGCCAGACACCGATCGAGTCGGGCTGGTATTCGGTGTACTTGCCGCGTGTCAGGAACGTGGCTATCGCGACATAGGCACCGAGAACGAAGCCCCAGAAGAGGATCGAGCCTTCGAGAGATGACCAGAGACTGACGATCGTGACCCACATCGGGACGGCTCGCGAGCCAACCTGCGCTACATAACCGACCGAGAAGTCATGGATCAGCAGCGCGTAGATCATCAACAGCGTGGCGCCCATGATCAGGGCGGAGTAGAGATACGCGAACCGTCTGGCCCAGTTGAGGCCCTCGAGGGATCGCGACCTTCCGGCGGCGAAGCCGATCAGGGCGCCGGCGGTTGCCGCGAAGAGTGAAGCAAGAATGAGGATACGTCCGAGCGAAGCCAGCATGGTGGTCAGTTCCCTTCGGTCACGTCTGTCGATTCGATCATCTTCCGGAGTTGATCCTGATCGACCATGTGACCCTCTTCCGGAGCCTTGTATTCGTTGTCATGCGAGACCATGAGCCGGTTGCTTTCGAAATAGCCGCCGGGAACCATCGTCCCCTCGATCACCACGCCGATGTTCTCGCGGAACATCTGAGGCGGAACACTCGAGGTCTTCACCGGCACGTTCGCATTGCCGTCATGCACCTCGAACTCGACTCCTGAGCCACCGAGCTGTTTGATGGTGCCCGGAGCGACCATCCCGCCGAGCCGGATGGAGGCGCCGTAGGCCTTCTCGCCATTTGCCCGCAGGTCGGTGGGGGTCCAGTAGTAAACGAGGTTCGAGTTGATCCCGCTCGCGGCGATCAGCGCAAACGCGATTCCGGCCACGGCAAAGGCGCCGACCATGAACCATCGAGAGCGTCTCCGCATCACGTCACTGGCAGTTGTGGTTTCGATCACGTTGCTCATTCTGTTTCCCCTTGGGTAAGTGCACGGGAGCGTCCCTCACGAAGCCTCGTGACGAGCGTCACTCCATAGATTACGAATGCGATTGCCGTAACGGCATACGCCGCAATGACGTATTCCCAGCCTCCGATGACGACTCCTGTCATGCGAGCTCTCCTGCTTCTTCACCCATCATCTCCGGGGGAGCCGTGAGCTCCTGCTGGAGTCTCTGATCCGCGATCCGCGCCCGGAGCATGATGAAACCGATCATCAGAAACAGAATCCCGAACGCGCTGATGCGAAGCGGTAGATGGAAGGGCGACGCAACGGTATCGGGTGTCGACTGGACCTGATGCAGCGAGTTCCACCACCGCACCGAGAAGTAGATGATCGGCACATCGACGAAAGCGATGATCGTGGCGACCGACGACCAGATTCCGCGCTTGACCGGATCATCGACGAAGTTCCGGAGCGCGAGAATGCCGAGAAACGCGAAGAGAAGCACCGCGGTCGTGGTCAGACGCGGATCCCAGTCCCACCAGACACCCCAGGTCGGCTTCGCCCAGATCGCTCCCTGCACGCAGAGGAGAAACGCGAATAGAACGCCGACCTCGATCGATGCCTCGAGACGCGAGTCGTAGCGGAAGTCTCCGTTGAAGAGGAATGCGATCGCGCAGCCGAAACCGAACGTGATCGCGAGGAGCGCGCTCCAGGCGGTCGGTACGTGCACGTACATGATCCTCTGAGTCTCACCCATGAACTGTTCGGCTGGTGCCGCGAAGAGCCCGATCGCGGAGCCGATGATCAGCGCCACGGCGCCCACCGCAAGCAACGCGGTGGCAGCACCCGGACGACTGCGAAGATCGTCCGCGAGGAGGAGCAGCAGCGTTCCGGCGAGCGCGCAGGTCGCTCCGACCAGAGCCTGGCCACCGCCGCCGAGGTTAAGGTGCATCCAGGGCTGGACCGCCGGCACGTAAAAGTGCAGCGCTCCGATGATGCCGAAGTACGCACCGACGCCGAGCAGAATCGCTCCGGCTTTCGAAGCCAGGTTCCCCTTGCCGGGAGCCGCGCTGAGGTTCGTTTCTTTCATCTATTCCTCGACAACCCGTCCGTACAGCAGACCGCAGAGAGACCAGTAAATCAGATCGAACGCTACGAGCAGCGAAAGCCAGGACCCGAGTTGCTCCATCGGATCTCCGATGATCACGAGCGAAGTTGCCTTGACGGACGCGAGCAGCGCCGGGACGATCAGCGGAAACAACAACAGCGGAAGCAGCGTCTGCTTCGCCCGGATCTGAGCGGTCATCGCCGCATACAGCGTTCCGGGCGCGGACAGACCCGCTGCACCCAACACGATGATTCCGAACAACTTCAACACGTCGCGCGTTCCGGCGTCGTACAGAATCACCATGACCGGTACGAGACCGAATCCGAGAATCGTCAGCTGCAGCCAGTTCGCGATGGCTTTCCCGTAGTAGAGCGCGCGCGGGTTTGATGGCAGCAGCAGCAAGCCTTCCAACGCCCGGTTCTCCATCTCGGCGTGAAAGCTCTCAGCGAGCGTCAGTGTCGAGGACAGCAGCAGACCCAGCCATAGGAAGCCAGCCGAAAACATCCGCAGGGCTTCGGCGTTCGGACCGATCGCGAAACTGAACAATAGCAGCGAGGTCGCACCGAAGACGAACACCGCCATCATCTGGCCGCGGCCGCGCCACTGCAGCAGCAACTCCTTGCGAAGGGCCGCGCTCAGCATGCCCTACCTCCGGGGACCGGTACCGCCAGCATTGCTGCGGCACTCTCCGGTTTGGCAGACGCCGTCTTTGGCGCGTTGTGAGGTTCGTGATCGAGCACGTCTGCGGCCGGCCCCTGCCAGATCACCTTTCCCTGATCGAGAATCAGCGCGAGATCCGACAGCCGCGAGCTTCTCTCCCACTGGTGGGTCGCCATCAGGATTGTCGTCCCCTGCCTCTTGAGCAGTCGGATGACTTCGTCCACGAGGTCGAATCCGGGGGGGTCGAGTGCTCCGTATGGCTCGTCGAGGAAGACGACACGGGGCTCCTGGAGGAGCACTCGGGCGAACGACAACCGCTTGCGCATCCCGGCTGAAAAGGTCGAGACGACGTCGTCCCTCCGTGCGGCCAGTCCCACCTGCTCGAGAACGCCCGCCACACGGTCGCGTCCGCCTCCCAGGTGATCCGCCACGATCTGCAGGTTCTCTTTCGCCGTGAGGGCTTCGTACAGGTAGTTCTGATGAGCTAGCAGGGCGGACATTTTCCGGACGTCTTCCCGGTGGCGGACGAGGTCGAATCCGCCAACCTTCCCCTGCCCGCGGTCCGGGCGAATCGCCGTGGAAAGCACCCGGAAAAGGGTCGATTTACCCGCTCCGTTGCGTCCGGCGACCATCATCACGGTCGCCGCCGGGACGCTGAATGTCACGTCGGCCAGGGCCCATCTCCGGCCATAGCGCCGGGCGAGGCGTTCGACGACGATGGTTGAGTCGTTCATGCAGGTGTGAGTCTCACGGTATGGGGAAATTTACGCAAGCCGGGATACGCACATTCCTATGTGATCCATATCACTCGATTCGGGAATGCGACGCTACGGCGGTCGGAATGGCTATCATTCCGGCCATGCGAACACCCGCCGTCCTGATGCTGACCCTGGCGACCGCCTGCGTCTCCTCTCCTCCGCTTGAGCCCGTGCAGCAGGTTTCGGCCCCGATCCTCACGCAGGCGGAAGACTACGGGCTCACTGTCGAAGCAGAGGCCCAAATCCTCTCGATCGAGGACCGGCGCCAGTATTACGGTCCTTTCGTGGAATGGTGGGTAAGTCATCCCAACGCGCTCCATCGGCAAAGGATCGCGCTCGCTCTGGCGAGGATCGGTCCACATGCGTTCGTCGACCAGAACGGGAACGGAACGCTCGACCCGGGAGAGAGACGGGCAGGAGTTGCTGAACTCGAACGACTGGCTAAAGATCGTGATCGGCGTGTGCGGGAGACCACAGCTTTTGCGCTGGGTGAGATTGGCGATCCGAGTGCGGCATCGGCGCTTTTCCGTCTCGCCGCCGACGATGATGGCGCCGTGTCAGCCGAGGCTGCCGAAGGGCTATCGAAGCTGGGCCAGCAGCCGGCGTTTGCCGCGGAGCATCTGGCTCGCTACCTTGCACTGACGAGCGAGGGGCGACCGGAAGGGCCTCGCTCACGCGCAGTGCGGTTCCTCTTCAGGTTCGACGATGACCGCGCGAGCGCCGCCGCAGCCGAGGCACTGGCATCCCCTTCGAGTGCGATGCGGCAGGAAGGCGCCTATGCTCTCGCCCGGCGCCCGTACGCGCCGGCACTCGACCGGCTGACACTCGTCGCTACAGACCCAGCGGTCCTCACCCGCGCTTACGCGATCACGGCGCTGGGACGAATCTCCGAAGCGCAGTCGGTGCCGCTGTTCGTCCAGGCGCTCGGTGATCCACATCCGTGGGTGCGGACCAACGCGGCCGTGGCACTGGCGCGGACGCTCGGCAAGCATAGCGACGCTGTTCGCGAGAGCCACGTCCCGCGCATGATTGCGGCCTCCGAAGATCCTGATCCGGGCGTGCGGGCGGCAACTCTCGAGGCAATCGGATTCTTCGTCCACAGCAGTGAGGTTGCACGGAGACGGCTGCTCAATGTTCTGACGAATGGAACCCAATGGGAGCGCGAGCTTGCAGCCGGAACGATCGCCCGCCATTTCGCTCCTGGCAGCGAGCCGTACGAACGGCTGACTGAGCTCAGCCCATGGCAGGCGGTCCGGGTCATCGAAGCAACGGCCGCTGCGCCTCACGGCGCGGAAGTTCGGCGCCAATGGTCCCGCTCGCCGGATGCTTTCGTCCGCGCTACAGCAATCGCCTCGATACCGGACGAGCGGGTCGACGCTGAGGCGGGGCTGATCCGGGAGGCGATGCACGATTCTGATGTAGTCGTGCGCGCGAACGCCTACGGGCGCTACGGGCGTTTGACCGTCGACAGCCTCGAACTACGCGTAGCCACCCTCGAGCAGGCTGCTTCGAGGGAGAGGAACGCAACCATGAACGACGCCCGCATCGCTGCGATCGAGGCAACCGTCCATGAGGCGCATCCCGGCAGGTTGCGGTTCCTGGCGGCTCTGCTCACCGACGCGGATCCCGTAGTCCGCCGTATCGCCGCAAATCTGATCGTCGACAAAGGTCTCGGGCCGCTCCCCGCTTATGCGCCACTGCCGGTCGTCCGCCCCGCGGTCGAATACGAGGAGATCGTCCGGTGGTCACGCGAGCCGCATACGGCAACGATCCACATGATCCGGGGAGACATTCAGCTCGCCCTGCTCACGCAGGATGCGCCGATCACCACATGGAACTTCGCGCAGCTCGCCCGAAAAGGGTTTTTCGACAACACCACCTTCATGCGTGTTGTCCCGAACTTCGTGATCCAGGGCGGTGATCCCCGCAACGACATGAATGGTGGTCCCGGCTACGCGATCCGGGATGAGATCAACCTGCAGAAATACACTCGTGGTGCCGTCGGAATGGCGCTCTCCGGACCCGACACCGGAGGCTCTCAGTTCTTCATCAGCCACTCCCCGCAGCCCCACCTCGATGGCGGTTACACGATCTTCGCCCGCGTCTATGGCGGAATGAGCAGCGTGGTCGACCAGACCGAACGCGGAGATCGGGTCAGGACGATCTCGATCGACGAGCGCCCACCGGTCACCCCGGCAGAGATAGGAAAGGTGCCGAACGTATCGCTCCCTCTCGAGGTTGGAGAAATGACGAGTGCACGGCTGCTCGAACGGATCCCGGAGTACGGACGGCTCAAGGCTGAATACCAGCCGGACATCACCGTCATCGAGATGATGAAGTCCTATGTACGAGACGGCGATCACATCGAGGTCTACATGGGAACCTGGTGTGACGACAGCGAGCGCGAGGTCCCGCGGCTGCTGCGAATCGTCGACGATCTGCAGGAGCAGTACGGTGTCTCACTTCCTGTCCGCTATTTCGCTCTCGACCGCTCGAAACAGAAGCCCGAAGCGCTGATCGCCGGGAAGAAGATCGGAAGCGTCGCAACCTTCGTCTACTACCGCGGAGAGCGGGAGCTCGGCCGGATCGTGGAGCGGCCGATCGCGCTCTTCGAAGACGATCTGCTCGCGATTGCAGCGGCTCAGTGAGAGACCGATGACTATCCTGATCGGACGTCTGCTCCAGGTGGCCGGCATGATCATTCTGCCGGTCGCCCTCTACTACGGCCTCGTGCTCGACCAGCTCCGCACTGAGGTCGCGCTCCTGGCAGTCGGAGGGTTTCTGTTCATTCTGGGATGGATTCTGACGCGGGAGAAGGCGTGAGCATGCGTTACACGGTCGTACTCACCGCCGACTTTCCAGCGATCACTACCGAGCTTCTGTCATCGCACTTCGACGTCATCAGGCATCCGACCGAGCATGAACGCACCGAAGACGAGATGATCACTCTCCTGTCGGAAGCTGACGCTGCGATCACACTGCTGACCGATCCCATTACCCGGAAAGTTCTGCAATCGAACCCGAATCTCCGGGTGATCTCGAATTTCGCTGTCGGGTACAACAACATCGACGTCGCCGCCGCGAACGAGCTCGGCGTGACGATCACGAACACACCCGGCGTGCTCACCGAGGCGACGGCCGATCTGACGATGGCGCTGATCCTCGCCGTCACGAGGCGAGTCGTCGAAGGCCATGACGAGATCCATCAGCAGCGGCGCTGCGAGTGGGAGCCACTGAAGCTTCTCGGCTCCTCGCTGCAGAACAAAGTTCTCGGCATCATTGGTATGGGGAGGATCGGAACCGCCGTCGCGACCCGTGCGGCTGCTTTCGGAATGCAGATCATGAGCGCCCGTCGTGGTGAACCAATCGCCTCGCTGCTTTCGAAGAGTGACGTCGTGACGCTGCACGCTCCGCTCACAGGCGAGACGCGTCATCTGATCGATGCAGCAGCTCTTGCGAGGATGAAGCGTGGCGCATATCTGATCAACACCGCTCGCGGCGCTCTCGTCGACGAAGTGGCGCTCTGCGAAGCGCTGGAGTCGGGACATCTGGCAGGCGCCGGCCTCGATGTCTACGAGCATGAGCCGGAGATCGAACCTCGTCTCCTCGCGATCCGGTCGGCAGTCCTGCTCCCTCACATCGGCTCAGCCACGGTCGAGGCCCGAAACGACATGGCACGTCTGGCGGCAACAAACGTGCTGGACTTCTTCCGCGGCCGACAGCCGCAGCACAGGGTGGTGCCTTCATGAGACTCGAGCGAGCGAGCACCGCACTCGTCATCATCGACGTGCAGGAAAAGCTCATGCCGGTGATCGATCGGCGCGAGGCGGTGGAGTTGAACATCTCGCGGCTCGTCAGCGGTGCTCATCTCCTCGGCATTCCGATTCTCGTCACCGAGCAGTACGTAAAAGGTCTCGGAGCGACCGTCAGTCCGGTACGTGAGACGCTGGAGAATGCCGGCGGCTACCGGCCGATCGAGAAGGACTGCTTTTCGGCGCACGGGTGCGCTCCTTTCAGGAGCGAGCTCGAGATGCTGAATCGTCGACAGGTCGTCGTGGCCGGGATCGAGACTCACGTCTGCGTCTACCAGACAGTCACCGATCTTCTGAAGGGCGGTTACGACGTGACGATCGTTGCCGACGCAGTCTCGTCCCGGACGGCCGAGAATCGGGAGATCGCATTGCGTCGCGTCGTAAGCGAAGGGGCGAGGCTGAGTTCAACCGAGATGACGCTCTTCGAGTTGGTGGGAACATCAGGGACCGACGAGTTCAGGGCGATCTCGAAGCTGATCCGGTAAACGAGCCAAGCCGTGCTCTGGCATGGCTTTTGACCTTCACCGTTCTCGACAGGAGGTGGATAAATGCCCACGGAGCCGAGAGTCCTGATCATCGAGAGTAACGACGCCTTGCGCGCGATGCTGTTCACGATCCTGCGCCATCAGCCCGTAGGGGTCGACACGGCGGTAACGGCCGAAGAGGCTCTCGATAAGGTCGCGAACTGCGACTACGCGCTGGCGATTGTCGATATGGATGCTCCCGATGGAGCGGGGGAGCGTTTTCTGCGGCAGTTTCGGCAACAGCGACCCGAGGCCACGACCTTCGTGCTGGCGGTACGAGACCCGAGGAATGAAACCTACCTAGACCCGGAGATCGTGTCCGCGGTGCTGAGCAAGCCTCTCGAGATCGACACCCTCGCCGAACTGGCGCGCGAGTGCGCGCTTGTCGTACCTCCGCCGGAACGCCCGCTGCCCTGCCCACCTGCCGAAAGTGACATCGGAGCGAAGGGTCAGCAGGGTAACTACCTGGCCAACTGACCGTGGGCCGAGGCTGATCGCGTGGTCGAGACAATCGGATGGATGAGCTCCGTCATCCTGGTGATGACGATCAGTCGTCAAATCTACAAACAGTGGCACGACCACACCAGCGCCGGCGTCTCGGTCTGGCTCTTCGTAGGACAGCTCGGCGCCTCGGTCGGCTTCACGATCTACAGCCTGCTGCTCCGCAACTGGGTCTTCGCCGTGACGAATGGAATCATGGCGCTGAGTGGTCTGGCAGGCTACGCGATCACCGTTCGTCACCGGCGAATCGCCAGGCGTGGCGCGAAGGTTTGATTCGCAGGGTCGGCGAAGCCGAGGGGGTCGCGCGGCCCGCGCGATCCCCGCCGGCCGCTGGCCGGCGGCGGGCTTTGCATGTGCAGACCGACCCATGAGTGAATCGCCTCACGGGTCGTCGACCTTCTCCTGAGCGCACCGATGGCGAGCCGCCATCGGCGATCGCGCGAGCCGCGCGACCCCCTCTAATCGCACTATCGCCTCCGCTCCTCGCACACGATAGAGTTCACGAGGTGAACGAGCGCCGTAAGGGGATTCTGTACATCGTCCTGGCGGCGTTGCTCTGGTCGACCGGCGGCATCGGGATCAAAGGAGTCATCGATCCGGCGCTGAAGGTGACCTTCTACCGTTCGCTGTTTGCGGCGATCACGCTTTTTCTCATCTTCAGACGCGACGTCTGGGACTTCGGCCGCTGGAAGAGCAGCTCGTTCCTGTTCGCGATTTTCAGTTACGGCGCCTGCCTCACATCATTCGTCATCGCGACGAAATGGACGACCGCGGCGAACGCGATCTTCCTGCAGTACGCGGGTGTGATCTGGGTGTTGCTTTTCGCGCCGCTGGTACTCGGCGAGCGGATGAAACGACGCGACGTGATCGCGATATCAATCGCGTTTGGAGGAATGCTTCTCTTCTTCGTCGGAAAGTTCGAAGCGCGCGGAATGGCAGGGAACGCGATGGCGCTGGTGTCGAGCGTCTTCTTCGCCGCGCTGATCCTGTCGCTCCGAAAAGGACACGACACCTCTCGCGCAGCAATTACATGGGGAAACGTGTTCATCGCGCTCGCACTTCTGCCGGTAGTGGGAGCGGATCTCGCGCTGACACCGGCATCCGGTGTCGCGCTGCTCTTTCTCGGCGTCTTTCAGATCGGTCTCGCCTACGCGGCATTCGTGAAGGGACTCCGCTACGTGACCGCGACGCAGGCATCGCTCACCGGCATGATCGAGCCGGTAGCAAATCCCGTCTGGGTATTTCTGTTCCTCGGCGAGCGTCCGACATCGTGGGCGATCCTCGGCGGGATCATCGTTCTTGGCGCAATCGCGTGGCACACGTTGCAGGGCGAGCCGGCGACAGACCTGCCCCCACCCGACTGAGGCTCCGCGACGTGCACCGCATTCCGCATGATCCTGGCAGTGCGACACTGACGAGCCGGAATCGACGCGAATGCCCGCCTCGTTCTCAATTGCACATGCCCAGAGGAACGGCGACCCGCGCCGCACTGCTCGCCGCCACGATGAGTTTCATCCCCATGGTGCCGGTGGACATTTTCAGATTTCTTCGTGTTCCTGCGATCGTCATGATGATCCGGCGCCAGCGAGGACGGCTGTGCCACGACGCAACCCACCGTCCGACGCGCTGGAAGAAGCGCAGAACCGCCTAGCCGAGCGCCCTCACCCGCTCGAGAAGCTGCTCCGGAGTGGAGTCGAAGGTCCTGGCAATGTGCGGGGCGTAGATCGACTCGCGCAGCGTCCCGCTCATGTCGTCGAAGATCACCCGAAGGTCGGACTGCAGAGACTTCCAGAGCGGCTCGGCGGCCTCGAAGAAGTAGTGAACCGTCGCGCAGTTGGCATCCGTCCGTCCCTGATCACCGGCGAGGTACTCCAGCAGCCGAAGCAGGTTTCCCTTCAGCGAAGGAACATCGTTGGCGGCCAGTGACTCATGGACGAGTCGCAGCAGCGGCTCGAGCTCGCGGGAGGCATGCCGATAGCGAATCGACGCTTTCCAGAGGTTCTCGAAACTCATCCTGTCCGCCGATAGAGTATTCGATCGGCGGGACAGGACCCACGTGGTCTCAGTTGGTACGGATCGAGATTCCGCCGTTCGTCGTACGCAGCCGGACCGGCGTGCCGCCACCGTTGATCGTGCCCCTCAACGTATTGCGGCTCATCCCTGTCGTGGTGACTGGCAGGTCGCTCCGAATTGAGCCGTTGGTGGTGGACGCGTCGAGGTCGGCAGCGATCGACTGAGGCAGAGAGATCTCGATTCTCCCGTTCGTCGTCTGGAGGCGAAACGGCTGACCGGGTGCGACCGAGCGGAAATCGGCGCGGATACCCCCGTTCGTCGTCGATGCTTCGAGTGATCCGCCACAATCCTCGAGAGCGATCTTGCCGTTGGTGGTTCCAACCTTCAGCTTCCCATCAACCTGCCGCACCTCGATCGCACCGTTGGTGTTCCGCACGGTGAGATTCATGTTCCGCGGCACGGTGACATCGTACTGAACGTTCGCCTCGACGTTGTTGCCAAGCAGCCAGTCGAAGATCGTCCCACCGTCACTGTGGCGCTTCGGAAAGTGCGTGTTTACGACGAGCCCGCCATCCTGCGGCTGCATCTCCACTCGAAGGGCATGCAGGATCTTTTCGGCGTCGCCAGACGACGCCTTGACCTGCTTGCGCGCGATCACCCGGACGCGGGGCTGATCCCACGAGCCGACCGTGACACGACCATTCACATTCGAGAGCTCGACCATCGAGCCAGCTCTCACGTTGAATGTCCTGTCGATCGTTTCAGTGAGTGAGTCCGCTCCAGCAGTCGTCGCGAGAAGGACGAGCAGAAGAGGGGTCAGGATCTTTCGCATAAAACCTCCAGGCTCTGGCAGATTTCCGGGCAACCGCCCTGCGCGGCGGGCTCGCACCTCTTGATACGGACATGAGTGGCCAGAGTTGCGTTACAGTCGCGGTCGATGCGTCGCGTTCTGGCTATCGCCGTCCCGCTGCTCCTCACTCTGAGCCTGGCAGTCTGGCGATCTCACGGTCCGCCGCCGGCGCCCGCCAACGCCCCGGCGGACCAGTTTTCGGCCGAAAGAGCGTCCGACCTGCTGCGCGGACTGGTCGCGGAAGAAATCCCTCACCCGATAGGATCGCCTCAGAACCAGCTGGTCCGTTCCCGCATCGAGTCTCAGTTTCAGGCCCTTGGCTACAGGACCACCATTCAGCGACGGTTCGCTTGCAACTGGTCCGCCGTCTGCGGGACGGTAGTCAATCTCATAGCGCGTCCTCCTGGCGCTGATGGCTCGAGATCCGTTCTGCTCATGGCGCATTACGATTCGGTGCCGGCCGGCCCGGGGGCCTCGGACGATGCCATGGGCGTCGCAGCGCTACTCGAGGTCGCGCGGGCGTTACGGGGTTTCGAGGCGCGGAACGACATCGCCTTCCTGATCACTGACGGCGAGGAGGCTGGCCTCCTCGGCGCAGAGGCGTTCGTAGCAGACGAAGCGCTCGCGAAAAGCGTTGGCGTCGTGATCAACGTCGAGAATCGTGGCACCTGGGGCGCGAGTAACCTCTTCGAAACCAGCAGGGGCAATCAGTGGATCATCGGCAACCTCGCCGGGCGGCTTCCGCGCCCTCAGGGGTCATCTCTCTTCTACGAGATCTACAACCTCCTGCCGAATGACACCGACCTGACGGTCTTCAAGCGGGAAGGGATCTCCGGAGTCAATTTCGCCGCGATCCGTGGTGTGAACTGGTATCACACCCCGATGGACGACCTCTCTCACGCCAGTCTGAGGACGCTCCAGCATCATGGAGAGAATCTCCTCGCCTCAGCGCGAGCACTCGCGGAGGCCGATCTGGGCGCGACGACCACGGCCGACGCGACTCATTTCGACCTGCTCGGATTCTTCCATGTGTGGTGGCCGCAGAACTGGACGCTCTGGATCTCGATCGTGAGTCTGCTCGCCCTCGTCTGGGCCATCCGGCCCGGCCGCCTTCCTGCTGGCCGTGAAGCGGTGCAGGGCTCGCGACGAGGTCTCCAGCCGATCTCCTTCGGAGTCCTGACCGCTTTCACGATCCTGCTCCTGGCTGCTGCAGGAGGCGCTGCGCTCGGTTGGCTGGCGCGTATCGGAAGCGGGGGCGTCACGTGGGCAGCGTGGCCCCAGCCTGCGATCGCGTCAATGTGGCTGATCGGGCTTGCCGCCGCGATTGGAGGTGCTGCACTCTTCCGGCGCCGCACCACGCCACTCGAAATGCTTTACGGAATCGCGATCACGTGGCACGCCATCGCGATCGTGCTCGCCATGACCATCCCGGGCGCAAGCTACCTGTTCCTGGTTCCGGCGCTCGCGGTCTCGATCTGCGCGCTATCGAGGGGCGGGGAGCTGGTCACGGGCGCAGTGGCGACGACTGTCGCGTCAGTTCTCCTGTTTCCCCTCGCCCTTTTGCTCTACGAAGCGCTGGGGAGTCCGATGATGGCGGTGGTTGCGGTGATCGTCGCCTTGTTGGCGATGCTCGCGGCGCCACTGATGTCACAGCCGAGACTCGCCGTCGTTGCGGCAAGTCTCGGTCTGGTGGCTGCGGCGACCGCAGCCATCCTTCCGGCGTACTCCGCGGAGCGCCCGCGGTTCACATCGATCTCATGGATCGATGACGAAGCGGCGGAGACACCGCGCTGGGTGACGTCGGTTGCCTCCGAGGAGATGAAGGGGGTGGCAACGTTCGCACCGGCCGATCCGGCGCTGACTCCGTGGAGCCGGACGTCTGTTCTTGCCGCTCCGGCGCCTCCGGAGACGTTCGAAAGGGTGGAACTGTCTGCGGAACGCTCGGACGATCGGATGAGAATCCGCGTTCAGTCACGCAGAGGAGCCGGCCGCGTGGTGCTGCTCTTCCGCGGGGGAGCGCTGGTGAGCGTGAACGGCGCGAGACCTTCTGCCATACCAGAACGCCGCAGTAAACGGTCACTCAACGGCTGGGAGTCAGCGGTCGTGCAGACGGGTGGATGGATGACCGTTGAGATCGAAACGACGGGTGTCGTGGAGGCCGTGGCAAGCGACGTGAGCTTCGGGTTGCCTGAATCCGGCTCGCCGCTGCAGAAAGCACGAGATCGGTCGAACGCGATCCCGATACACGACGGAGATACGACCATCACGAGGTCGCGTGGCCGCTGGGAGCCCTGAAGCGATACCGAACAGCAAAAGAAAACGCCCGCGGTCGCGGGCGTTTTCTCCAGTGAGGTTCTATTCGTCTTTCTTCTTGCGGGCGCGCTTCGGCTTCTCTTCGCCAGCACTCTCCGCCTCAGGCTCAGTCTCAGCCTTTGGTGCAGCTTTGCGACCGCGCTTCGGCTTCTCTTCCTTCGGTTCCTCGGCAGCAGCAGCCTTCTTCCCTTTGGCAGCAGCACCCTTCTTGTCGGCAGCCGGCTTGGCTTCTTCCGTACGCTCGACCAGCTCGAGAATCGCCATTTCGGCTGAGTCGCCGCGGCGCGTCCCGAGTTTCATGATGCGGGTATAGCCGCCCGGGCGGGTCGCAAATCGCGGCCCGATCGTGTCGAACAGCTTTGCGATCAGCTCGTCGTTCGGCACCTGCTTCGCGGCCTGACGACGAGCGTGGACGCTGTCGTTCTTCGCGAGCGTGATCAGCTTTTCGGCGAGAGGCCGCAACTCCTTCGCCTTCGGAAGTGTCGTGACGATTCTCTCGCTCTGAATCAGCGAGGCAAGCTGATTGCGGAACAGGGCAAGCCGATGGCTCGAGGTCCGTCCCAGCTTGCGGTTTGCCATTCCATGTCTCATGTGTGACCCCTTTTCTCCGGCGCTTCACGAGCACCGAGGCGGGACAGCTGCACGGGGGGCAAGCTGCGTCCCCCTCGTTGCTGCGCCCTTCCTGCTATTCGCGCATTTCTCCGGCCCGCGCGCCGGCGGCGCCACGAGTCATTCCGAATGAAAGCCCGAGGCTTGCGAGAACATCCTTGATCTCGTCGAGTGACTTACGGCCAAAGTTCTTGGTCGAGAGCATCTCGCGCTCGGTCCGCTGGACGAGATCGCCCAGGCTCCGGATGTTCGCATTCTTGAGACAGTTCGCGGAGCGGACCGAAAGGTCGAGCTCCTCGATCGGCTTCGAGAGCATTTCGGCGAGGCGAGGATCGACCTCGGGAACGACCGTCTCTTCACGCTCTTCGACCCGAGTCTCGAACGCGCTGAAGATCCGGAGATGGTCGCCGACGAGCTCGGCGGCAAGACTGATCGCTTCCTGCGGCGAGACTGCCCCGTTGGTCCAGACTTCGAGGATCAGCTTGTCGTAATCGGTCATCTGACCGACACGGGCTCCCTCGACGTGATAGTTCACGCGCCGCACCGGCGAGTGAATCGAATCCACCGGGATGTAGCCAAGCGGGAGATCGGTGTCGGCATTGCGATCGGCTACGACATAGCCACGGCCCTTCTTGAGACGTGCCTCGAGCTTCAGCGTGCCTTCCTTCGACAGGGTGGCGATGTGGGCGCCGGGATCGAGGATCTCGATATCGGAGTCCTGCTCGAAATCAGCGGCCGTGACGATGCCCGGGCCGTTCTTCTCGAGGTAAAGCGTCTTCGGTCCGCTTCCGTGAAGCTTGAAGGGCACCTGCTTGAGATTGAGCACGACGTCGGTCATATCTTCGACGACGCCCTGAAGAGACGAGAACTCGTGGAGTACTCCCTCGACGCGAACCGCTGTGATCGAAGCCCCCTCGATCGAGGAGAGCAGTACGCGCCGCAGTGCATTGCCGATCGTCGTACCGAATCCGCGTTCGAATGGCTGCGCGACGAAACGGCCGTAGTTCGGTGTGAGGGTCTCGGGATCGTATTCGAGCTTCTTTGGTTTCTGGAAATCTGACCACATCATGTGGGCGGCCTCCTCGCATGCAAAGCTCACGGCTCGGGACCTCGCAACTTTCAGACAGAAGGCCTGACAGCCGAGACCCCGGAGCCGGGAGCCGGGTTCTTTACTTAGAGTAGAGCTCGACGATGAGCTGTTCCTGGATGGGCAGGCGGATGTCTTCCCGTTTCGGGAGATCCGTCACCGTTCCGCGGAACTGATCCGGTTCGAGCTGCAACCAGGCAGGGACGCCGCGACCGGCCGCTGTCTCGACAGCCTGGCGGATCTGGTCGTTCTTGCGGCTCTTTTCACGGACCTGGATGACATCGCCCTTTCGCGCCTGGTACGAAGGGATATTGATCTTCCGGCCGTTCACCTCGATGTGTCCGTGGCGAACCAGCTGGCGTCCCTGAGCGCGGGAGGAGGAAAAACCAAGGGAGTAGACGACGTTGTCGAGCCTGATCTCGAGCTGGCGGAGCAGGTTCTCGCCGGTGATCCCGGTTCGGCGCTCGGCGCGCTGGAAGTAGAGCCGGAACTGCTTCTCGAGCAAGCCGTAGATGCGCTTCACCTTCTGCTTCTCGCGAAGCTGAAGGCCATAACCGAGAACTTTTGATCGCCGCCGGCCGTGCTGTCCCGGGGCGTAGTTCCGGCGCTCGATTGCGCATTTGTCTTTGAAACAGCGGTCACCTTTGAGAAACAGCTTCATGCCCTCGCGCCGGCAAAGCCGGCATACGGGGTCGGTATAACGTGCCACTATGCCTCCTGGTGTTTCGCACTCGCGCCACCATGGCGCGCTGCGTTTACGCCGGCTGCTGCTCGGCGTAAGCGACCGTTGCCGGCATCTGTGGATCGAAAAGAATACGTCCCCGTTCGTCGCACAGATCCCGGCCGACAGCCGGTACTTCGTGTTCAGTCCAACCGCGGCTGGGGCCCCTGGTGCCGCCTCGTGAGACACGACAGACAGGGATCCGCAACCGATCTACCGTTTCTTCAGACTCGGCGGCGCTTCGGAGGGCGGCAGCCGTTATGCGGAATCGGCGTCACGTCCTTGATCGACTTGATGTCCAGCCCGCTGGCGGCAAGTGCCCGGATGGCTGACTCGCGACCTGCGCCTGGACCCTTCACCTTCACGTCGACCGAGCGGATGCCGTGCTCCTGCGCGAGTTGCGCGGCATTCTGAGCTGCAACCTGAGCGGCGAACGGCGTCCCCTTGCGGGAGCCCTTGAAGCCGATACGTCCGGCGCTCGACCACGACAGGATGTTGCCCATCGGATCGGTGATCGCCACGATCGTATTGTTGAACGTCGCCGCGATCGACGCGACGCCGTGTGGAACGTTCTTCCGTTCCTTGCGTTTGGTGCCAGCGCGCCGTGCGCCTGCCTTTGGTGCTCTTGCCGTTGCCATTCGTGAATCCCTCTATCTGTTGTCCGCTGCCGTTCGTCAGCTGCCCTTCCGGACAAGCTCCAACCGGCAACCGATCACTTCTTGGTTGCCTTCTTCTTGCCGGCGACCGCACCCTTGCGCGGTCCCTTACGGGTCCGGGCGTTGGTGTGGGTCCGCTGGCCGCGGACCGGCAGACCGCGGCGGTGGCGCATGCCGCGATAGCAGTTGATCTCCATCAGGCGCTTGATGTCGAGCCCGACGTCCTTGCGCAGATCACCCTCGACTTTCCCCTCGTCGGTGATGATCTGGCGGATCTTCCGCACATCGTCTTCGGTGAGATCCTTGACGCGCACGTCCTTGTCGACGCCGGCCTGCGCGAGAATGGTCGTCGAGCGCGTACGGCCAATGCCGAAGATGTACGTCAGGCCCACCTGGACCCGCTTGTTGAGTGGAAGATCGATTCCCGAGATACGTGCCATGCTTTTTTCTCCGGTGCCGAGTACCTGGTGCCCAGTGCTGAGCCGTTTTCGCCTCAGTACTCAGCACCCTGCACCCGACAGTGCGTTTTCTTATCCCTGACGCTGCTTGTGCTTCGGATTCTCACAGATGATCCGAATCACGCCCTGCCGACGGACGACCTTGCACTTGGTGCAGATACGTTTGACTGATGAACGGACTTTCATGATTTCGACTCTGCTCTCGGTTCTGATTGCCGGATCCGCCGTCCCCCGCATGCGAAGGAAGGCCACCCGTTACTTGTATCGATAGGTAATGCGCCCGCGCGTCAGATCGTACGGCGAGAGCTCGACCAACACTTTGTCCCCCGGAAGAATACGAATGAAATGCTTTCTCATCTTGCCGGAGATATGCGCCAGAACACGGTGCTTGTTCTCCAGTTCGACCTGAAACATCGCGTTCGGCAACGTCTCGAGGACCGTTCCCGTTACTTCAATCGCTTCTTCCTTCGACATACTTTCTTTACCAGGTGCTGCGCTCCGCGCTCTCATCGCTGATTTCCCTCAGCACCGAGCACTTCGCACTCAGCACTCATCATCCCTTACCCAGCACCCGCGGCCCTTCCGCGGTAACTGCGATCGAGTTCTCGTAATGCGCCGCGAGGGTCCCGTCGACCGTTCGCGCCGTCCATCCATCTGCATCCGTCCGAACGTCCTGGACAGGGCCGTTCGCTCCCGCCCTCTCCAGCCGCGACTGCAACCGCGGACCGATCTCACAGAGCATCGGCTCGATCGCGAGAACCATTCCTTCCCGCAACTCGAGTCCTCGTCCCCGGCGCCCGAAGTTGTGGACCTGCGGATCCTCATGCATCCGTCTGCCGATCCCGTGACCGACAAAGGTTCGGATGACATGGAACCCTCGTGCCTCGGCGTGTTCCTGCACCGCGGCGCCTATGTCACCGAGATACCGGCCGGGCCGCATCTCCTCGATGGCCAACTCGAGACACTCGCGAGTCGTGTTCATCAGCTCCTCGGCTCGCGGGGTTACCTTTCCGACGGGAATTGTGATCGCAGCATCGCCTACGAATCCCTCCAGAATCGAACCGAAATCGAGACCGAGAATGTCACCTTCCTGCAGTCTGGTGCGGTTCGGGATCCCATGCACGATCACATCATTGACCGACGCGCAGACGACTGCCGGGTACGGTGGCAGCCCCATCGGCGCATAGCCTTTGAACGGGGACTTTGCTCCCCGCTTCGCAAGCTCCTCTTCGGCCATGGCGTTGAGTTGTGCGGTGGTCGCTCCTGGCTTGACCATCGCCCTCATCATCTCGAGGATCTCGACGACGATCCGGTTCGCCCGGTGCATCACCTCGATCTCCTCGCGGCTCTTGAGTGTCGGTCCCTTCATCGTATCGGACAGTCGTTTCTCGATTACGCCAGGGACTTCTCTAATCGTTCAAAGACCTCATCGACGGGACCAACCCCGTCGACGTCTCGGACAATACTCTTCGACTTGTAATACGCGGCGACTGGAACCGTGTCCCTGTGGAACGCGTCCAGACGCCGGCGCACGGCATCTTCGTTGTCATCGGCCCGTGCGATCACCTCAGCGCCGCAGCGGTCACAAACGCCGTCGACCGCTGATGGCTGGTTCTCGAGATGGTAGATCGCCCCACATTGCGCACACGTCCGTCGAAGAGTGATCCGACGAACGATTGCGTCATCCGGGACGAGCAGTTGGAGAACGCGAAGGGAGCTGCTTCCATTCCCGATGATTCCGTCGAGCTTTTCAGCCTGTACGACGGTGCGAGGAAACCCGTCCAGGATGAACCCTCTCGCAGCGTCCTCTTTCGAAAGCCGCTCTTTGACGATGCCTACCATCAGGTCGTCCGAGACCAGCCCGCCGTTCTTCATGATCGGTCCCGCCTCACGGCCCAGCTCGGTCCCTTCGGACACCGCCTCCCGAAGCATGTCCCCCGTCGAGATATGGGGGATCTCGCGGCGGGCCGCAAGTCGCTTGGCCTGCGTTCCCTTACCGCTGCCCGGGGGACCGATCAAGATAATTTTCACGTCAGAACCCTCATCCGCGACGACCGCGAATGCGCCCTTTCTTCATGAATCCGTCGTAGTGACGCATCACCAACTGCGACTCGATCTGCTGCACCGTGTCCATCGCAACTCCGACGATGATCAGCAGCGAGGTGCCACCGAAGTAGAAGTTGACGCCCATTCCCTCGGTGAACCAGAGCGGAAGCGAGCGATCCAGCGCCGCACCAACCCCGAATGGCAACTGCGCGACGTGCACACCGGCGATCAGAAACTCCGGAATGATGCAGACCAGCGCCAGATAGAGCGACCCGACGAACGTGATCCGCGTCAGTACCCGATCGATGTAGTCGGACGTCCTCTTGCCAGGCCGGATGCCGGGAATGAAGCCGCCGTACTTGCGCATGTTGTCGGCGGTATCGACCGGATTGAAGACGATCGAGGTGTAGAAGAATGCAAAGAAGATGATTCCGGCGACCTGGAGGATGTAGTAGAGCGGCTCGCCGATGCTGAGCTGCCGTCCGATCGCTGCCGCCCACGGCGTCTGAATCATCTGAGCCATCGTCTGGGGAATCACCAGAATCGATGACGCGAAGATGACAGGGATGACGCCGGCGGTGTTCACGCGCAGTGGCAGGTACGTGTTCGCGCCGCCATAGACCTTGCGGCCGACGACGCGCTTGGCGTACTGAACCGGAATTCGACGCTGTGCCCGCTCCATGAAGACGACGAATGCAGTGACCGCCACCATGAACACCAGGAGGAAGATGACCGCAAAGATGCTGCGCTCACCGATTCTCACGTCCTGAATCGTACCGATGACTGCCGAGGGAAGGCCAACCACGATCCCGGCGAAGATGATCAGCGAGATCCCGTTACCGATGCCTCGATCCGAAATCTGCTCACCCAGCCACATGATGAACGCCGTGCCGGTGGTCAGCGTGAGCACGGTCATCAACGGAAAACCGAACCCCCACAACGCGTCCTGCACGTGGGCCGGAACGAGTGGTGCGCCACCCGGGGCGCTCTGGCTGCGCAGCCAGAAGGCGACGCCGAGCGACTGCACGAATGCCAGGACGATCGTCCCGTAGCGGGTGTACTGATTGATTTTCCGCCGTCCCATCTCGCCTTCCTTCGAGAGCTTCTCGAGGTAAGGCCAGACCACGGTCAACAGTTGCAGGATGATCGATGCCGAGATGTACGGCATGATTCCCAGCGCGAACACGGAAAGACGGCTCAGAGCTCCGCCGGAGAAGAGGTCGAGAAATCCGAAGACTCCGCCACCCATGGCGGCAAAAAACTCGGAGAGCGCCGACGGGTCGACGCCCGGAGTCGGAATGTGAGAACCAAGACGGTAAACCGCAAGCATCGCGAACGTGAACAGAACGCGTTTGCGAAGATCCTCGATTGCCCAGATGTTACGGACAGTGTCGACCAGGTTGAGCACGTTACTGGATCTCCTCGCAGGTCCCGCCGGCCTTCTCGATGATCTCCCGCGCCGACTTCGAGAACTTGGTCGCCGACACGGTCAGCTTTCTGGACAGCTCGCCGTCGCCAAGAATCTTGACGCCGTCATGCTGCCCCTTGACGAGACCCGCCTGGCGCAGAGCCGCTTCGTCGACGCTCGTCCCGTTGTCGAAACGCTCGAGATCCGAGACGTTGACGACCGCATAGTCCTTCTTGAAGATGTTGGTAAAGCCACGCTTCGGCAGACGGCGATGCAGAGGCATCTGGCCGCCTTCGAAGCCGAGCTTACGGCTGAAGCCGGAGCGGGACTTCTGCCCCTTCTCGCCGCGACCCGACGTCTTGCCGTGCCCGGAGCCCGGTCCACGTCCGACGCGCTTCTTCGCGTGTCGTGATCCCTTTTTGGGCTTGAGGTTGTTCAATTCCATGATGTCCACCCCTTGTGCCGTCAACCAGACGGTGCCTGAATCAGCTTCCGGCACCTGGCTTCCAACACGTTATCTTTGATCTACTCCACGACCTCGACGAGATGCGGGATCTTCGCGATCATTCCGCGAATCTCCTTCGTATCGGCACGCTCGGTCACGCGGTGCATCTTGCCGAGACCGAGAGCCTTGAGCGTCTCTCGCATCTCGACCGGACAACCGATTCCGCTGCGCACCTGGCGAATCCGGATCGTTCCACCCTGCGCCTTCGCCGCGCTCATGCCTCGGCTCCATCGCCTACCGGCTCCGCCTCGTTGCCGCCGCGCAGAGCGTTGTACTGCTCTGCCGTACGGAGCAGCTTGAGCGCTTCGAACGTGGCCTTGACTACGTTGTGAGGGTTCGCCGTGCCGAGCGACTTCGTCAGGATGTTCTGGATCCCGGCCGACTCGAGAATCGCCCGGACAGGACCGCCGGCAATGACGCCGGTTCCTTCGGATGCCGGCTTGAGCATGACCTTGCCGGCACCATAGTGCCCGACGATCGCGTGCGGGATGGTCGTCCCGGTGAGCGCAATCGTGATCATGTTCTTCTTGGCGATCTCGATCCCCTTCTTGATCGCGGCGGGAACTTCTTTCGCTTTACCGGATCCGAAGCCAACCTTGCCCTTGCCGTCGCCAACGACGACCAGTGCGCTGAAGCTGAAGTTCTTACCGCCCTTGACAACCTTCGTCACGCGGTTGATGTGGACGACCTTGTCGATCATCCCGCTTTCGCTACGCTCGTCCTGGCGGCGGTCGCCGCGCTGTGAGCCCTGTCCCGGACGCTGCATTGGACGCTGCATCTGATCTCCTAGAATTCCAGTCCGTTCTCACGCGCCGCATCCGCGAGCGCCTTGATTCTGCCGTGATAGAGGTAACCACCGCGGTCGAACACGACGCGCGTAATCCCCTTATCCTTCGCCTTCTTCGCAATCAGCGCCCCGACGGCCTTTGCGGCCGCCGCGTTCGAGCCCTTGACCCCGGAGTCCTGCTCCCGACTCGACGCCGAAGCCAGCGTGCGGCCGCTCGCGTCGTCGATCACCTGCGCGTAAATCCCCTTCAGGCTGCGGAACACCGCGAGCCGAGGACGTTCCGCGGTCCCGTCCACTTTTCTCCGGATCCGTTCCCGAACCCGTCCTCGTGCGGCAACTCTCTCTTTTGCGCGATCCATTTCATGACCTCAGTGCCGACGGTATGGCCGGCAATCTAGGCGAAACCGAAAATCGAAATGCATGGAGCCGAAAACGTGAAGCCTTTTCAGCATCAATACCCTGTCGAATTTCAATTCTGCATTTTGGTTCTTATTTTCCTGCTGCCTTACCAGCCTTGCGGCGAACCACTTCATCCGAATACTTGATGCCTTTACCCTTGTAAGGGTCGGGCTGCCGCAGCGAACGGATCTCGGCCGCCGTCTGTCCGACCTTCTGACGGTCGATCCCCGTGACCGTGATGTGGCCCGTCTTCGGCTCGACCGTAATGTCGATCCCCTCGGGAATCTCGAAACGGACGGGGTGCGAATACCCCAGCTGGAACACCACCTCGCGCCCCTTCACTTCCGCACGATAGCCGACACCTACGATGTCGAGCTCGCGCTTGAACCCTTCGCTCACACCCTTGACGTTGTTCGCCACGAGCGCGCGCATGAGGCCGTGAAAGGCGCGGGTCTTCCCCTCGTCATCCTTCCGCTGGAAGCTGACGACGTTGTTCTCCACCGACATCGAAATGCCAGGGACGAGCGCGGTCGACATCGATCCTTTCGGACCTTTGACGTGGACCGTCGAGCCTTCCTGACGGATCTCGACATCCTTGGGCAATGGAATCTCTTTCTTACCGATACGCGACATGGTCGGATCTCCTTACCAGACCTGGCAGAGGACTTCGCCCCCGACTCCGGTGCGGGCTGCCTCGGTACCGGACAGCACGCCTCTGGACGTCGAGACGATGGCAAGGCCGAGACCGCCGAGAACCTGCGGGATCTCTTCTTTCCCACGGTAGACGCGGCGTCCCGGGCGCGAAACGCGCTCGATGCCGTGAATGACCGGCTCGCCGTCCTCCGAGTACTTGAGATAGATCCGGAGGGAGGCCTGTGGCTTTCCGTCCTCTTCCGAGACTTTGTAGTTACTGATGAATCCTTCGGACTTGAGGATGCGTGCGATCTCGACCTTCAGCTTGGAAGCTGGCAGCTCGATGCGATCGTGACGCGACTGAATTCCGTTGCGGATTCTGGTGAGCATATCCGCGATGGGATCTGTCATCGACATTCGTGTGACTCCTGTACTCGGTCCTGTGAGCTACCAGCTCGATTTCGTGACGCCGGGGACGTAACCGCCGAGCGAGAGCTGACGGAAGCAGATGCGGCAGAGCTGGAACTTCCGCAGGAATCCCCGCGGGCGTCCGCAGTTCTTGCAGCGGTTGCGCTTGCGCACCGAGAACTTCGGTTTCCGCTCAGCCTTCACAATCATTGAGATCTTTGCCATGTGATCCTCTTTGTTAGGTGACGAGTGCCGCGTGCAGCCTCGTCACTCTCTTCTTACTTCCCGAACGGCATCCCCAGTTCCCGGAGGAGGACGCGTGCCTGCTCGTCGTTCTTTGCCGTGGTCACGATCGTGATGTTCATGCCCTTGACCTTATCGACCTTACCTGCATCGATCTCCGGAAAGATCAGGTGATCGCGAACGCCGAGAGTGAAGTTGCCGCGTCCATCGAAGGACTTGGCGGGAACACCGCGGAAGTCGCGCACCCGCGGAAGTGCGATGTTGATCAGGCGGTCGAGAAACTCGTACATCTTTTCTCCCCGCAGGGTGACCCTCGTTCCGATCGGCACCCCTTCACGCAGCTTGAAAGCTGCGATCGACTTCTTGGCGCGCGTCACGACGGCCTTCTGACCGGTGATGATCGCGAGTTCCTCGACGGCGCTGTCGAGAATCTTCGAGTTCTGGATGGCCTCGCCGACGCCCATGTTCAGGACGACCTTCTCCACTTTCGGAACCGCCATCGGGTTCTCGATCTGGAACTCCTCCTGGAGCTTCCGGCGAACTTCCTTGTTGTAGTGTTCCTTCAGTCTCGCTGTCATCTTGGTTCCTTGTTCGGCTCCGCTTGTGTAGGAGCCAGGTCGATGCTGGTGTCACGTGCCGTGTGCCGGGTGCTGAAGTCGGCAGAGCCGTCAGCGCTCGGCACACCGCAGCGACACGATTCGGTCACTTTGATAGATCCGTGTTGCACTTGCGGCAGTACCGCTGTGCCTTCCCGTCGCCGTCACGGTGCGAGCCGAGACGCGCGGCTTCCTTGCAGCTCGGGCAGACCACCTGAAGCTTCGCCATGTGAATCGGCGACTCGCGCTCCAGAATGCCTCCCTTGACGTTCTTGCCGGGATTCGGCCGCGTGTGCTTCTTCGTGAAGTTGACCTTCTCGACGATTGCGGTGCCCTTCGTGGCGTTCACCCGGAGGACGCGTCCCTGCTTGCCGCGGTCCTTGCCCGAGAGCACGACGACTGTGTCGCCCTTGCGCAGGTGAGGCTTGTGCTCCGGCTGTTCCTTCTGCTTCGTTGCTTTTCCGTACATTTTTTCAGGCTCTCAGCGATCAGCTGTCTTCCCGTCCCGGCCCGAGCGAATCGGTACCGCGACAGAACATAGTTAGATGACTTCGGGCGCGAGCGAGATGATCTTCATGAACTTCCGCTCGCGCAGTTCGCGGGCAACCGGGCCGAAGACTCGTGTCCCGACCGGCTCGCGCGCTTCGTTGATCAGAACGGCGGCGTTATCGTCGAACTTGATATAGGAACCGTCACGGCGGCGGTTTTCCTTGACCGTACGAACGATGACCGCCTTGACCACGGTTCCCTTCTTGACTGTGCCGTCCGGCGAGGCTTCCTTCACCGACGCCGTAATGACGTCGCCGAGGCTCGCGTACTGACCGGCGGTCGAGCCGCCGAGCATCTTGATACAGGCGATTTTCTTCGCCCCGGTGTTGTCTGCTACCTGAAGAACTGTTCCCATCTGAATCATGACCGTCTCCCAGCCGTTGTCGGTTGTCAGTTATCCGTTGTCTCTGATGTCACTGACCGGCGCCTCACGACGACCGACAACTGACAACTAGCTCGTCTTCTGCAGGACTTCCCGCACGTTCCAGCGCTTCCGCTTCGAAAGCGGCCGCGTCTCCTCGATCACGACGCGGTCTCCGATGTTCACGTCGGACTGTTCGCTGTGGGCGAGGAACTTGCTCGTCCGCTTGACGTACTTCAGGTACATCGGGTGAAGAACGGTGTTCTCCACCGCCACGACGACCGTCTTCTGCATCTTGTTGGAGACGACCGTTCCGATTTTGGTCCGCTTGCTGTTCTGCTCCGCGGCCGCTTCGCTGTTGTTGTCCTTCTTTGCCATCTGTCGTGCTTCCTCAGGCGTTCGTACGCGCCCGCTCGTTGAGCAGCGTTTCGATCTGCGCGATCTCGCGGCGTACCTGCCGCATCTTCATCGGGTTTTCCATCCGGCCCGTGGCCCGCTGAAACCGGAGCTTGAACAACTGCTCCCGGAGGTCGCGCTCCCGGTCGCGGAGCTCGTCGATGTTCTTGTCGTGAAGCGTCTTGAGTGTCTTAGCGCTGGCCATTAGTCACCGATCTCCGTCTGCTCGCGCGTCACGAAACGCGTCTTGATCGGGAGCTTGTGCGCGGCCAGCCGAAATGCCTCCTCGGCGATCTCGCGTGTCACTCCCTCCATCTCGTAGAGGATCCGTGCCGGCTTGACGACACACACCCACTCTTCCGGAGCTCCCTTACCTTTACCCATACGGGTCTCGAGAGGCTTCTTGGTGATCGGCTTGTCGGGAAAGATCCGGATCCAGATCTTTCCACCACGCTTGACGTGGCGGGTCATGGCGATACGTGCGGCCTCGATCTGCCGTGCCGTCACCCAGCCCGTCTCCAGCGCCTGCAGCCCGAAGTCGCCGAACGACACCTTCGCGCCACGAGTGGCGACGCCGCGGCGACGCCCGCGCTGCTGCTTTCTGAACTTCACCTTCTTCGGCATCAACATTGGTGTGACTCCGTCAGAAATTGAAAATTGAAAATTGAAAATTGAAAAAGGCCATTGCGGCTTTGCGCGCCGGTCGTTTCAATCGTCGAATTCTTCAATTTTCAATTTTCCATTTTCAATTTGCTTCTCACTGCGCCCGCTTCCGCGAACGCGCCTTTGCCATCTCGCCTTTGAACAGCCACACCTTCACACCGATGATTCCGTACGTCGTGTGCGCCTCGGCCAGACCGTAGTCGATATCGGCCTTGAGCGTGTGCAGCGGCAGGCGTCCGTCCTGGTACCACTCGGACCGCGCGATCTCGGCGCCATTGAGGCGGCCACCGACGCGAACCTTGATCCCCTTGGCTCCGAAGCGGAATGCCGATTCCATCGCCTTCTTCATCGCCCGCCGGAACGCGATACGGCGCTCGAGCTGGGTTGCGATGTTCTCGGCGACGAGCTGGGCATCGAGCTCGGGACGCTGGATCTCCTGGATGTTGATGTAGACCTCTCCGTTGACGAGCTTCTGCAACTCGTCGCGCAGCTTGTCCACCTCAGCACCCTTGCGTCCGATGATGATGCCGGGACGCGAGGTGTAGATGTTGATGCGCATCTTGTTCGCCGTGCGCTCGATGTCGATCTCCGACACACCGGCATGGCTGAGGCGCTTCTTGAGGTCACCGCGAAGCTTCAGATCGCGATGAAGCGTCTCGGCATAGCTCTTCCCGGCAAACCAGCGTGAATGCCAGGTCTTGTTGAAGCCCAGCCGAAAACCATAAGGATTGACCTTCTGACCCAAGATTTGCCTCCGTTATTTCCTGGCGCGGCTGCGGCCTTTGCCGCCGCTCCGCTCGTTGACCGCTTTCACTTCGTCAGACACGTGCACGGTGACGTGCGCCTTCCTTTTCTGAATCTGGTAGGCGCGCCCCATCGGCGCTGGCTGGACTCGCTTCTCCCGCGGCCCCTCGTTGACATAAATCTTCGAAACGACGAGCTCGTCCACGTCGGGAGCGTTTTCCTTGTTCTCCGCATTCGCCACGGCCGAGCGGAGCAGCTTCTCGAGGTCCTTCGCACAGCCCTTCCGCGTAAAGCGGAGGATGCTGAGCGCTTCCTCGACCTTCTTGCCCCGTACGAGGTCGGCCACCAGGCGGACCTTCTGCGGCGACGCTTTCAGGTACTTCAGAGTTGCGGTTGCTTCCATTGTCGTTCTCCGGACCGAGAATCGAGCCACTCTCAATTCTCAATTCTCAATTCTCAATTCCTGGTTACCTGCCGGCCGGCTTGCCTGATTTCTCGGCCTTTTTGCCGCTGTGGCCCTTGAACGTCCGCGTCAGCGCAAACTCACCGAGCTTGTGACCGACCATGTTCTCGGAGATGTAGACCGGGGTGAACTTCCGCCCGTTGTGCACGGCGATCGTGTGCCCGACCATGTCCGGAATCACCGTCGACCGGCGCGACCAGGTCTTGATGACCTTTCTGTCGCGCTCGCGGTTCATCGTCTCCACCTTTTTCACGAGGTGGTCGTCCACGAACGGACCTTTTTTCATTGAGCGCATTACTTGGTTCTCCGCTTGACGATGAACTTGTTCGTCTGTTTGTTCCGGCGCGTCTTGTGACCCTTGGTCGGCTGACCCCACGGGCTGACGGGGTGACGACCACCCGAGGTCTTGCCCTCACCACCACCGAGCGGATGGTCGACCGGATTCATCGAGACTCCACGGTTGTGGGGCTTCTTTCCGAGATGACGTGTCCGGCCGGCCTTGCCGATCGAGACGTTCTCGTGCTCGAGATTGCCGACCTGTCCGATCGTTGCGTAGCAGCGGACATGAACTTTGCGCATCTCTCCGGAAGGGAGACGAAGCGTCGCCCAGTCGCCTTCACGCGCCATGAGCTGCGCGCCGACACCGGCCGACCGGACCATCTGACCGCCCTTGCCTTCCTTCAGCTCGATGTTGTGAATCACCGTTCCGAGAGGGATCTTCGACAGCGGGAGAGCGTTACCCACCAGGATGTCGGCTTCTTCTCCCGCGGTGATCATCGTGCCGACCGCAAGACCGTTCGGCGCGAGGATGTAGCGCTTCTCGCCATCGACGTAGTGCAGCAGAGCGATGTGCGCCGTACGGTTCGGGTCGTACTCGATCGCCGCAACCTTCGCCGGAATGCCGCGCTTGTCTCGCTTGAAGTCGATCTCGCGGTACTTCTGCTTGTGACCGCCGCCGATGAAGCGCGAGGTGATCCGACCCTTGCTGTTGCGTCCGCCGCTCTTGGTCTTGCCCTTCGTCAGCGCCTTCTCCGGACGCGACTTCGTGATGTCGTCGAACGACGCGTGCGTCTGGAACCGGATGCCCGGCGACGTCGGCTTATATCTGTTCGTAGCCATAGTTTTTTTCTTTTCGGCTGTTGTGGTTATCGGTCGTCGGTAACGTCTGGCGTCTTGCGACGCCCAGCGGCCCACAACCAGTCCGTTACACGCCCTCGATGAAATCGGGCGCCTTTTCGCCTTCCTTCAGCCGGACATAGGCTTTACGCCAGTCGCGGCGCTTGCCGCTCCAGCGGCCCATCCGCTTGACCTTCCCGCGGACGTTGAAGAGGCGAACCTCTTCTACTTTGACTTTGAAAAGCTCTTCGACCGCACTCTTGACCTGAATCTTGTTCGCGCTCGGAGCCACCTCGAAGGCGATCACGTTGCTGTCCTCGCGGAGCAGCGTGCTCTTCTCGGTCACGAGCGGCCGGAGGATGACCTGATTAGCGTTCATTGCTGAGTGCCTCCGTGAGACGGTCGAGCGCTGACTGGCTCAGGACGATGTAGCGGCTGTTCACCACGTCATAGACGTTGACGTGCAGCGCATCGACGAAGCGCAGACGCGGGTTGTTCCGGGAGGCGAGTACCGCATTCGTGTTCTCCAGCGTGTCGATGAGAAGAGCCTTCCCCTCGACGCCGATAGCGGCGACTTTCTGGGCGAAGCTTCTCGTCTTCGCCTCCTCGACCGACATGTCGCTGATCACGACGAACTTGCCTTCCTTCACACGACGGGAGAGGGCTGACTTGAGAGCGGCCTTCTTCTCCTTCGTGTTCATCTTGTAGGAGTAGTCGCGCGGCTGCGGGCCGAACACCGTGCCACCATGACGGTGGATCGGCGGACGGCTGCCACCCTGTCGCGCACGTCCGGTCCCCTTCTGGCGGAAGGGCTTCTTGCCGGAGCCGGCGACTTCGGAACGGACCTTGGTCTTGTGCGTTCCCTGTCGGATGCTCGCCAGGTAATTGCGAACCGCCTCATGAACGAGGTGTTCCTTGTACGGGTAGCTGAAGATCGCTTCCGGCAGCTCGACCGAGCCGACCGTCTTGTTATCCCAGTTCTTGACGTCAATGGTCGGCATGCTACTCACCCCGCTTCCCGTTTCTGGAGAACTGCACGAAGACGAGGCCGTTCTTGGCGCCCGGAACCGCGCCCTTGATGTAGAGCAGGTTGTTCTCGGCATCCACCTTCGCGACGCGAAGGTTCTTGACCGTGACCTGATCTCCGCCCATCCGGCCGCCCATCCGCATGCCCTTCATGACACGCGACGGAAACGCCGACTGCCCGATCGAGCCGGGAGCGCGATGGAACATCGAGCCGTGGCTCTCACGTCCGCCGCCGAATCCATGCCTCTTCACGACGCCCTGGAAGCCCTTACCCTTCGACCGGCCGACGACATCAATCGAGTCGCCCGCCTTGAAGATGTCGACCTGAACACGGTCGCCGACGTTTGCGTCGCCGCTGTAGGGGACTTCGGCCAGTGTCTTGACCGGCTGAACGCCTGCCTTCTCGAAATGCCCCCGCATCGGACTGGTGACGCGGCGGTACGAGACTTTCTCGACGAGACCGATCTGCACGGCATCGTAGCCGTCCTTCTCGCTCGTTTTCTTCTGGACCACGAGGCAGGGACCGGCCTGGATGACGGTGACCGGCACGAGTGCGCCGTCGTCGGCGAACACCTGCGTCATCCCGACCTTCTTGCCAATGATTCCTTCGATTGCCATTTGTCTGTTCACCTTGGAACCCGAACCGGGTTCGTGTGTTGGGTGCTGCGTGCTGTGTGCTGTGTCCCGCCGACGGCGAGCTTCACTCAGCACCCAGAACCCAGCACTTCACTATTTGCCGAACGCCTTGATCTCGACGTCCACGCCTGCCGGAAGCTCGAGCTTCATGAGCGCGTCGACCGTTTGAGTCGTCGGCTCGAGGATGTCGAGCAGCCGCTTGTGCGTCCGCATCTCGAACTGCTCCCGCGACTTCTTGTCGACGTGCGGGCTGCGCAGAACGGTGTACTTCGAGATCTGCGTCGGCAGAGGGATCGGTCCCGCAACCTTCGCACCGGTGCGTCGCGCCGTATCGACAATCTCCGAGGTCGACTGATCGAGGACCCGGTAGTCGTACGCTTTCAAACGGATGCGGATCTTTTCGTTCATCATGGTTTCGTACCTTTAAAGAACATACGAAGGACAGGCTCCCCGCCTGTCCTCCGGAATGACGACTACTCGACGATCTCCGTAACAGTACCGGCGCCGACGGTGCGTCCACCCTCGCGGATTGCGAAGCGGAGACCCTTCTCCATCGCGATCGGAGCGATCAGATTGATCGTCAGCGAGGTGTTGTCGCCCGGCATGACCATCTCCGCGCCCTCTGCGAGCTCGGCCGTTCCGGTCACGTCGGTCGTACGGAAGTAGAACTGCGGACGGTACCCGTTGAAGAACGGTGTGTGACGGCCGCCTTCTTCCTTCGTCAGGATGTAGACCTCGGCCTTGAACTTCGTGTGCGGCTTGATCGAGCCCGGCTTGGCAAGAACCTGTCCGCGCTCGACGTCCTTCCGCTCAGTACCGCGGAGCAGAAGTCCGACATTGTCGCCGGCCTCACCACGATCCAGAAGCTTGCGGAACATCTCGACGCCGGTGACGACCTTCTTGACGGTCGGGCGAAGTCCGACGATCTCGATTTCCTCGCCGACCTTCACGATACCGCGCTCGATACGGCCGGTAACGACCGTGCCGCGGCCGGAGATCGAGAAGATGTCTTCGACCGGCATGAGGAAGTCCTTGTCGATCGCACGCGTCGGAAGCGGGATGTAGCTGTCGACCGCATCCATGAGCTCGATGATCTTCGAACCCCACTCGCTGGTGGCATCGCCGCTCTCGAGAGCCTTGAGCGCCGAGACGCGAACGATGGGAATGTCATCGCCGGGGAACTCGTAGCTCGACAGCAGCTCGCGAACTTCGAGCTCGACGAGCTCGAGGAGGTCCGGATCGGCGGCGTCGACCTTGTTGAGCGCGACGACGATGTACGGCACGCCGACCTGACGGGCGAGCAGGATGTGCTCGCGGGTCTGCGGCATCGGGCCGTCCGTGGCGGCGACCACGAGGATCGCACCATCCATCTGCGCGGCTCCGGTGATCATGTTCTTGACGTAGTCGGCGTGACCCGGGCAGTCGACATGCGCGTAGTGCCGGTTCTCGGTCGAGTACTCGACGTGAGCGGTCGCGATGGTGATACCGCGCTCGCGCTCTTCGGGAGCCTTGTCGATCTGATCGAATGCGACGAAGCTGGCCGTTCCCTTCGACGCGAGGACGCGGGTGATGGCTGCCGTCAGCGTGGTCTTGCCGTGATCGACGTGACCAATCGTGCCGATGTTCACGTGCGGCTTACTGCGATCGAATTTCTCTTTGGCCATTGACTAACCTCCGTTATTAAGCTTTCAGTGTCGACCCGCCGGTCACTCCTGCGGGCCGACACTGAAAGCTTAATAACGGAG
>DASVLC010000185.1:0-16818 GCA_036385045.1 Thermoanaerobaculia bacterium | reverse complement strand
GTGGAGCATTACCGCGCAGCGTCAGCTACGAAGTAACCCCCTCAGGTTTATTGGAACCATCCATGTGTATTTCACTACCTCCTCCCCATGAATTTCCGGCGGCCCCGCAACGAGCGTCACGTTACGTACCGTAACCCACCTCGCCGGTGTTGCGGACCGGATCGACCGCTCACGCACCCCGTGGTGGAGGGGAGGAGCGGGAACCTTGTGTCTTGTCAAAACATCAATGCGGCGCGATCACCGCGTGTCGAGAAAACAGTCGTCCCTCCGGTTTATTGCACCGGCAACGGCTGTGTCTGCCCTGCTGCATGTTTAATAGCATACGATTTTTCTACATAATCGCAATCGAAAATTTCGCACGACATTCTTACTTCAATCGGCATGCCTCGTACAATTGGGCCGGTTCGACGTTGGGCAAGAGCAGAAACGTCGGGCTCGGCTCTTTATTTGCATGGGGCTGAACGTCGGGAACAAACCAGTGCCGGGCCGACCGGCGGAGGAGCAGCACTGCTGGTGTTAGCATGACCCACCCATGAGCGAGCCTCACACGCCAAGAGTCCTCGTCGTCGATGACGAGCAGCCGATCCGCCTGCTGCTGAGCCGGGTGTTGAGCCGTTCGGGATACGACACTGTCGAAGCCGTCGATGGTCAGGATGCCATTGATCAACTGAAAGTCGGAGCGTTCGACGCGATCGTCCTCGACCTGATGATGCCGCGAGTGGACGGCTTTGGAGTCGTCGACCATCTCATCGAAACGAAGCCGCACCTCATCGAGAAGACCGTTGTGGTCACGGCGTTCCCGAAGGCGGCGACCAAAGAACGCCTCCACCACCTCTGCCACGTTCTCTCAAAGCCGTTCGACGTGCACGAACTGCTGACGGCTGTACGCGAGTGCGCTGGTCGCTGAGCCGCTCCTCGGCTACGGCTTCGGATGGTCGTCCGGCGTCTGGCGGTAGCGGTTTTCGACTCCCTGGGTCCGCGTATGCGCCTCTTCCTCCCGGATTCCGCGGCTGCTGAGCGTACGCCAGGCGAAGAAGAAGGCACCGATTGCCGGGAGGACGGCAAGCCAGCGGAAGCCGGGGGCGAAGAGCAGTACGCCGAGCGTGACCAGGATCAGGGCGGCAAGAACGATGATGTTGGTGCCTCGCATATCGTGGGGATGTGCAACGGCCGGGCCCGGAAGCGAGCCCGCTAAACGAAAAGCGCCGGCTTTCGCCGGCGCTCTCCTGCTTTCGTTGAGATTTTTTCTAGAACGTCGCGTCGAGGAACGGGCGGAGCTTCTTCGAGCGGGACGGATGACGCAGCTTGCGCAGCGCCTTCGACTCGATCTGCCGGATCCGCTCACGCGTGACGTTGAACGAGCGGCCTACCTCTTCGAGCGTGTGCTCGGCGCCGTCGCCCACCCCGAATCGCATCTTGAGCACCTGCTCTTCGCGAGGGGTGAGGGTACGGAGGACTTTCGAGGTCTGCTCCTTGAGATTGGCGACGATGACGTGTTCGATAGGGGAGATGACCGCACGATCCTCGATGAAATCGCCGAGATGCGAATCTTCCTCTTCTCCGATCGGAGTCTCGAGAGAGATCGGCTCCTGCGCGATCTTCATGATCTTGCGGACCTTCGCCACCGGCATGTCCATCCGCTCGGCGATCTCTTCGGCCTGCGGTTCCCGTCCGAGCTCCTGAACGAGCGCGCGCGAGGTGCGCGTGAGCTTGTTGATCGTCTCGATCATATGGACCGGGATGCGGATCGTGCGGGCCTGATCGGCGATCGCACGGGTGATCGCCTGCCGGATCCACCAGGTTGCGTAGGTGGAGAACTTGTAGCCGCGGCGGTACTCGAACTTCTCGACCGCCTTCATCAGGCCGATGTTCCCTTCCTGGATGAGGTCGAGGAACTGAAGTCCGCGATTGGTGTACTTCTTGGCGATCGAGACGACGAGACGCAGGTTGGCGACGATCAACTCCTGCTTCGCCTGATCGGCTTCCTCTTCACCCGAGCGGATCTCGCGGATGGTCTTGCGGAGATCCTCGTGGGTGACGCCGTAGAACATTTCGAGCTCGTCGAGCTTCTCGAGGTACTTCTGAAGCCGGCGCTTGTAGAAATCGCGACGGGTCTTGTCCTTCTCCCGCTTGAGCGCCTGCTCATCCTTCCGGATCATCGAGACCGCCTGCGCGAGCTCGTTGTCGATGTCCTTGAGCTTGTTGATCATCCGGTTGCGCGTCTGCGGAGTGAAGTCGACGCGCTGCAGCTCGTCCGCAAGCTCCTGCTCGAGCTTGTCGATCGTCTTGAGCGTGTTGGCGATGGTGCGGTCGGTCAGCTTCTTGTTGTCGGCCAGCCGGACCAGACCGTCTTTGATCTTCTTGTCGAGCTTCTGAATGCCCTCGAAGATCTCCATGATTTCGTGAATCTTGTTGACCGTGGCGGCCGGCATCTTCGGCTCGCCGTCGGCGACGATCTCCGAACCGTCGTCGTCCGGCATCGCGAGATCGATCGTCTCCTTGATCACGCGGGCGTCCTTCTTGGCCGCCTCGTAGATCCGGAGGATCTCCTCACGGATGATCCGGTTTGCGGAAAGCGCCTTGAAGACTTTGCGCTCTCCCTTTTCGATCCGCTTGGCGATATCGACTTCGCCCTGGCGGTCGAGGAGTTTCACCGTCCCCATCTCGCGCAGGTACATGCGCACAGGGTCGTTCGTCTTGTCGACGATGCCGCTGGAGGCCGCGATGATGTCCTGCTGGACCTCCTCGCGCTGATCCATCTCCTTCTCTTCGATCGTTCCGTCGATCGTGACGATCCCCTTGGGGCTCGCCTGGAGAGGCTTCTCGGCATCTTCGATGACGTCGATCCCGAGATCGTTGAAGCGGATGTAGATTTCGTCGAGCTCTTCGGGGAGGCTCGTTACCTCCTCGGGAAGAACCTCGTAGATCTCGTCGTAAAGCAGGAACCCTTTCTCTTTACCGATGGTGATGAGCTGCTTTACTTCCGCATATTTTTCTTCGACACTCAACTCGCCGACCCCCTCGTCATCAAAGTTGGAATCTTGTTCGAGATTCGAAGTGCGCAGGCGGGTTGTCATATGATTTTTCGCTCCTCAATGGGCAGCTTTGGCAGGTCGCGCTGTCGGCACTCGGGGCCCCTGGAACAAGGCCTTGGCAGGGTCGTCACGATTTCAGTTGACAAGCCGGCCAAAGTATCGTCCAGAGGACATCTGCGTAATCGGTGGGGGACGATAATTATTTCAGACTGCTCAACATACGGGAGATTTCCATCTTCTCGGTAACGAGCTGGTCGATGAGCCGCACGTCCCCCTCCTTTTCGGCATCGACGATGGCGCGCTGGATCTGCTGCTTTCGACGATCGAGGTACGCCCGTTCCATGGGGCGGAGGTTCTCGTCGAGACGGCGGAGTGTCTGGTCCTCAATGTCTTCGGTGAGGCTGAGCTCGGAGAGCAGCGTCAGCTCGGCCTCTCCCCTAAGATGGGTCGCCACCTCCGCAAAATCAATGGGTTGGCCGTGCAAGACCTCCTCTTTTACGGTCGCAAAGAGGTTCCGGCAGGCCGGATCCTCGAAAAACTCCTCTTGCAGCCGTCCAGCCTGCTCGGGTGTCAGCCTTCCCTGAAGCGCCGCGATGAGGACGAATTTCTCGCCGGTCGACTGCGGCGCCGACAGCTGGCGCTCCGGAGTACCCCCGGACACGGCGCGCCCCCGCACCTTCGACCAGACGCTCTCGAACTCGAGACGGAACGCATCAGCGATCCGCTGGGCCGCCTCGTTCCGGACGACCTGGTCGGTGACCGCCGAGAGGAGCGGCATGAAGCGCTCGACCCTCTCGGATTTCTCCCTGCCGCTGAGCTGCGCGGCGTCGGCCGCCCACTCCGCCAGCGCGAAGTCGAAGATGTCGGAGGCTTTCGCGAGGATCTCGAGAAAACGGTCGGTTCCATGCTTCTGGACCAGCGAGTCGGGATCCTTCTCCCCCTGGAGGTCGAGCGCTGCGACGTTGAGCCCGGCGGAGAGCAGCACCTGCGCCGCCCGGAGCGTGGCCGCCCGGCCCGCGTCGTCGCCGTCGTAGGCGATGACGACGTTCCTCGTGAAGCGGCGCAGCAGCGAGGCCTGGCCGGCCGTCAGCGAGGTCCCCATCGAGGCGATCACCCCGGGAATGCCGGCATGATCGATCGCAATCGCATCGAAGTAGCCTTCGACGAGGATTGCCCGGTCCGTCCGACGCATCGCGTCGCGGCTGCGGTGGAGGTTGTAGAGGAGCCGCGATTTGTTGAAGAGCTCCGACTCGGGGGAGTTGAGGTACTTCGGATCGCTACCGTCGAGTGTCCTGCCGCCAAACCCGACCAGGGCCCCCGTATCGGAGTGAATCGGAATGATGAGCCGGTTCCTGAAGCGGTCGTAGAAGCCGGTCTTTTCTTTTCTCGGCGTCACGAGACCGGCGAGCTCGAGCCTCTTCTCCCCATGCTTCTGCCCGAGGCGTCGGAGGATGTAGTCCCAGGAGTCGGGGGCGTATCCGAAGCCGTACCGCGTGATGATCTCTTTCGACACTTCGCGCTTGCGGAGGTAATCATCCGCGGCATTCGGCAGCCACCCGAGCGCCTGATGAAAGGCCTCTGACGCGTCGTCGATCACCTCGAGAAGGTCGTCCTTCTCGTTGTCCTTCTGCGTCCTCCGACGCCTCGGCAGTTCGATTCCGACGCGGGACGCGACATGCTCCACCGCCTCAGGGAAGGTGAACCTCTCGGTCAGCGTCAGGAACTTGAAAACGTCCCCGCCCGTTCCGCACCCGAAGCAGTAGAACAACCCCTTGTCCCGATCGACCTGAAACGACGGAGTCTTCTCCCGGTGAAAGGGACAGAGTCCCTTGTAGTTCTTTCCCGCGAGTTTCAACGGGGTGACCTGCTGCACGAAGTCGACGATGTCCGCCGCACTTCGCACCTGCGCGATCACGCTGTCGTTAAGGTCTACGAAAGCCATTGTTGGATGTTGGGCGACTGGGGAGTCAGGATAGATCGGAATTGAAAATTGAAAATTGAAAATTGAAAATGGGGGAGCGGGTGCGACGATTTCGGATGAGTAGTACGAAAGGCCGAAGTAGCCGCACCCCTATGCCCTTTGGCGTTACGGAGTACGCAGCCTGCCAGGCCCCTCGCATGCCCGCCCACCCACCCGCTCGGGATGACATGGGCACTGCCAGATTTTCAATTCCGATCCGCCCAAACCGCTCAATCAGCCAGAAGCAGGCACCGCCTGCCAGATTTTCAATTTTCAATTTTCAATTTTCAATTTCGCCCCGCGACAATCGTTCAATCATCCAGCACAGCAACAGTTGCCCCATCTCCTCCCTCGTTCTCGGCTCCCGGGCGCCAGGACTTTACCGCGGGATGTTTTCGCAGGTAATCGCGGACTGCTTTGCGAAGAGTGCCGGTGCCGAAGCCGTGAATGAGGCGGACGGCCTGTTTTCCTTCGAGCAGGGCGCGGTCGAGGAAGCGGTCACACTCCTCCAGCGCGTCGTCGACCCGCTGTCCGATGAGGTTCAATTCAGCGGAGATCGGGGCGACGTCGCTCGGCGAAGCTGTGGTGTGTCGCGAGGAACTGCGTGAGGGGGGCGCTGCCGCTCCCTTCGGAACGAGGTCTCGGACGTCGACGGTCATCTTCCTGCCGTTGACGTTGATCACCGCCCTGCTGCCGTCGATCGAGACGATTTCGCCGGTCACCTTGAACGAGCGGTGCTCGGCCTTCTCTCCAACGCGGACTTCTCTCTGTTCTGCGGGGATGAACTCGAGGGCGTTCTCCACCGGACGGGTCATCGTCCGGACGACCTCGGCTGCGTTCAATGACGCGCGGGCGGTACGGTCCATCTCACGAAGGTTTCGAATCTCGTTCGAGATCTGGCGCGTGACGTCATCGCGCAGCCGTTCGAGCTCCTCGCGATACGACGCTCCGAGCTGGAGACGCTCGTGTTCGAGCTTCGCCTTCGTCTCCTCCATTGCCCGGCGTTCACTCTGAAGTGCTCGCGTGGCCGAATCGAGTCTCTGCTGTTCCTCATTGATCGCGGCCAGCTTCTTCTGGAGAGTCGAAAGCAGGTGATCGGTATCTTCGTAGCGTTCGCCGAGCCGTTCGCGCGCGGCGGCGATGATCGCGGGCGGCAGGCCGATCGCCGTCGCGACTTCGATTGCGCGCGATCGGCCGGGCATGCCGGTCAACAGCCGGTACGTCGGATTCCCGGTAGCGGAATCGAACTCCATCGACGCATTCACGATCCGGCGGTCGTTGACGGCGAAGCTCTTCAGGGCCGACAGGTGTGTTGTAACGATCAGCAGGGCACCGGAGTCGAGAAGGTGCTCGATCACCGAGGCGGCAATCGCTGCGCCCTCCTCCGGATCGGTGCCCGAGCCGAGCTCGTCGAGCAGGACGAGTGACTGCGACGTTGCGCGCTCGAGAACCCGTTTGAGCCGCACCAGGTACGCCGAGAACGTCGAGAGGTGTTCGAGCACGCTCTGGTCGTCGCCGATCAGTACGTGCAGGGCGTCGACGCAGGGCAGAACGGTTCCTTCAGAAGCCGGAACCGGCAGGCCACTCATGCCCATCGCGACGAGGAGTCCAGCCGTCTTGAGAGCGACGGTCTTGCCACCGGCATTCGGCCCGCTGATCACGAGCGCGCTGTGGGGACTCTCGTCGAACGAGGGTCGCAGCTCGATCGTCAGCGGGATGACGCTGCGTCCTTCAGGCTTTTCGTCGAATGCGTCTTCGCGCGCCGAGGCGAGACGCTCGTCGAGGAGCGGATGCCGGCCATCGAGGATGCGAAGCTCGCGTGTAGCGCTGAAGGTCGGGCGCGTGCCGCGGACCACGTCGTGGAACTGTGCACATGCCTGCAGTGCATCGAGCTCTCCCGAGACGCGGATCGCCTCGAGCAGATCGTCATGCTGATCGAAGATCGCCTGGGAGATGAACTGGAGAATCCGCGCGATCTCCTCGCGCTCTTCGATCAGGTAGTGCGCGAGATCGTTGTTCAGTTCGATCGCCGCCATCGGCTCGATGAAGAAGGACGCGCCCGAGCCGGAACGCTCGTGGAGAATGCCGGGGACAGCGTTGCGGTGATCGGCCCGCACCGGAATGCAATAGCGCTCGCCGCGCATGACGATCAGCGGTTCCTGGATCGCGGTTGCGTTGCGATTCATCACGTCGCTGAGAGTCCGCTGGATGGCGCTTCGCTTCGCGTGGATGCGGCTGCGGATTGCGCGAAGCTCGGCCGATGCGTCTTCACGCAACTTGCCGTCACGAGTGAAGTAGCGGCCGGTCTTGCTGAGGAGCTCGGTGAGCAGGGGAATCGTGGCAGCGAGATTACCAAGACGGTGAAAGGTGTCGCTTCGCAGGAGCGCCTCGCGGATCGACTGCGCCGCACGCGCAGCACGGACGACGATCCATGCTTCGTCGAGCTCGAGAACGGTTTCGCGCTGGAGCGTGGAAGCTACGTCGGTGAGGCCGGCGAGCGGGAGTAGCCCTTCGGTGTGAACGAAGCGCACCATTTCGCTGAGCTCGGCCTGCGCGGTCTCGCACTCCTCGAGCGTCCGGAAAGGCCCGCGGCGCAGAACTGCCGCCTTACCGGGTGTGCTCTTCGCCTCCATCGCGACGAGCGTCAGGACCCGGTCGAACTCGAGCGTCTGCAGTGCCTGCATGGTGTAGGAGTTCCCCAGGGAACTGGAAACAAAAAAAGGGACTCCGGTTGCCCGCAGTCCCTCGAGAACGACCTGGTAACGATCAGAAGCCGGTACGACGCTCTTCCGCGAGCTTCCGCAGCACTTTCTTCCGTGCGGCGATCGCCTTGCGTTTGCGCTTCGTGCTTGGCTTCTCGTAGTGCTGACGTTTCTTCAGCTCGGACAGAATCCCCGACTTCTCGCACTTGCGCTTGAAGCGGCGCAGTGCGTTCTCGAACGTCTCATCTTCCTTGACGTGTACGAGAGGCATCCCGAAAATCCCCCCCTTCGGCTTGAGCTGGTGGCCTCAGGCACCTGCTGCCCATCGGCATTCTAGGTCCCTGTAGCGGTCTGGTCAACGGGCAGGACCTGGAAGGCCCTGCGTCCGGCATTGGTGAACCGGGCGGCGGCCCATCCGATTCCGAGAATCGGACTGGATTTTGTAAGTGACTGAAATTAAAGGCGAATCTGTCTTCCGAGGAAGCTGAACGAATGCGGCCGGGCGGAAGGCCTGTCATTTCCGCCCTGCCACGTCGGGACGCTACGACTGAGAGAAATTACAAGCGCTGTCATCCCGAGTCGCCGGAGCCCCGGGGGCGGCGGGCGGTTCGAGGGGCGAAGGACGGAGAGGGATCCTCCGCAGACGAACCATAAGCGCGCCGTGTCATAAAAAGCCGCAAATGGCGCTTTGCGCCGGTGAATGAGCAGATGACACATTTGTCCATCGAACAGCGCCGGTAGGCGCGATTGACCTTAGCCCAAAACGCCAGTCCTGGGTGGATGGCGACCAAATGCCAGTCCTGTAGGGACGATTGAGGCGTGCGTCTTCAACCGTCCCTTCGGGACTGCTGCTGAAGTTGCGCGGTTGCCAGGACTTCGTTCTGGGCTAAGGTCAATCGCGCCTACCGGCGCTACTTGCGGGCGATGCGCCGTCGTGGGTCGTCGGCAAGGGATCCCTCTCCGTCCTTCGCCCCTCACACCCTCCCGCCCGCCCCCGGGGCTTCGGCGGCTCGGGATGACAGGTGCGTTAGTCGCGGGACACAACGCCATGCTCCCGTGCTTCGACCCGTTGGCTCGATCATCCCGTGCCCGGGCCCGCGCCCGAGCGCGGTCTTTGACTCTCAAAGCCGCCCCCGCTCAGCTCAGCAGATGCTCCACTCTCGCGATGATCGCATCGATCGCCACGAGGTTTTCGCCCCCCTCGGGGATGATCAGGTCGGCGTAGCGTTTCGACGGCTCGACGAACTCCTCGTGCATCGGCCGGACGGTGCTGACGTACTGCTCGATCACCGACTCGACACTCCGACCACGGTCGTGAATGTCGCGTATGAGGCGGCGGACGAAACGGATGTCGGGAGGCGTGTCGACGAAAAGCTTGATGTCGATCCTCTTTCGCAGTTCCGGCTCTCCGAGCACGAGAATGCCTTCGACGATGATGACCTTACGGGGCTCCACCCGCTGGGTCTCTTCGATTCGTGCGTGCGTCGTGAAGTCGTAGATCGGCACTTCCACCGACGAGCCTTTCGTAAGGACGTCGAGATGCCTGACAAGCAACTCCGTTTCGAGCGAGTCGGGATGATCGAAGTTGATCCGGTGTCGCGCTTCGGCGTCGAGGCTTTCGAAACTCCGGTAGTAGGAGTCGTGCGAGATCCACTCGATTCGCCCAGGTCCGACACGATCGTAGATCGCGCGCGCGACGGTTGTCTTGCCGGAACCGGTACCGCCTGCAATCCCTACGATGATCGGCATCACGCTTCGTCGAATTCGGCTTCAGTCATGAAGTCGCTGACATCGTCGTTGCCGCAGGTCGTGCAGACGACTGCGGTCAACTTCTCGTCGACGTACTCGAACTGATAGGTCGGCGTTTCGCACTGCAGACAGATCAGGTAGTCCGGCTCAGCCATGAACAAAGAATACACCGTGGCGCGTCGCTCGCATTTGTTGGCCGCCAACATGCCCGTTCCCCGCCGTACATTCCTTCGGAGCCTCGCCACCGCCGCCGCCACTGCCTGTTTACCGATAGACCGTCTTCTTGCTCAGTACGCCGAAGCGGAGCTGTGGTTGCCGGGAGAGACGCCCTATGGTCCGCTGCAGACGCGACCGGCCGTTGACAGTACTCAGGTCGCGCTCGCTCTCCCTTCGGATTTTCACTATGGGATCATCTCTCAACGCCCTCGTACCATGAGCGATGGGCATCCGCTCCCGCGCGCAGCAGATGGAATGGCAGCGTTCGACGTCGGAGGATTCATCCGCCTTGTTCGCAACCATGAAGTGGACGGCATCGGCGCTTCAATCGGAGACGGACCGTTCTACGACCGGCTCGCACAGGGCGGAACTACGACCGCCATCATCGACCCGGTGACGCGTCAGGTGGTCCGTGATTTCGTCAGTCTGGCCGGCACAGTCCGCAACTGTGCAGGGGGAGCGACACCGTGGGGCAGCTGGCTGAGCTGTGAGGAGACGACAGCTGGGCCGGATAATGGATTTGAAAAGACGCACGGTTACTGTTTCGAGGTGCCCGCGTCGGCAGACCGTCCCGTCGATGCGGAGCCGCTGCGTGACATGGGACGGTTTCTTCGAGAAGCGACGGCAATCGATCCACGCACCGGCGTCGTCTTTCAGACCGAGGATGAGCACAGCGGAGCGTTCTACCGCTTTATCCCGCATGTCCCCGGACGGCTCGAAGCAGGAGGGCGGCTTCAGGCTCTGGCGGTTGTTGGATGGCCGCGCTTCGAGACGGTGAGAGGCAAGACCGTAGGAGAGACGCATCTCGTCGAGTGGGTGGAGATCCCGGAGCCCGACGCTCCGATCACTCCATTGTCTCCGCTTCCCGTCTATGACCAGGCGCGCGACCGCGGGGCGGCGCGATTCCGACGCCTCGAAGGGGCGGCCTATGGCGACGGGGCGATTTACTTCACCTCGACGACCGGGGGAGATCTCGAGCTCGGTCAACTCTGGCGTTACCGCCCGCTGCTCGATGTAGCTCAGCCCTCGGGCCGGAGACGATCTGTTCGAGCCCCCGGCCGGATCGCGCCTGAGACCTACGGCGAGCTGACGCTCCTCTACGAATCGTCGGACGCGAGCAGACTTCACGCGCCCGACAACATCTGCGTGAGCCCCGCGGGTGCGATCGTAATCTGCGAGGACACGGTGAACTCGCAGCAGCATCTGAGAATCTATCTGCCTTCGGGGCAGCTCTTCGATCTCGCGCGGAACGAGCTGCCCGGATATGAAACGTCCGAGTTCGCCGGAGCGACCTTCAGCCCTGACGGACAGACTCTCTTTGTGAATATCTTCGGGAACTCGACGACCCTGGCGATCTGGGGGCCGTGGGGTGCCGGAGTCGCCTGACCTCGGTCAGCGAGCGCCGACACGCGGTGCCACGAAGGTCCCGGCATTGTTCGCGTTCTCGATGACCGAGGCGTAAACGAAGGTCTCTGGCGAAAACGTCTCGACTACGACTGCGAAGCCATGGCCTTCGGTGATCAGCGGAAACAGCTGCTGAATGGCAAGGTGAAGAAGAGTTCCCGGATCGACCCGTAGTCTGGTGATGGCGAGATTGCGGCCCGGAAGGCGCTGCAGTGCGAGGAGTACATCGGCAGGCCTGTCGCCGAGGTTGAGCAGCCCGATGTTCGTTCGCGTCTCATCAGTGAAGCCGAGACCGTCGAGGATGCGGACGGGGTAGCCGGAGCCGGAGGCGAAGACGCTGATTGGCTGGAAAGGGAGAACCTCCGATCCGCGGATCGCGTAGGCGTTCGCCCGGACCATCACCGGTCGCCGGCCGCTGCTGGTGATGCGGAGCGGCGAGAGGATCGCGTCTGCGCCGAACGCCTGCCCGACGATGTCTGTAAACCGCTGGATTTGTCCGGGGCCAAGCGTCAGGAAGATCACGGGCGCGGCGGGTGCGCTCGCGAGCTCCAGAGCGACGTCGATCGCGAGAGGCGAGTCGTTGATGATCTCAACGTCGGTCTTCCAGCGGACCTGTCCCGTACCGACGACGCTGCCGACGACCGGCACGACGGTCGTCGTCATCTCCTGCGCGCCGCAGGGGATTGCGCCGAGGAGCAAGAGAAACGTGAGCGCCAGCAGCCTCATCTCAGCGTAGACGTTCCAATCGATCGGCGAGTTTCAGACAAAGTGAGGGCGGAGCATCCGGGAGCCGATCACGAGGATCTTTTCGCCAGTCGAAAGAGCCAGGCGTTCGCGAACCGCGGCAAGTGGGTTCTTTTTCAGTTTAGACAGCACGGTCGCATAGACGCCTCCCATGAGCAGGGTGGGGAAGCGAGCATCGAAATCGAGCTCGCCGAGGAGTGGCTCGGCGGCGCGGAAATAGCTCTCGGCACGATCGATCTGAAAACGAACCAGGCGTATCACCCGCTCATCTTCCACCCGCATGAGCAGGTCGCGCTCTTCGAGCTCGAACCGTCGAAGCTCCTCGGCGGGAACATAAATCCGATCGCGTTGCAGATCATCGCCGATGTCGCGCGTGACGTTCGTCAGCTGGAGTGCGGTCGACAGATTTCGGCCGTACTCGAGCGCCATCGGGGTGCGGTACCCATAGATAGAGAGCGAGATGTCGGAGATCGACGTCGCCACGAGCTCGCAGTAGTGAAGAAGCTCCTCGAACGTCTCGTAGCGCGTCTTCGCCATATCCTGACGGCATCCGTCGATCAGAGCGACGAAGGCGCTTTTCGGGATGTCGAAATGCTGCAGCGAATCGGCGAGCGCGATCGTGATCGGTTCCTCGGGCCGGCCGGCATAACAGGCGTCGAGCTCGGCCTGCCACGCGGCGAGACGTTCCAGGCGTCCGGCGATCTCATCGCCACCGGCGAGATGATCCTCGACCGGCTCGTCGGCGAGATCATCCGCCTGCCTGCAGTAGGCATAGGCCGCGTAGACAGCGCGTCGCTTCACCGGAGGAAGGAACCGGAATCCGACCGAGAAGTTTGCGCCATGACGATGCGTGATCTCGCGGCAGACGTCATGCGCCTGTTCCACATTCATCGATCGACCTCACCGAGAGGCGGCACTTTCATTTCCGTGTCTCGTGCGCGGCACCAATGCACGCCGGGTTTGTGGTGACACCGTCCGTCGTGATGCCAGAAGCGGCGTACGAACGGAACCAGCATCCGTTTCCACCACGGGCTCGCGTGCCAGCTGCTCAGGTAACTGCGAAAGTCGCGGGCACGAGCCGCGCGCCGCACGAACATCGAGAGGCCGCGGTTTCCGCCCAATTCGTACAGAAAACGGTTGACGAGACTCGTCTCCTGCTTCCGCCCGAGCTCGGCGATCCAGAGCCGGTTGAACGAGGTGTTCTCGAGGATGCTTCTCGCCGCCAGCCAGCCGCTGGTGATCGCGTAGCGAATGCCGAGACCGAAGAGATAGTCCTGAAAACCGGCTGCCTCACCGACATAACTCGCACCGTTGCGCGTCGCCTCGCTCTTCAGGTGAAAGTTCATGTAGGAGTATCCGGTACGGGTCTCCTCAGGGATCGTGAAGGGATTCAGCTTCTGTGTCGCCGCGAGGGAGTGCTCGAAATACTCATCGATCTTCTTGAAGTCCGCGACGATTGCACAGCCGAACGTGGCGACACCGTCGAGGATGAAGATGTAGGCGTAGCCGCCAGGAGAGAGGTTGTGATTGAAGAGCACTTCGACTCGTTCCGGCTCGTCGGTGTGCCACGTCATTTCGCGCGCGAGGCCGTCCGGTGTGCTCGGTCCCGTCGCGACGATGTCGGCCTTCTCCGGTGCGAGACGGCTTCCGAAGACGACGGTCACGCCGAGGGCCTGAGCCTGGGCGAGCAGGCCGCGGTCCAGCGTCCCTTCCTCCGGTCCGCGACGGATGAAGTAGCCGTACGGGTCCGCACTCCGGATCGTCCTCCCACGGCCGCGATGGTCGTAGAACGTCGCCGCCGTTGCCGGCCGGAAGTAGAAGTTCGTCTCGATTCCGATACGCGATAGGAAGTCGGGAACGGTCTCGCGCTCGGAAGCTCCCTCGATCACCTGCAGGTCGCCGATGAAGCGGCTGCCCACTTCAGGTTTCGCTTCATGAACGACTGCGCGACGCCCGGCGCGGGCCAGCGTAATGGCGGCGGCGAGACCCGATGGTCCCGCGCCTGCAATGAGGATCGGCTGAGTGTCTGACATCGATCGACCAGGAGGAGGCCGAGGCGCGGCAGGGGAGAGGGAACCCGCCTCCGCACCGCCGGCTGTCGACCCCGCTCCGGACGGAGTATCTTATCGCGCAGTGTCCGATGCCGCCGACGCAGGCGTATCAGCCAGCCAGGTGAAGCCCAGCCCGCCGAGGGCGGGGGGCTACGCCGCCCTCGTGGCCGCCGGCATTCTGCTCAGCCGGCTCGCGGGATTGATCCGGACCAGCGTATTCGCTCATTACCTTGGTGCTACCGGTGCGGCCGACGCCTTCAATGTCGCCCTCAAGGTGCCGAACTTCCTGCAGAACCTCCTGGGAGAAGGGGTGCTGTCAGCTGCCTTCATCCCGGTTTATTCGCGACTCATCTCGCGAGGGGAGACGAAAGAAGCGGATCGTGTTGCGGGCGTCTTCGTCTCGTTTCTCGCGTTGATCGTCGGAGTGTTCGTCGCGGGCGGTGTTCTGCTGGCGCCCATCATCCTCGGGATCACGGCACCAGGCCTTGCACCCGACGTCATGGCGCTGGCGGTCAAGTTGACCCGCATCATCTTTCCCGGCGTCGGCCTGCTCGTGCTCTACGCCTGGGCGCTCGGGATCCTGAACTCGCACCGTCAGTTCTTCATCGGGTATGTCGCGCCGGTTCTCTGGAGCGCCTCGATGATCGCGACTCTGCTGATCTTCGGGATGTATATGAGCGGCGCCCGGCTCGCGACAGCCCTCGCATGGGGGACACTCATCGGCTGTGTCCTTCAGTTCGGGATCGAGATTCCGTTCGTGCTCAGGCATGCGAAGCACCTCAAGTTCGGATTCGACCGCTCGCTCGAACCGGTGCGGACGATCTTCCGCAACATCACACCTGTCATCGGCGGGCGCGGCGTCGTACAGATCAGCGGTTATGTCGATACGTTCATCGCGTCGTTTCTGCCGACTGGAGCCGTGACCGTGCTCGCCTACGCGCAGACGATTTACATGCTTCCGGTCTCGGTCTTCGGCATGTCGGTCGCGGCGGCCGAACTTCCCCAGATGTCCTCCGAGCAGGGATCTGAGGAGGAAGTCAAAAAGGCGCTGCGCACTCGGCTCGATCGTGGATTGCGGCAGGTGGCCTTTTTCGTCGTTCCGACGACGGTAGCGTTCATCCTGATCGGACGACTCCTTGTCAGCGCGCTTTACGAGCGCGGTGCATTTACCCCCGGGACTGCGACTCTGGTCTGGTACACGCTGGCTGCTGCCTCGCTCGGCCTGCTCGTTTCGACGTTCGGCAGACTCTATTCATCGGCGTTCTACGCGCTGCACGACACGCGGACTCCTTTTCGGATCGCGCTCGTACGCGTAGCCGGCGGCGCCTCGCTCGCGTTTCTCTTCGCGTTCCCGCTGCGGCCGATGTTTCCCGCGATCATCACCGCTCTCGGACTGCCGGTTCCCGACTTCAGAGGCGGACCACTCGCCCTCGGAGTCGTCGGCATCACGACCGCCTCGGCCTGCGCGGCCTGGATCGAGTTCCTGCTGCTCCGGCGCGGGATTCACAAGCGCGTCGGAAAGGGTGTACCGGCCGCCGGTCATCTCTCGCGTCTCTGGATCGCGGCGCTCGTTTCAGGTGCAGGCGCCGTCGCGTTTGATCTCTTCGCCGGTCGCGCACTGGCTCAGCGACTTCCGTTCCCCGGAATCAGCGAAGCTCTCATGGTCAGCGTCCTATTCGGGGTCATCTACTTTGCCGTCGCGTTCGTACTGCGGATCCCTGAAGCGAAAGCGACGATCGGGCGGGTGTTGCGGAGGCGGTGATTCTCGGTTCCTCGGTTCCTCGGTTTCTCGGAGTTCCTCGGAGTTCCTCGGTTCCTCGGAGTGAAGTGGATCTCGCTCACCACTCACACGCCTGTCATTCCGAGCGGGTGGCGGGTGGGTGGCGAGGAATCCCTGAGTCGACGACCCAGGAGGTCGGAGAGGCACCGCGCCTGAAGTTGGCGATGCGAAGGCATGGGTCGTCGGCAAGGGATCCCTCTCCGTCCTCCGCCCCTCCCGCCAGCCACCCACCCACGGGGCTCCGGCGGCTCGGGATGACAAGCATGGGCCCCGCGAGCAACCCTCCGAGGAACCGAGGAACGCCGAGGAACTCCGAGGAACTCCGAGGAACCGCCCCGAGGAACCGCCCAGGAGGAGCCCCCATGTCCGTCGTCGCATCAGATCCCGAAGTCCGCAAGGCTATTGCTCCGACGCAGTCCGCTGAGATCGCGATGGTCGACGGGAACGAAGCCGTCGCGCGCGTGGCGTACAAGACCAGCGAGGTAATCGCGATCTATCCGATCACCCCCTCGTCTCCGATGGGCGAGTGGTCGGACGAATGGGCAAACAAGGACCGGAAGCCGAACCTCTGGGGGACGATTCCGTCGGTGATCGAGATGCAGAGCGAGGCCGGCGCAGCGGGTGCCGTACACGGCGCCCTCCAGACCGGATCGCTGGCGACGACGTTCACATCCTCGCAGGGACTGCTGCTGATGGTCCCCAATATGTTCAAGATTGCGGGCGAGCTTACGCCTGCCGTGATTCACGTCGCGGCCCGGTCAGTGGCGACGCACGCACTGTCGATCTTCGGTGACCACAGTGACGTGATGGCATGCAGGACGACCGGCTGGGGGATGCTGGCGTCGGCGAGCGTTCAGGAGGCGCACGACTTCGCGCTCGTCGCGCAGGCCGTCTCGCTCGAGGCGCGAATCCCGTTCCTTCATTTCTTCGACGGCTTCCGGACCTCGCACGAGGTCGCACAGATCGACCTTCTCTCTGACGACGACATGCGAGCGATGATCGATCTCGAGCTCGTCTTCGATCACCGCGCCCGCGCCCTTTCGCCGGACCATCCAAAGGTCCGGGGAACGGCGCAGAACCCGGACGTTTTCTTCCAGTCGCGCGAGCGGTCGAACCCCTTCTACGCCGCCTGCCCGGCCATCGTCGCCGAGGCCTTCGAGCGATTCTCCCGCAGGAC
>DASVLC010000184.1:0-1753 GCA_036385045.1 Thermoanaerobaculia bacterium | reverse complement strand
TCTTTGCAGCAAAAGTGCGGAGCTCTTCCGGGCTGGGGTTCCAGACCACGGAATGCGGGTCGACAGGAAGAAGCTTCTTCGACATCTTTTTCTGCGTTTCGCCGGTCGTCGCCGGGCGCGACGGTACTCTGTTCGTAACGGGGGCCATATCGCTCATCAGGAAGGATCCTTTAAGGTATTTGGTCGGGTGACCGACGCAAGAGTCACGCCGATTGCAAGGGATGCGTGGATTACGAATGCCGATCCGCCGCACCGTCCACCGCACCGCACTCGGGATCGACCGCCAACTCGACCGGCGGCGCCGTATTGTAACCGGGGGAAGGCTCGTTCTGACACCCTACCGCGGTCTGGCCCGGCGGCTCGAGGTGCCGATCCTCACCTCCAGCTCCGAAGCCGAACCGGAGGCCGGGCCGTCCGGTTTCGAAATGCTGATCCGGGGACGCGTGCTGCGAGAGCGGCGAGTGACGCGTGCGACAGAGCCGGAGCGGCTCTGGCGCAACGTCATGAATACCTACCGGCGCTTCCACAGCATCGAGCTTGCCGAGGCTCGCGTACGAGCCTCACACGCGAATGCGGTGGTCGAGACTGTGACCGATCGCGAGGGCTACTTCCAGGCACGGCTCGCTCCCGATTCGATCGACAGCGGCCATCTATGGCACGAGCTGGCGCTCGAGCTTCCCGACTACGAGACGACCGCAATCGGCCATGTCCTGCTGCCGCCGCACGACGCGGATTACGGGATCATCAGCGATATCGACGACACGATCGTCCATACCGGCGCCACCAGTCTCCTCAAGATGGCGCGATCCCTTCTCGCGAATGCGGCATCCCGTCTGCCGTTCGAGGGGGTCGCAGATCTGTACCGCGCTCTTCACAGGGAGCACAATCCGATCTTCTACGTGTCGAGCAGCCCCTGGAATCTCTACGACCTGCTCCACGACTTCATGGACCTGAACGAGATCCCACACGGGCCGATCTTCCTCCAGGACTGGGGGCTCGACGAGGAGACCTTCATCCTTGCGCCGCACGAGCGTCATAAGCTCGAGCAGATCAACCTCCTGCTCGACTACTACCCCTCACTGCCATTCGTGCTCATCGGAGACAGCGGCCAGCACGATCCCGAGATCTACCTCCAGGTCATTCAGGCGCACCCGGGACGGATCCGCGCAGCCTTCATTCGCGACGTCACCCACGACCTCCGCGCCCGCGCCGTCGCGTCAATCATCGAGCAATCAAATGCCGCCGGAGTGGAAATGCTCTACGTTCGCGACTCGACCGAGGCGATGGAACACGCGAGGAGATTGGGTCTGGTGTGAGGGTGAGGGCGTGAGGGGTTGCCGGGAGGGTGTGGTGTGAGGGGTGGGTGTGAGCGTTCTGTTCGAACCGCGACATTGGTTTCAGCGCCGTAGGCGCGTCGTAGCTGTAGCCCAGGGCGCAAGCCCTGGGAATCGGTCCAGAAGGTGGAGCCCCGAAGGGGCGACGGAACCACGCCCGGATATGCACCCGCATCGCGGAGGTCAATCGCCCCTACCGGGGCTCACCTGTTGAACGGTTTGTTACCCAGGGCTTGCGCCCTGGGCTACAGCTACGTCGCGCCTACGGCGCTCGCGGTGCAGCCGATTCGCCATCCGCGATTCACTCTCACTGAGCCAGGCAAAGGCAGTACGAGGTTCGCGATCTGATGCTGCAAGTCGAGGAGCGGGCACTGTTCCAACCTTCCTCACGATCGTTCCCATTCATAATGACCCTCCAT
>DASVLC010000183.1:0-11917 GCA_036385045.1 Thermoanaerobaculia bacterium | reverse complement strand
CACCCGCCCGCTCGGGGTGACATCCCAATGGCCTTGACTTTAGGCAAAGCCGCTCACTCGCCCCCTCACGTTTCGGCCTCCTCCCATCGCGCCATCCCACCACAGTGTGCGTCGCGTCAAGGCCTGTCATCCCGAGCGAAGCGAGGGATCTGGCGGATGGGCGGCGCCAAACACGAGCATCGCACCGCCCGCCCACCCAGGTCCTCACGCTACGCTCAGGATGACAGCATTTGTGGGCCTAAACTTAAGGCCATTGGGGTGACATCCGTGTAGCATCCACCTCGTGAGTACCGACATCGAACAGCAGGTCTTCGCCATTCACAGGCCTTCGCCCGAGCTGATGAAGTACTACTTCATCTCGTCGCTGGCGCTCGGGCCGTTTTTCTTCATTCCTCTCATCTACCTCTACTTCCGCTATCACACGATGCGGTACGAGTTCGACGGGGAGGGGATCTCGATGCGGTGGGGGATTCTGTTCCGGCGAGAGATCACGCTGACGTATGCGCGGATTCAGGACATCCATCTGACGAGCAATCTGGTGGAGCGCTGGCTTCGTCTGGCGCGGATTCAGATTCAGACGGCGAGTGCGAGTGCAGCCGCCGAGATGACGCTCGAAGGGCTGCACGAGTTCGCGATGGTGCGCGATTTCCTCTATTCGAAGATGCGAGGGGTTCGTGGTGGTCGCACGGCAGTCTCGCAGAGCAGAGGCGTTGCGGACGCCAGCCCGCGCGAGGGGACGCCACAGCAGGGAGATCCGGAGCTGGCTGCATCGCTTCGCGAAGTCGCGGCGGAGTTGCGCGCCGTGCGCGAGGCGATCGAGAGGAGCGGGTCGTGAGCTGGCGGGGAAAGGTGTTGACGTTCATGCGGGTCCCGCCGACGCCGGCGCATCCGCCCGGATCGCCTCCGCGAGTGTTCCGCGCGGCGCCTAACTATTTCAAGCTTCGGATGCTCGGATGGGGAATCGCGCAGATTCTCGCGCTCGTCGGACTGATCTGGGCGTTCTTCTTCATCGATTTCATGGCGCGATCGAATGCGCCAAGGTCGCTCGTCTGGATGATGCAGGCCGGCGAAGCGCTTGCCTGGACCGCGCTGATCATCCAGATTATTTTCGGCTGGATGCTGATCCGTCTCGACTACGAGATGCGCTGGTACATGCTCTCGGACCGTGCGATCCGAATCCGCGAGGGGGTGACGACCGTGCGCGAGAAAACGGTTGTCCTTGCAAACATTCAGAACATCGCGGTGCGTCAGGGGCCCCTCCAGCGGCTGCTCGGAATCGCCGACGTCGAGGTCAAGACCGCCGGTGGTGGCGGTCAGGCGACGAAGATGGACCAGAAGCACTCGGAGGGGGAGCCGATGCACGTCGCCTACTTCCGCGGCGTCGACAACGCCGAGGAGATCCGCGATCTGTTGCGCGAAGGTGTCCGGCTTCAGCGTGATGCGGGACTCGGCGATCCTGATGAGATCGAGCATGAAGAATCGGCAGGGATCTTGGCGGTTGCAGGAGACGATCCGCTGCGTCATGCGGCCGCCGAACTATTGATGGAGGCGCGGATGCTGCGTGCGGCAGTTGAGCGTCCGGCCGGCTGATTCAGGCGGTGCGATCTGCCGGCGCCGAAGTCCTGGCGGCTGCTTCTTCGACGTAACGTTCGAGCTCGATCGCGCGATGCATGGCCGTGTGATGCGCGAGAACACGCTCGCGTGCCTGTAGACCGATGCGCTTCCGCTCCCGGTCATCGATCGAGGAGAGGTAATGGACGACTTCGCCGGAATCGTGAGCAATCAGAATCTCGCGTCCCGGCTCGAGAAAATCATCGAGCCCCGGCCACCAGTCACTGATGATCGGCACTCCGCAGGCCGCAGCTTCGAACAGCCGGACGCTGGGCGACCAGCCGGCACGGATCATTTCCTGCCGAGTCACATTGAGGGTGAACCGCTGCGAGCCGTAAAACGCTTTGTGCTCAGACGGAGGCAGGTGATCGACGCGCTCCACATTCGCTGGCCAATCGATGTGCGACGGGTACTGAGGTCCAGCGACGATGAAGCGTCCCGACTCGATCCGCCTCGAAGGCTCGAGCAGGAGACGCTCGAGCGCTGGCTGACGGTCATCGCTGTACGTTCCGAGATACCCGAGGTCCCAGCGAATGTCACGATCTTCGAGAAAGTATTGTTCGGGATCGAACGAGCAGTAGAGGGGCCGCGCCATCGGTGAGCCGAACTCGTTCTCGATCCGCGCCAGTGTCGGACCTCCGCTGAAAGAGAGATAGATGTCGTACCGCGGGATGAGTCTTGGCTCGAGGTACTCGAAGTCGTTGGCTGCGAGTTTGGCAACCGTTACCGGTGTGTCGATGTCGTAGAACGCGGTGATGCCTCGAGCGGTTTCCAGCACCCACTCACCGACAGCGACTCCTTCACTCACATACGAGCCGACGATCACGAGGTCGGCTCCTTTTACAGCGGCGGCATGCTTTGCCGTCAGATCAGGCAGCCCTGTGTAAAGGTGCGTCGTGCAATAGGGAGGTGCTGGAAGGTCGCGGTGCGACGCGTACCAGCTGACGTCTCTCTCGAGGAACGTCACATCGTGACCGCGTGCGGCGAGGGCACGCACGAGCGCCCGGTAGGTCGTCGCATGTCCGTTCCCCCAGCTGGAGGTGATCGAGAGTCCGAGGATGACGATCTTCATCGTGCTGCCTCTGCGATCGAAGATGTTTTAACGCCCTTGAGGATGGCTTCGACGTCGCGGGCTCGATGTGCGTACGTGTGTTCTGCGAGCACGCGCTTCCGCGCGGCCTGACCGATGGCGCGCGCTCGCTCCGGTGCGAGCGAATCGACGATTGCCGCGACCTCAGCGCCGTCACTCGCGACGAGTACTTCCTTCTCCGGTTCGAGGAATTGCTCGATCCCTTTCCATGCATCGGTGATCAGGCACGCGGCAGCACCGGCGGCCTCGAAGACGCGTGTTGCTGGTGACCAGCCATTCGCAGCCATCGAGTCGCGGGAAATATTGAGCACGGCCCGCGGCGAGCAGTTGAAGGCATTGTGATCGGCGGTGAAGACGTGGCCGATGTAGCGCACTGATTCCGGTATCGGCTTGTCGTCCCAGCCGGAACCACCCAGCAGGAAGCTGCGACCAGGGAGCAGTGAGGCAGCGCGGAGGAAGAACTCTTCGACACGCGCCTCCCTGTCAGGAAGCCGGTTGCCGAGGAAGGAGACGTCGGCGTCGAACGCGGAGCGCCGCGCTACCGGATGGTGCGTCTCGGGATCGAGAGCGTTGTAGATCGGGATGCACGCTCGTGCTCCGAACGCCGCGTACTTTGCGATCACCGGATCGCCTCCTCCATAGGTGAAGACGAAGTCGTAGCCGGAGACGAGAGCGCGGAAGGGGTCGTTCGCATCATGGGCCATCCGATCGAGGGTGGCGGGGGCATCGACGTCCCAGAAGATGATCGTCTGACCGGGACGCCGCAGTTCGAGTACCGCGCGTTCGAGCAATTCATCGAACACACCGACACCGCTCGCCTTCACGACGACGTCATATTCCGCAGCCTCGGCGAGCACGCGCTCTGCTCCGTCGGTTCCCTCGCCGGCGTAGACGACGACACGCGCCCATTCCGGATCCTCCTTCAAGTCGCGATGCTGCTGACGCTGATAAGCGTCAGGCTCGAAGAACGTGACCTGATGGCCAAGAGCGGCGAGATTGCGGATGATCCCGCGATAGTAAGTAGCCGCTCCATTCCAGTAGGCCGAGACGAGGGAGGAGCCGTAGAAGGCGATTTTGAGGGCCGAGGGCCGAGGGCCGAGGGGAGAGGGCCGAGGGCCGAGGTGCGACGGGGGTGAGTCGGCGGCGTTTTCAGCTTCGTCCGCTCGCTGTGCTGGCGTTGCGATCTCGGAGGGTTCTGTTGCCTCGGGACCTGGCTCGGGTTGACGGCTCTCTGTCGCGGCGACGATTGCGAGGAGTTCGTCTACTCGGTGGCTGCAGGTGTGGCGTTGGCGGATGGTTGCGAGTCCGTGGGCTGCGACCGAGTGCGCGAGATCTCTGTCGTTGAGAACTGCGCGCATCTGCGTCTTCATCTCGTTTCCGTCACGGGCAACGAGGTAATCGCGTCCGGGGGTGAACAGCTTTTCTGAGTCATCCCATGGTGCAGAGATTAGAGGGATGCCGCACGCAAGCGCCTCGAAGGGACGAATCGTCGGGATACCGCGCAGCGTCGTCATGTAGGGACGACGGGGGATGTGAACCGTCATCCGAAAACGGGAGAAGACTTCGGGGACCTTCCAGTTAGGCAGCCAGCCGGCGAAGTCGATGTTAGCCGCGTACAACCTCTGGCGCGCGTCTTCGGGATAGCGGACGCCATGGACGCGTGTCCGGAGAGCGAGGTCACGGGCCGGCTCGATCAGAAACTCCTCGAGCTCCGCGGTTCGTTCGTCGTCGCCCCAGTTGCCGATCCAGACGACGTCGCCCTCCGGTTCGCGGCCGGTAAGAGGATGAAACATGCGTGTGTCGGCCGCCTCGTGCCACGTCCACGCACGGGAGGCCCATCCGCGCTGGAGATAAAGCCCGCGGATCACCTCTCCATAGGCGAGAACGCCGTCGTAGTTGCTCAAGTCGTAGCGGGCCATCTCATCCGGAGCCGTAGCCGCACGGTGATGCGTATCGTGGAAGAAAAGCCTGAAAGAGCGCGAAGCGGCCCGCTGATTACCGATTCGTTGGACGAGCAGAGGATCGCTCCATTCATGAACGATAACGACGTCCGCTCCGTCGAGGACCTTCTCGAGATCGAGTTGTTCGAGCGAGTATCGTGTCGAGGCCAGCAACGGGAAGGCAGAGCGGAACTCGTCGAGAGGTTCCGTACCGTGGTCGCGCAGCAGGTTTTCCACACTCCACGCGTCCTCGGGCTCGAACACGTCGACGCGGTGTCCGCGGTCGAGCAGTTCGGAGACGATGCCGCGGAGGAAGTGAGCGTTGCCGTGATTCCAGTCCGAGACGAGTGAATGGTAGAAGAGGACGAACTTCATTCGGGTCGCCGCGCCTCTTTCCCGTTGCGGAGATCAGCAACCAGCCTTTCGTAGGTGTCTCTGTAGGAATCTGCCATTCGTTCGACCGTGAAACCTTCCGCGCGATGGAGTGCGCGCTGACCAAGCTCATGACGCAACGGGTCATTTCCGATGACCTCGTTCACGAGGCGTGCGATGGTGTCGGGATCGCGCGGAGGCACGAAGACCGCAGCGTCGCGCCAGATCTCCCGCAGTGAAGGGATGTCGCCGAGAACGAGGGCACAGCCGGACAGCGCAGCCTCGAGGACCGAGAGGCCGAATGGCTCGTAGAGCGCGGGGAAGAGGTAGACCGCGCTTTCGCCGTAAGCGCGCGCGAGTGCCGCCTGATCGAGGCGTCCGAGGTGCGTGAGGTTCGAGGCCGCCAGACCTTCGCCACCGTCACCTGCGATCCGGACCGGCCAGGAGATCGAGGGGGCGGCAGCGACCACCGACTGCAGGTTCTTGGCTTCATCCCAGAGGCGTCCCGCCGAGAAGACTGACGCGCGGTGACCGTGGCCGGTCAAAGGCTCGAAACGGCGGCCGTTGTACAGCAGCCGTCTGGGCGTGCTGAAGCGATAGTGCTGATCGAGCGCTGCGAGCATCCACGCACTCGGGGCGGCGACCAGGCTGGCTCCCTCGAGACCCGCGGCGACGCGATCCCGATAGGTGTCCCACTCCGGCGGCGCCTCCTCACCCTTCACAGCACACCACCAGGAGATGACGCACGAGTGACCGACGACGAGCTTAGGGCCGCGGAAGGGGAGAGCTCCGTGCGCATAACCGTTCAGATGCACGACGTCCGGGCTCGTCCGGGTCTCCAGATCGAGCAGCCACTCGCCCGCGCGATCGACGTCATCCCAGGGATTCTCCTGCCATTCGAGCTTGTAGCTGCTTTCGACGAGGCGCAGGTTGTGGGGGAGAGTGCTGCGTTGGTCATCCGTAGGGAGCGGTCCCATGGTAGCGAGAACGAAATCGTTCTCCGGCAGCGCACGTATCAGCTCGAGCGCGTAGGTCCAAACACCGCCGACTGCATCGGCAGTCATCAGCACCCTCATTCGCGAGGTCTCCTGGCGGAAGCGGCGGTGTAGACCGCTTCGAGCGCCTCCGACACGGCAACGACGTGCTCGATCTCCGGATCGAAAGCGCGGCTTATCGAGAGCCGTCTTAGCCAGTCGAGGATCGCCCGCCCGCCCCAGCTCTCGCCCGGCTGTGAGAGCTGAACACTGGTTGTCTTCACGTAGTGTTCAGCAACGAAGTCGTAGAACGAGCCATTCACGTTGCGAAAAGCCGCAGATCCTCGGGTGCCGTGGAACGTCGCACCAATCACGCAGTCGCTACCCGCGCTCAGATTCCACGAGCAGGCAAGTCGGGCGACGAGGCCTCCCTCGAGGTCGAACGTCGCGACGGCATAGTCCTCGACCGGATGTCCACCGTGGTGGAAGAGGTGTGCATCCACGCCTTCGACGCGCGGAAAGTCGAGCGTCCAGAGCGCGAGGTCGACGAGGTGGATCCCGAGGTCGATGACGCAGCCTCCACCTGCGAGTGCAGCGTCGTAGAACCATGGCTTGTCGGGGCCGTAGGCATTGTGAAACACGAGATCGACGGCGAAGACGTCGCCAACCGTGCGATCGTTCACGAGTCGCCGTACCTGCTGCATGGCATCGGTGAAGCGGTAGGAAAGATCGACGCCGAGCAGGAGGTCATTCGCTTTTGCGGCATCGACGACGCGTCGCGTCTCGTCAGCGTTGCGACCGAGCGGTTTCTGGCAAAACACTGCTTTGCCTGCTTCGAGCGCTGCGATCGCCTGGGCGGCGTGCATGGCGCTCGGCGTCGCGATGACAATCGCGTCGGCGTCACCCGAGAGAAGATCCTCGAACGCCGGCACTACCGTTCCCAGCTCGCCGGACGGTTCCGCAAGAGGATCACAAAGCGCCGCGATCTCCGCCGCATCGGCTTCGAGAAGCGCGTTCAGTCGATCGCGTCCGATCCAGCCGAGTCCCGCAAAGGCGAGACGAGGACGCACGGCGGCGGATGAAAGCATCAGAACGTCACCATCCCCTTGATGAATCCGTCGGGCCGCTCGGCGAGGGTGATCATTGCCCGGTCGAGCTGTTCGAGAGGAAACGTGTGCGTCAGCAGCGGCGCGGGGTCGATGCGGCCACTCAGCACGGCGTCGACCGCGTCCTGCATTCCCCGGACGTAGTTACCCGGCTCGCGTTCATGTGCGTTCACGACATCGATGCCGAGCCAGTTCCAGTTCTGCATGTTGACCTGGCGAGGGCCGTCCTGGTGATATCCGGCGATGACGAGCCGTCCGCGCTCGGCGATGATGTCATTCGCGATGTCGAGCGGCCACTGACTGCCGACGCACTCGATGACGCGGTCCGCGCCGCGATTTCCGGTCAGTTCTCTGACGCGCCCCGTGATCTCGCCGTGATCTTTCATCGGGATCGTTTCGTCAGCTCCAGAAGTGCGTGCGAGCTCGAGTGCGGAGTCGCGACGGGAGATGGCGATGACCCGCGCCCCGGCGTGTTTCGCAAGCTGGATCAGAAGATTACCGAGGAAGCCTGCACCGATGACGGCGACGTTCTGCCCGGCAACGATGTCCGATCGGCGGAAGATGTTCATCGCACAGCCGATCGCCTCTCCGGGAAATAACAGCTCGTCGAGCTCGGGAGGGAGCACTACGAGTGAGCCGGCCGCCGCAATGTCGTATTCGGCGAAGGCGTTTCCGGACAGGAAGGCAACGCGATCACCGGCACGAACGTTGTCGACGCCGTCTCCCAGCGCTGCCACGACACCCCATCCTTCGTGGCCGGGAGCTCCCGCCTCGAGCGGATAGCGGAACCAGTCGCGTCCTTCCCATACGGGAAGGCTCGACGCGCAGACACCGCACCCCTCGACGCGGATGCGAACCTCGTTTGCGCGAGGCTCGGGAAGCGTTATCGTCCGAACGATCTCGAGTCGCCGGCTGCCGGCGATGACAGCTGCCTTCATTCACTCCACCATCGGAACCGTTGCCACTTGAACGTCGGCCGAGTCGCGAACCGCGCGGCGAGTAGTGGTCGCCACCGGACGCTCGCCGGCGAGTTGCAGCACCGCCGGAATCCTCGAAGTGATGAGCCACTCACGGAGCCTGCGGATGCCCTCATTCACTCCGACGGACGGTTGCCAGCCTGTCAGGGAGCCGAACCTCCGCGTGTCGGAGACGTAGTAACGCTGGTCGCCTGAGCGCCAATCGCTCCGGATGACTGCAATCCGGCGTCCCTCGAGATCTCCGATGACCTCAAGCAGCTCGCGGAGACTGATCGTGCTGTGCACCCCCCCGCCGATGTTGAAGGCCTGCCCCGAGCAGCGCTCGATGTTTGCCGATGCCTGAAGAAATGCATCGATCAGGTCTTCGACGTAGAGGATGTCACGAACCTGTTTGCCGTCTCCGTAGATGGTGATGGGCTCGTGGTCCAGTGCGCGTATGAGGAAGTGAGCGACCCATCCCTGGTCTTCCGTACCGAACTGATGCGGTCCGTAGATACAACTCATGCGAAAGACGACGGCTCGGATTCCGTAACTCCGTGAATAATCGATCACGTACTGGTCTGCTGCCCCTTTCGAACAGCCATAGGGGCTATGGAAATCGAGATGCCGTTCCTCGCTGACGCCATGGCTTCGAATTTCCGGCGAAGAAGGGGCATAACGCGCCTCCTCTTCCTCGAGCGCTACATCGCCGAGTGTGCCGTAGACTTTATTGGTCGAGGTGAAAAGCAGCGGAGGACGATGAGTACTGTGACGGATCGCCTCGAGGACATTGAGTGTGCCGATGGTGTTGATCTCGAAATCCGTCACAGGATCGGCAAGGCTGGTCGTAACGGCGACCTGCGCGGCGAGGTGAAACACGTGAGACGCGCGACGCACCGCATCCCGGACGGCGCTCGCATCGCGAGTGTCGGCAACGCGAACCAGGAGACGGTCTCCGTAGGTCTCACGCAGCCACTCGAGGTTACGCTCGACTCCGGGCCGCGACAGGTCATCGAAGACCAGTACGCGGTGCCCGTCACGAAGCAGGCGATCGGCGAGGTTCGTTCCGATGAACCCGCATCCGCCGGTAATGAGAGCGTATGAGTCCGAGAGCTTCACCGGTATGACTGACTGCGCCTGGCCATTCATACGGTAAGTCCTCGAGAGTCGAGCTCGGAAGCCGCCTGTTGTACCCGGTCGAAGGCGACCTGCGATTCGAGCCACTGTCCCAGTTCGATCAGTGATTCCTCCAGCACTATCCCCGGCTCATACCCGAGCAGGCTGCGCGCACTCGTGATATCGGCGAAACAATGACGAATGTCGCCGATGCGGTACGTGCCTGTGATCGTGGGCTCCAGATCGCGTCCCAGCACCTCGGCAAGGCGACGCGCTATTTCGAGGACCGTGTAGTTCCTCCCGCTGCCAATGTTGAAGCAGTGGCCGGCAACCTCTTCAGCCTTCTCCATCGCCAGAGTGCAGGCCTGCGCCACGTCGAGAACGCTCACGAAGTCGCGACGCTGACTGCCATCCTCATTCACGAGCGGAGCATTGCCGTTCAGCAGGCGGGAGGCGAAGATCGCCAGCACCCCTGTGTATGGATTGGACAGCGATTGGCGCGTGCCGTAAACGTTGAACAATCGCAGCGCCACCGTCGGGATGCCGTAGGCGCGGCCGACCATCAGGCATAGACGTTCCTGATCGTACTTCGACAGCGCGTAGACAGAGGCGAGCGCGGGCTGCCTGGACTCCGGCGTGGGAACGGGCGTGAGTGGATTCCCGGCGGCGTCAACTACTTCCCACTCCCGGCGCTTCAGCTGATCGAGAGTCCGTTCCTGACCGGCGACGATGCTGCCATCGGCCCCGCAGTAAAGCCCCTCACCGTAGACGCTCATGCTGGACGCAACGATCAGTCTCGCGACCGGGCGGCGGCTCAGCGCCTCGAGCAGCACCGCGGTGCCGCGGTTGTTCACGTCCGTGTAGCGCTCGATGTCGTACATCGACTGACCGACACCGACTTTGGCCGCAAGGTGAAAAACCGTGTCGATTCCCTCCAGTGCACCACTCACTGCGCCGGCGTCTCGAATGTCTCCAATGATCAGTTCGACCGCGGGATCGAGGTACTCGGGCCGTCGCTGGTCCTCTCCGTGAATCTGAGGATCGAGATTGTCGAGAACGCGGACCGTGTAACCGTGGTGGAGGAGTGCATCCGCCAGGTGCGATCCGATGAATCCGGCCCCTCCAGTGATCAGGACTCTACTGCGCATCGATCGTCATATCTCCTGCCGAGGTGCGGTTACGAGGCGGTCTGGTAGCTTCGTCGACGGTGCGACGAATGGTTTCGTCTGAACTGTCGTTTGGATCCCAAGGAGCGACAGCGAAATCTCAGCAATCTACAAGCCAGCAGAGACATTCCCGATGCTGCACCTTTTCGAGGGAGGCAGGCGATCAGCGCCAGCGTTAGCGGTTGTCTCCTCGCTTCCTCAGCGGGCTCCTGCGGCGACCAGATTTCGACTCTTGTCCTGCACGACGACCGCGTCCAGGTGCGCCAGGAACGAATTGAACAGGCGTTCGCTGCCATCGGGGGAGGTTTGCTGATTCGAGAGCTCGTCGACCCATGCGCCGGTGCGCAGACGCAGTTCGGGGTCTCGCAGGAGCATCTGAATCAGCAGCTCCGAGATCGCAAATTGTCGCGGGACATTGATTCCACGCCGCGCCGCCGCCCTGGTCAGGGCCTGTCGGGTGTCGGGAGTGAGTTCCGAGAGCGAGCCGAGAAGGGTCGTCTCGATCTGGCTGTTCTCCGGGGTGATCACGGTCACTCTGCTGGAGGCCGGATCAAAAAGCTCGCTGGCGTCAAGAATCCCGAGCGTCGCCGGCAGAAACAGCCTGTCACCCGGGTCGCGGTTGAGGCGAAGGTAGATTTCGGGACGAAGAAGCCGCCCGGAGTTGCACGCGCTGATGACGACGTATCTCAGACCGGCCGGCTCGAGCATCTCCTGGAGTGCGCCGACCGAAATGTAGGAGCGCTCATCGGAGGAGCGCTTCCCCTTCTGGAGCTTGAGTCCGTGGCCGTTCGTTCCGTGTGTTTCGAGAATCAGCGTTCGAATAGGGCGTTCTCGATTCGAACGGTTGTGCGCTTTGATCCCGTTGATGACCTCACGCCAGTCAGCCGTGTCGAAGCAGGCGAAGCCGAGGGCTTCGTAGAAGTTGCAGTTGTTCTTCACGCTCAGATCGGGAGTGAAAACGATCGCGAGGTTTTCGCCGAATCGCTCGATCGGGATAGGCCGTGGGGGAACCGCTCGCGAGAGAAGTGTTTCGGTCAGCGCATCCGCAAAGCCGGCCGGCGCGGCGAGCAGAAGGATCAGAAGCCAGAGGGATCGTCGTATCGGGAGCATCTCTGTCCATGTCGAGCTCGCTTCGGCAACGTCGTGACGTGTCCGGGAGCTGTCGTTATTGATGTGATCTCTTGCCATTAGCGAGCCAGAGCTGCCGGCGTCGCTCTTCTTCGCTCGAGTTCCTCTCGGACGATCGCGCACGCTGGAAAGCGGCGTCTGCGGCCCCGTACTCCAAAGCGCTCCGCGCGATGTAATGGGCGATTGGAGGCGCGTCCCATTTCCTTCGGACTCTCTGCCGATGTCACCCACGATGTCACCCCAATGGCCTTAACTTCAGGCTCAGCCAGTCTGTCATCCTGAGTCGCGCGTGGGTGGGCGGCGATCTCGCCTCGTTTTCATCACTGGTGACGCGGCGCGCCGCATGCGATCTTCCAAGAAACTCCCAGTGTTTATGCGGGTTTCCCGAGCCCGAGCCCGAGCCCGCGCCCGTGCCCGAGTCGCAATCCCGAAAAGCCGGGCCCGGGCGCGGGCTCGGG
>DASVLC010000182.1:0-14520 GCA_036385045.1 Thermoanaerobaculia bacterium | reverse complement strand
GGCACGGACTCGCACATCACTCTCGACCTGACCCTCGGGTACTCGCTTTCAGACGGATTCGAAATGTTCGTTCAGGCTCGCAATCTGACCGACGAGACGTACGTCGTCGCGCGCCGCCCCGCAGGTCTTCGTCCGGGAATGCCGCGTACCCTGCTCACCGGCATCAACTGGAACTTCTGATGAACGCACCCCGATTACTGCTCGCTATCCTGCTAATCACTTCCGTCGCCTGTAGCGGTGAACGGCCCGCTGACTCGGCAACTACGTCACAGCCTGCAACCGAGGCGAAGGGCGACAACAAACTCGTGCTCTACTCCGGCCGAAACGAGAAACTCGTCGGACCGCTGCTCGCGCGATTCACCCGCGAGACCGGAATCCAGGTCGAGGCACGTTACGGAGAAACAGCGGAGATGGCTGCGACTCTGATCGAGGAAGGTCGCCGCTCGCCGGCGGACGCGTTTCTCGCCCAGGATGCCGCGGCTCTCGGCGCGGTTTCTCGAGCCGGTCTGACACGGCCGCTGCCCTCCGACGTAATCAGCCGTATCCCTGCCCGATTCGCCGGCCCGGACGGTTCCTGGGTCGGCATCTCCGGACGAGCGCGAACCGTCGTCTACAACCCGAAACGCATTCGTCCCGAACAGTTGCCGCGCTCCCTCGAAGAGATTGGCACCCGCGCGACTGCCGGACGTTGGGGAATCGCTCCCCTCAACGCATCGCTTCAGTCTCACCTTGCAGTGTTTCACGCCACGCAGGGACGGGAAGCGCTGGAGCAGCTGCTCGACGCGATGGTCAAGGCAAGCCCACGGCGTTATCCCCGCAACGGTGCGATCGTCGACGCCGTCGCCTCCGGCGAGATCGACTGGGGCCTCGTGAATCACTACTACGTCTGGGAGGCGAAGAAGGAACGTCCGGACCTCGCGGCCGAGAACTTCTTCATGCCTGAGGGGTCTGCTTCGAGCTTCGTCAACGTCGCAGGAATCGCGCTGATTGACGATGACCCCGACGCACTGCGCTTGATTGAATTCCTCCTCTCGGATGAAGCGCAACAGTACTTCGCCACCGAGACGTTCGAATATCCGCTGGTCGCCGGAGTCGCTGCGCCGGTCGCGCTTCAGCCGCTCGAAGAACTCCGCACACCTGAGATCGATTTTGCCCGCGTGTCGGCAGTGCTGCCCGAAACGCTCGGACTGATCAACGAGCGAGGACTCAGCCGCAATTGAGCGAGCTCGCTCCCGCTCCAGTCGCCGAGGCGGGGCGACTCTTCAGTTACAGCCACGAGTCCGGGAGAGTGTCGCTCGGCGCGAAGCTTCTCGCGACCGGGGTGGCCGCCTTCGTCTCGCTTCCACTGTTCTATCTGTTCATCCGCGCCGGCGAGCGTGGGGCTGGCGTCTGGCTTCAGCATGTACGCACCGCTCGTACCGCGGAGCTCCTCATTTCGACACTGTCGATCTCCGCGGCGGTCCTGGCGCTCTCGATTGCGATCGCCCTCCCTTACGCGTGGCTCGTCACTCGTACTGATCTTCCGGGACGCCGGTTCTGGGCAGTAGCCGGAGCGCTCCCTCTCGTTTTCCCTTCCTACATTGCGGCATTTGCCATCGTCTCAATCCTCGGCCCTCACGGCCTGCTTGCCAGTCTCCTCGGGCGGCCGTTTCCTGAAGTGGCCTACGGATGGAGCGGCGCCCTGCTGGCACTCGGGCTCCTCTCGTATCCTTACCTCTACCTTCTCCTCGTCGCCGCGCTGAGGCATCTCGACCCTGCACTCGAGGAAGCGGCTCGCTCACTCGGCCACTCACCAGCGCAGGTCGCCCGCCGGATCGTGATCCCCCAGTTGCGCGTTCCGCTTGCTGCCGGGTCGCTGGTCGTTGTCCTGTACGTCCTGTCTGATTTCGGTGCCGTATCGATCGTCCGGTACGACACGTTCACGACGGCGATCTACGATGCCTATCGCGGACTCTTCGACCGAACCATTGCCGCGGTGCTCGCGACCGTGCTCGTCGCGCTGACGCTGGTGCTGCTCGCTGCTGAATGGCTCATCGTCCGTGGTGTCGCTCCCGGGCGGCTGCGTCCTTCGCGTGCCTCCCGAAGGACACCGCTCGGCCGCTGGACTCCTGCTGCACTCGTTTTCGTCGGTACGGTCACTCTGGCCGCGATCGGGATTCCGCTGGCCGCGATCGGTACCTGGAGTGCTCGCGCATTGATGGCCGCCGAGCGTGTCCCGCTCGAGGGGTCCGCAATCTGGAACTCGTTCAGCGTTTCGTTTGCGGCCGCACTGGTGTGTGTCGCCGCCTCGATTCCAGTTGCGGCATGGGCCGTCCGTGGTCATGGGCTCCCAGCAACGATCGTCGAGCGCCTGACCTTCTCCGGCTACGCCTTGCCGGGAATCGTCATCGCACTCTCGCTCGTCTTCGCGGCTACACGGATCGCACGTCCTTTTTATCAGACCGCGACACTCCTCGTGCTTGCGTACGTCATCCGCTTTCTGCCTGAAGCTGTCGCGGCAACCCGATCAGCCTTCTCGGCACTCTCTCCGCGTTTCGAGGAGGCCGCGCGAAGTCTGGGGCTCGGAAGGCTGCAGGTTCTCCGTCGCGTTACCGTCCCGATGATCAGGCCGGGATTGCTGGCGGGGGGAGGTCTTGTTTTCCTCACCTCGATGAAGGAGTTGCCCGCCACGTTGATCCTCCGGCCGACCGGCTTCGAGACACTCGCCACGCGGGTATGGGCCGAAGCCTCGCTTTCGTCCTGGTCTCGGGCGGCCCTTCCTTCGCTTCTCATCCTGCTCGTCTCGGCGCTACCGGTGTGGGCACTCGTGATCCGGCCGGTCTTCAGGGAGGAGCGATGACGATCGCGGCACTCGAGCTGCAAGACGTCACGATCCGCTACGGCAACGTCACCGCCGTTGATTCCGCCTCGCTGACACTCAGAGGCGGTTCGCTCGGCGCCCTCGTCGGGCCGAGCGGCTGCGGCAAGACATCACTTCTGCGCGCGATCGCAGGATTCGAGGTTCCCTCGTCGGGAGAAGTCGTCCTAGCCGGAACGAAGCTCGTCGGTCGCGGCACTTTTGTTCCCCCCGAGTCGCGCCATATCGGGATGGTCTTTCAGGAGGGGGCACTCTTTCCGCACCTCTCCGTGTGGGAGAACGTCGCGTTTGGACTCGCTCGAGGTGACCGGCAGCGTGCTGATGAGGTTCTTCGGCTCGTAGGGCTCGAGTCGCTCGGCCATCGCCGTCCTCATGAACTGTCAGGGGGCCAGCAGCAGCGGGTCGCTCTCGCTCGCGCACTTGCACCGCGGCCGTGTCTCGTTCTTCTGGATGAGCCGTTCGGAGGCCTCGATGCGAGCTTGCGGGTGCGACTCCGCGGCGAGGTCCGGAACATCCTTCGTGCCGCCGGTACAACGGCAGTACTCGTCACGCACGATCAGGAAGAAGCTTTGAGTATGGCCGATCAGGTTTCGGTCATGAGCCGCGGCAGAATCCTCCAGACCGGTACGTCGAAGGAGGTCTACGAGGAGCCGCTCTCCGTCGAAGTAGCCGCGCTCATTGGAGACGCGCACCTCGTCCGTTCTCGTGTCGCTGGCGGACTCGTCGAAACGCCCTTCGGCATGCTCCGCGTCGAGGCAGCCGACGGGGAGTGCGTCGTGCGGATCGGAAGTGAGGACCTCGACGTCCGCACCGCGGGCGACGGCGTAGCAGCGACACTCCTTACATCGCGGTACTTCGGACACGATGTCATCGACGAGTTCACGCTCGACGACGGGAGCCACTACCGGGTGAGACTCACCAGAGGCAGTGGCGAGCCCGGCGCGCGGCGAACGATCATGCTTCGCAGCGAGCGCTTCAGAGTCTTCCCCGACGTCGGTGGAGCGGTGACCGCGTACCGTTACGCGGGAGACGCTCAGCGGCGCAGCGCCGTCGCCGGTTCCTGAATCATCTTCACGCGATCCGGCGAGTCGGGCTGCTCCCCTTTCCGCTGGCAGGTCTCGCAGATTCCGAGAATCTGAAGGTTGTGAAACGTCGGCATGAATTTCTTTCGCTTGCAGATCACGAGCTGCCGCGCCTCGAGGTCTTCGTCATGAAACTCGATCACCGTCCCGCAGGTCGTGCAGATGAGGTGATCGTGATGCGAATCGCGAGTCACTCGTTCGTAGTGATAGTGCTCTTCACCGAGATGCACGCGCCGGACGAGCCCTGACCTCACCAGCAGATCGAGCGTGCGATAGATCGTGGCGCGCGAGGTCTTGATCCCCTTCTCCTTGAGCTTGCCGAGCAGCTCGTCGGCCTCGAAGTGATAGTGCGTGGCAAAAATCTCCCGCAGGAGTGACTCTCGCTCCTTCGTCAGCTTCAGTCCCTGGTCGACCAGAAACTGCCGGAACCGCCCCGTCTCTTTGTCCATCTCAGTCATTTCGAGCCCTCACCACGCCTTCAACCGGCGCATTCGAGATGGCTATCGTACCCTCCGCTTACGCGAATTGAGAATTGGGAACTGGGAATTGAGAATGGAGCGCCCAACCCCAGTCCTGTCGTCCTGAGCCGCCGGCCCCCCGCGCCGGCAGCTGTGAGGGCGGAGTGGGTAGAGGGAGGTCGAAGGAGCCCCTCATCGAGCGTCCCGCATCTGCAACCGCGAGCCCGTATTTGCGCTACCCATGTGCTTGCTTTGCAATAACTTACCGCTTCATTCTGGAACGGCGCTTGCTCTATCAATAACTATCACCGCCGGTTAACACCGGACACGACAAAGGAGAAACTTATGGCCAGTGGAAACGAGCACAAGGGCAAAGGCAAATTCGAGCAGGCCAAGGGAGCGGTCAAAGAGGGCTTCGGCGCTCTGACTGGCGACCGCGGTACCGAGATGGAAGGAAAGGCTGAGCGCGCCAAAGGCAAGATCCGCGAAGGCTACGGCGAAGTGAAGTCCGAAGTGAATCGCGAGCCCGGCAGCGACAGCGCCCGCCGCAACAACAAGATCTAACCCGTTCCACCAGACACTCCCCGACGCCGCCGGAGCCACCGCTCCGGCGGCATTTTTTGTTTTTGGGCGACATCCGTGTGCGATCCCGCACGTCGCGGCGTGACTACGGTTGCCGACCCTCAGCAGCTGTCCCTTCTACGATCTTCATGGAGGAGACGATCCATGGGGATGACCGTAGCCGAGAAGATCCTCGCCCGAGCGTCGGGCTGCGCAACCGTCGTTCCGGGTGATGTCGTCGAGCCGCGTGTAGACCTGGCGATGTCGCACGAGAATGCCGCGCTCGTGATCAATCAGTTCCGAGAAGTCTTCGAGGGGACCGGTTTCGAAGCACGCGTGTGGGATCCCTCGAGGATCGCGATCATTCTCGACCACCGCGTTCCGGCCGAAAGCGCGAAGACCGCTACCAACCAGAAGCGGATCCGTGAGTTCGTCGGCGATCAGGGGATCGCGAAGTTTCACGATATCCGCGCCGATCAGGGCGGCATCTGTCATCAGATCCTCGCTGAGAGCGGCTACGTCCGTCCCGGAATGGTCGTCACCGGAACCGACAGCCACACAACCACTCATGGCGCCCTCGGCTCCTTTGCCTTCGGCATCGGCGCAACCGAGATGGCCAGCGTCTGGACGCTTGGCGCGGCGCTGAACATCGAAGTCCCGGCGACGATCAAAGTCATCGCTCGCGGCGAGCTGCCCGATTTTGTCTCCGCAAAAGACCTGATCATGCACATCGTCGGAAAGCTCAGCGCCGAAGGAGCCAACTTCCGGGTGCTCGAGTTCCACGGCGACACGATCCGTTCGATGTCGACATCGGGACGCCTCGTCCTCTGCAACATGGCGGTCGAGGCGGGTGCCACAGCCGGCATCGTTCCCGCCGACGCCGAGACGCTCCGCTACCTTCACGAAGTGGCGCATGTCACCGAGCCGATCGATCTCGTCCAACCGGATGACGACGCTGTTTACGTGGAAACGCTCGAGATCGATTGCGCGCAGCTCACCTATCAGATCGCCTGCCCTCACACGGTCGACAACGTGAAGGCGATCGACGAGGTTGAAGGGACTCCGATCAATCAGATCGTCATCGGTTCCTGCACGAACGGGCGTGCAGATGATCTCGCCGTGGCAGCATCGATCCTCAGTGGCCATCGGATTGCCGACGGCGTCCGGATGCTGGTCTTCCCCGCTTCCTGGCGAATCTACAAGGAGGCGATGAAGCGCGGCGTGATCTCGGACCTGGTCGAAGCAGGCGCCGTGGTGATGAATCCCGGGTGCGGTTGCTGCCTCGGGGTACACCAGGGTGCGTTAGGCGATGGCGAGGTCGCCCTCTCGACCACGAACCGAAACTTCCTCGGCCGCATGGGCAACGCGAAGGCGCAGGTCTATCTCTGCTCGCCGGCCGTCGCCGCGGCAAGCGCACTCACAGGCCGCATCACCCGCCCGACGCAAGGAGCGAAACGTGACGAACACTTCGAATTCCCCTCGACCGACAACCAGGCTTGCGTGGAAGCTTGGTGACGACGTCTCGACCGATATCATCTATCCCGGCCGCTATATGGCGACGGTTCTTCCGACCGAAACGCCGCAGTACGCCTTCGCCGACCTGCCGGAGCTGAACAAAGGTCTCGCGTCGGGATCGATTCCGCGCGGCAGTGCCATTCTCGCCGGGAAGAACTTCGGCTGCGGTTCTTCGCGCGAACAGGCCGCATCGACGCTCCGCGGCTACGACCTCGCCGTCATCGCACGCGGCTTCGCTCGAATCTTCCTTCAGAACGCCATCAACCTCGGCCTCCGTACGATCGTCTGTCCGGACATCGAGGCGAACGAAGGTGACGAGCTCGAGATCCAGGACGATCGCGTCGTGAACATCACGAGCGGAAAGTCCTTCGCCATCATTCCCTTACCCGCCTCGCGTCAGGCCATCATCGACGCAGGGGGACTGATTCCCTACACACGTCAACTACTAATCCAGCAGAGGAGCGCATTGTGAGCAAGTACCAGATCGCCTGGCTTCCCGGTGACGGAGTCGGTATTGAGGTTCTCGAAGCAGCACGCATCGTTCTCGACGCCGTCGAGTTCGATGCCGAATATACCCACGGAGACATTGGCTGGGAGTTCTGGTGCAGCGAAGGCGATGCCTTTCCGCAGCGGACGATCGATCTCCTGAAGCGGGTCGATGCGGCGCTGTTCGGCGCCATCACCTCCAAGCCGGTCAAGGCCGCGGCGGCGGAACTTACCCCGGAACTGCGCGACAGAAATCTCGTCTATCGCTCCCCTATCGTCCGGATGCGGCAGATGTTCGACCTCTACATGTCGCTCCGTCCCTGCAAGGGTTACAAGGGCAATCCGCTCAACTATCGCGAGGGGATCGACATCGTCGTCTTCCGCGAGAACACCGAAGACCTCTACGCCGGCGTCGAGTTCTCGCCGGTTCCCGAAACGCTCGCCCAGGTGCTGTCGTCCCTCTCGAAACCGTTCGGCGCTTTTGCGGGCCTCGCGCCGGATGACTACGCGATCTCGTGCAAGATCAACACGCGTCGCGGCTCGGAACGGATCATCCGCGCAGCCTTCGAGTTCGCACGGAAGCACGGCCGAAGCAAAGTCACCGTGGTCCACAAGGCGAACGTCGTTCGCGCCACCGACGGCATGTTCCTCGAGATCGCGAAAGAGGTCGCACGTGATTTCCCCGAGATTGCCATGGACGACGCCAACATCGACGCTATGACGATGTGGCTCCTCAAGAACCCCTTCAACTACGACGTTCTCGTCGCTCCGAATCTCTATGGCGACGTGATCTCCGATCTCTGCGCCCAGCTGGTCGGAGGGCTCGGCTTTGCCGCGTCCGGCAACATCGGTGAGAAGCTAGCCGTCTTCGAGCCGACCCACGGCTCCGCTCCAAAGTATGCCGGCGAGTACAAGGTCAATCCGCTCGCGACAATCCTCGCCGCAAAGATGATGCTCGAGTGGCTCGGCGAGCACGAGAAGGCGGCACGGATCGAGAGCGCCGTCGCATCCGTCATCGAAGACGGGCGCATCCGGACGTATGACATGGGAGGCACCAGCACCACGATCGAAATGGCGAACGCGGTCGCTGAACGCATCGCAGCGCCTGTGCTGGCGTAGACGACGAACGTTGTTTCGACGCCGGAGGCGTCACGGTGTGTAGCCGGTGGTCGCCGTCAGGCCCCCACCGGTATGCCGGTTTGACTCATCGACCCCGGAGGGGTCGCGGATGCCATCGAATACGAACGGAGCGCCAACATGAACCTGCCAGTTCTCATTCATGAAGTCGGCCCCCGCGACGGACTCCAGGTGGAACGTCTGATCGTCCCCCTCGCCGCCAAGATCGCCTGGATCGAGACGATTCTCGAATCCGGCGTCGATGTCATCCAGCTCGGGTCCTTCGTCAATCCGGAACGCGTCCCCCAGATGGCCGACACCGAAAGCCTCTTCGCCTGGTTCAACGCCCCGGAGCGCAAGCCGAAGAACATCCGTCTCTCCGGTCTCGTGCTGAACGAAAAGGGGCTCGACCGCGGCTTCGCTGTCGGCGTCGACTACTTCTGCATGGGTGTCTCGGCCAGCGATACGCACAGCCGCAAGAACACCGGCATGAGCACCCAGGAGGCGCTGACCAGAATCATCGGCATGGGCAAACGTGCTCTCGATGCAGGGGCGACGGTCCAGGTGTCCGTCCAATCGGCATTCGGCTGCGGCTTCGAAGGCCTCGTCCCTGAAGAGCGTGTCGTCGAGATCGTCCAGCGTTACGTCGATGCCGGATTCGAACAGATCAGCCTCGCCGACACGGCAGGCCACGCAACGCCCTGGCAGGTTGAGGAACTGCTCGAAGAGATCTGGATGATCGCTCCGGAAGCCCTCCTCGCCTGCCACTTTCATGACACCTACGGCATGGCGATTTCCAACTGTTACGCCGCTATACGTTCTGGCGTCCGCTCGCTGGAAGGGGCAGTCGGGGGTCTCGGCGGATGCCCCTTCACGGCAATCAGCGGTGGCAACGTCGCCACCGAAGACCTCGTTCACATGATGCAACGCCACGGCCTCCGCACCGACATCCAGCTCGAACCGCTCATGACCGCTGCAACGAAGATGGGTGAGATTCTCGGCCGTCCCATGCCGGGCCGAATCCATCGCAGCGGCGCCATCAACCACCCAGAGGCGGAGAAAAGCCAGCTGTCATCCTGAATCGCCGTAGCCCCGTGGGCGGGGGCGCGGGGGTAGGGACGGAGAGCCTGCCCTGAGGAGCAACGCGACGAAGGACGATGAAGGACCCCCTCCCCGACGACCCACCTGAACGAACCGAAGGAACACCGATGAAAGTCCTCGACAACATCCGCGTCCTCGACATGACCAACGTCCTGGCTGGCCCGTTCGCCACCGAGCTCCTCGCGCTTCTCGGCGCCGAAGTTATCAAGATCGAGAACCCCTCCGGCGGCGATCTCGCACGAAAACTCGGCTGCGTCACGAAACTCAATCAGGAGCTGATGGGCACCAGCTTCCTCGCGCAGAACGCGAACAAGAAGTCGCTCACACTCAACCTCAAGTTCGACGCCGCGAAGAAGGTGTTCCTCGAGCTCATCGACTCGGCCGACGTGCTGGTCGAGAACTTCCGTCCCGGCGTCATGGACCGTCTCGGCATCGGCTACAAACAGCTGGCCGAGCGGAACCCGCGTCTCGTCTACTGCGCCATTTCGGGATTCGGTCAGACGGGTCCCGACGCGCACAAACCGGCTTATGACCAGATCATTCAGGGTCTGAGCGGTGTGATGGCGATCAACGGCGACGAGCGTCTCAATCCGCTTCGCTGCGGCTTCCCGGTCGGCGACACGGTCGGCGGACTGAATGCCGCGTTCGCGATCATGGCGGCACTCTTCCACCGCGAACGCAGCGGTGAAGGGCAGATGATCGACGTCGCTCTTCTCGACTCCATCATGCCGATGATGGGGTGGGTCGCAGCAAACCTCCTGATCGGCAACCAGCAGCCGCAGCTGATGGGCAATGACAACTTCACCGCTGCGCCGTCCGGAACGTTCCGTACCGCCGATGGCCACATCAACATCGCGGCGAATCAGCAGCAGCAGTGGGAAGACCTGACCGAAATTCTCGGCGTTCCAGATCTCAAGTCCGACGACCGGTTCCGCGAACGCGACACGCGCAAGAAGAACCGCGCGCTTCTCACGCCGCTGCTCGAGCGCTCGCTGACCACGAAACCGACCGAGCATTGGGTCGAATCGCTCAACGCCAAAGGCGTCCCCGCCGGCGCTATCGCCTCCCTCGAAGAAGCCCTCACCTCCCCGCAGCTCCAGCACCGGGCGTCCATTCAGGCAGTCAACGACCCAACTCTCGGCGACCTGAAGCTCTTCACGCTCACCGCGAAATTCGAAAAGACCCCCGGCACCCTCGATTCCCCACCGCCGCGCCTCTCCCAGCATACCGACGAGCTCCTCACCTCCCTCGGCTACGACGCCGACGCCATCGAGCAGCTGAAGGGATCGGGAGCGGTTTAGTCCAACGACCACGGCGTATCATTGCGTGATGTCCCGGTCCTTCGATGTTGCCGTGATTGGTGCCGGTGCCAGCGGCGTTCTGACGGCCGTTCAACTGCATCGGTCCGTCACGCCTCCCCGTGTCGTGCTGCTCGATGCCGGAGCCCGCGCCGCGCGCGGGCTTGCGTATGGCACGCCGTACGGCGCGCACCTGCTGAACGTACCCGCTGCGAAGATGAGTGCATTTGTGGAGGAACCCGATCACTTCCTGAACTGGCTGGCCGCGACGGCACCAGGGACGACCGGCCAGACGTTCGCTCCGCGCCACCTGTACGGCGAGTATCTGGCTCACGTACTGGATCAGGAGAAAGGCATCCAGCGGATCCCAGGTTCCGCCGTCGGCCTGTCGCGCGATGTCGAACCGGGTCGCTGGATCGTGCATCTGCACGATGGCCGGACCATCGACGCCTCCATGGTCGTCCTCGCCCTCGGTAACCTCTCGCCCGCAGACCCGCTGTCGTTTGCAGGCACCCCGCCGGCGCACTACCTTCGCGATCCCTGGGCTCCCGGAGCGGCGCAGGGACTCGGGAGGGACGCGCCGATTCTGCTCATCGGTACCGGTCTCACGATGATCGACCTCGCGCTGGCATTGCGCGCTGAAGGACATCGTGGACCTATTCACGCGATGTCACGCCACGGGCTGCTTCCGCACGCGCACCGTGCACATCTTCCGCGAAGCTTCTCGACGACTCCCTCTGGATCGCCGCTCGCCGTCCTTCGCTGGCTGCGGCGCGAGATGACCACCGCCACGGCGGAGGGAGTCGACTGGCGCGCCGTGATTGACGGACTGCGGCCTCTGACGGCCACCATGTGGCAGGCCTGGTCGCTCCGCGAACGGCGCTCATTTCTGCGACACGCCCGCGCATTCTGGGACGTGCATCGCCACCGCATGGCGCCGGACGTGGCTACTCAGGTGAAAGAGTTGCTCGAGGAGGGGACGCTGCGGATCCATCGCGGGCGGATCTCCGCGATGTCCGACTTCGAGGGTGGTGTGTCGGTGCAATGGCACGATGCGGATGGCGAGACACGCGAGTTCACAGTAGCACGCGTCATCAACTGTACCGGTCCTGCGTCCAACTACGCATTGGTTGACCTGCCGCTGGTCGCGCAGTTGCGCCGTGCCGGCTTCCTCGTACCCGATCCGCTCGGCCTCGGTGTCGAAACTACCGCCGAGGGGCAGTTCGTCGATGTCGAAGGCGAGCCGGTGCCGGGCCTCTTCACAATCGGTCCGTTGCGTCGTGCCGCGCATTGGGAGTCGACTGCCATCCCCGAGATTCGCGTGCAGGCTTCAGAGCTCGCCCGGCTGTTGGCCACGCACACGGCGAACAGACGCCGAACCGGAAGCTGAGGACGCAGGACGGACTGAGAGAGAAAGCCCACGCTGGCCCAGAATCCGCATCGTATGGGACTACAATAATCACCAACACCCGTGTCAGGCCGCACGGTACCGCGGCGACGCGGACCCCACGATGATGCCAGGGAGGGACTCATGAAGGTATTCCGCGCACCCGTCACCGCCTCTGAACGCGCCGGAGCGACCGACCGGAACTGCACCCGCATTGTCAGCATCGATGTGCACAGCTCACTCGGCTACTACGGATGCGGCCGCGAAGAGCACAGCGGCGAGAACTCCCCAGTAGAGCCTGACGATCTTCTGGAAAGTCTCGCCGACAACCGTGCATCGCAGTTGGGCCGCGGGCACGAGCACTAAAGGCGCCGCAAGGAATAGCGTCCTCAGCTGTTCAGGCTGGAGAAACCGCGAAATGTCTCCGCATTTGTGGCGCTTCAATGAAACGCATCCTCAGACTGTCCAGACCGGATGACATTTCACGGATTCAACAGCGCTTCAATGAAGCGCATCCTCAGCTGTGCTGCGCTTCTCCTTCTAGCCAGCGTGGCGCGAGCAGAGATCGTACTGTCAGTCGGACCAATCGAACGTGCGACGGCAGGAACACACGCGATTGTTGACGTCGTCCTGACGAACACTGGTGCGACGAGTCGCGTCGTTAGTGAACTCACCATAGGGATCGAAGGGCAGCCGCGAACCGCGACCCTCTCGTTGAACGGTGGACCCGCCTGGCCATGCAACCCAGCCGGCCGGGCGATCAGCTGCGGTTCCTCGAATCAGACGATCTCCGGATTCGAGAGCGTTCGTTTCCCGCTATCGATCGACCCGGCACACGAGGGGATTTTCGATGTCACCGCACGAGTAACCTGGCGCACTGACAATGGGACATCCTTCCTGACAGCTAAGTCCCATGCGCCGCTCGCTCGCCGAGTCTTTCGTGTGACGAACACCGCAAATGACGGAACGGGTTCGCTCCGGCAGGCTCTTTTCGACGTTCAAGCGAGCTGCGTGAGAGACGACGTCCCATGCCGGATCGAGTTCCACATCGAGGATCTCGTTTCGGATGAGACAGTCCCGGTCATTCGCCTCTTCTCGGCGCTCCCCGAGCTGACGTTCCTTCGCTCTGACAAGGTTCATCTCGAAATAGATGCCTCCACGCAGACGTCAGACGCGGATTCGGTGGCGAGTGGGGCTGCGGTTGCAATCGATGGCTCCGCCGTTGCCGCCGGTCATGGTCTGGCTGTGAGCGGCGTCGGGTATCTGTTCATCCGCGGGCTTTCGATTTCCGGGTTCCCGGCGAACGGCCTCGAGATTGACTTCATCTCGGAAGTCCCCTCAGGTCTTCACGAGCATCGACAGGTGAGCGCGATCGTCGGGAATGTCATCGGGTCGAACGCGGCCGCGACGGTGGCTTCACCGAATGGCGGCCGCGGGATCTCGATTCGACAACCGACCAGGCAACTGCTGATCGCTGAGAACGTGATCAGCGGAAATCGGCGGAGCGGAATCTTTCTCGAGGGAGGCAGCGACATCGAGATTCGCGGCAACACGATCGGTGAAGGGAGCGATGACCTGCCCCTGCCGAATGGTGCGAGTGGTATCTATCTGGGGCCCGAGGCCTCCTCAATAACGATTGCTGGAAATCGTGTCGCACACAATGCCGACTTCGGAATAGCGGTATCTAGAAGTGCGCGCTCTACGTTTGTAGGGGGCAACTCATTCCATCGCAACGGCATTCTTCCGATTGATGTCGGTCTTGATGGGTTCGACGGTCATGAGTTTTACCTGGAAACGATCAATTTTACGGAGGCGCGGATCCCGCCGCCACAAATCACCTCAGTCGACTATGACGCCGCGACCGGGACCACCACGGTTCGCGGCGGATTCGGCGGCTCGGGATTTGGATGGGCTCGTGTCTTCATCTATTCGAACCACACACCTTCCATCGACGGACAGCTTTTCCTCGGCGAGACGACGGCGGGGCATGAATTCACGTTGACGATCCCGCTGGACCTCCGCGGCATGTTTCTGACCGCCCACGGCACACAGAACTACAACATCGGCTTTTTGGGAAACACATGGACATCAGAGTTCACAGATGTACCGTTTCGTGTGCCGGCGCCTGAGAGACGCCGTGCGGTTCGTTGACAGCCAGAACGCTCTTCGAGATAAAGAGAGACACAGTGCGGCCCAAAGACCGGGCCGACGCCATGGCGCTCCAGCAGATGTTCGGTTTCGAGAGTGTTGAATGACGGTGCGCGAGTATCGGACGTTCGAGGAGATGAACCGCGACGTCCTGATGCTCGCGCCGGGCGATCCCTCCATCCCCCGCAGAATTCAGGAGCTCTGGCAGCTCTCCGAACAGCTCCTTGGCGAGGTCGGCACCTGCGTGCCTCGTGGTGTGCGGAAGTATCGATCGATCGAGGAGGCGAACGCTGATCGCGAGCTATGGGAACGGTAGCGGGTCCGGAGGCTCCAGGCGCGAAAGCGCAGCTGATGGCGCTGTCTGCTTCGTCCCTGCGCTCGAACTTCTGCACCTGCGAATCGCCCCTGATGAAAAGGAAGCGCTTCGCGCGACGTCATGGGCGCATGAAAGGCCCGTCCCCATCATTCCTTCAACACTCTGTCGGATGTCACCCCGAGCGGGTGGGCGAGA
>DASVLC010000181.1:0-11368 GCA_036385045.1 Thermoanaerobaculia bacterium | reverse complement strand
TGGATCAATGCGGTGCGCTCCCGCACGCCGGTGACCCTCATCGCCTCCTCGATCAGCTCCTCATCCAGATTGACCGTCGTTCTCATGCCCAGCTCCTCCTGATGATGCTCACAATAGCATCACCTGATGCTGATAATGATGCCCTCCAGCTGAGAATTTCCGGCCGGTCTGGGCTCGTAGCGCAAGCGTCGCCGGATCGCCGGCCGTCTCGGCTGCTACGACCATCGAGCCGACCACCTCGTCTGACAACCCCCACGCCACCCCGAGCGGGCGTGTGGGCGGGCAAGCGAGGGGCCTCGCAGGCTGCGTACTCCGTAACCTACACGCAGCGGATGCCGCGCCAGAATGAGCTAGCTGTCGATGCAGTTCCGGCCGACAGTGCAACCGCTTGACACCTTACGCAATCGGCGTAGATTATTACGCCATATGCGTAAAACCAATCCCGTCGACGCGCTCCTGCCGGCGACCCGTCGGGAGTTGCTCCGGCTCACGTACGGCCAGCCGGAGCGTTGGTGGTACCTCTCGGAGCTCGCCTCCGAGATCGGCACCTCACCATCTTCCCTGCAGCGTGAGGTGGAATCGCTGACTGCGGCGGCGTTTCTGCAGAAGCGCGTCGAGGGACGTCGCACCTACTACCGGGCCGAGAAAGACAACGCCATCTTCCATGAGTTGAGTGCGATCGTCGCGAAGACGATGGGTGTGGGCGAGCAGCTCCGCACCGCGCTGAAACGCCTGCAGAGAAAAATCGATGTAGCGTTCATCTACGGATCCTTTGCACGCGGCGAGCAGCGAGGAACGAGCGACATCGACCTGTTCGTAATCGGGAAAGCCGGGCTCTCTGAGATCGCGCCGATCGCCACACGCCTCGAACGGCGCCTCGGCCGGCCCCTTAATCCAACCGTGATGACGGCCACCGAGTTCCGCAGGCGCCGGTCGGAAAACGATCATTTCGTGACCACCATCCTGCGAGAAAAGAAGGAGTTTCTGATTGGCGACGAAGACGCGCTGGCAGCAGTTGCTCGATGAGCGGAAGCTCCGACCTCAAACTGCGAGCCCGGCCGAGGTTTCTGCGCTCATCGAGGTGATTGACCGCGATCTCGCGGACGCCGCCATCGCAGGTCTGTCCGCGGACCGGCGCTTCGCCACGGCATACAACGCGGCCTTGCAGACCGCGCGGCTTCTGATCGCCGCGTCGGGACATCGGCTCGCCAGCGACGCCGGTCATCACAAGATTGCCTTCGAGGCCGCCCACCATCTCCTCGGCCCGCGCGCGGCCGGTCTGATCGACTATTTCGACCTCTGTCGCCGGAAGCGGAATCAGATCGACTACTTCTACACGGCCGTTGCTACCGACACCGAGGCGGAGGAACTCCTCGAAAAGGCAGCGGAGTTCCGAACCATTGCTCTTCGATGGATCGATCGGAGAAAACCCGGACTCCGGGGATGAAGCTCTGGGAGTGGGCAAAGGAGGGAGACGCCGCAACTATGCTCTGTCATCCCGAGCCGCCGGAGCCCCGTGGGCGGCCGTGCGGGTGTGAGGGGCGGAGGACTGAGAGGGATCCCTTGCCGACGACCCACAAACGAACAACCACCCGAAAACCCAAAGACCCGCTGGGGAGACAGAATCTCGCAACGCCGCCGGAGGGGCGCGACGGAGCAACCCAAACGCCTCACCCCAGAAACCGCTCCGCGTTATGCCACCACAGCGCCTCGGCGTCGGGCCGGTGCGCCGGGTCGTCCGGAAGGCGGATCGGCGAACCCTGGAGGCGGTAGTAATCGCGTCCGTTCTCAAACTCCTCACGGATGCGCCGGCTCACCTCGAACTTCAGCTCGGGCGTGACGGTCACGTAGCCGGCGTCGAACAGCTTGTGAATGTCGGCGCGGAAGAGAATGCCGTTGCTCAGCGTGTGCGACAGGACGTCGTGATACTCGCGAATGTGCGCGGCCTCGAGCGCGGGGAGCGTCCGTTCGCTCGTCACCGAACAGCGCCGGCCGTACGCATCGAGCACGGCGATACGAAAACTGCGCTGCCCGAGGCGCGGCCTGAGGAGCATCGGCTGTCCGTAGCCGGAGACGAGAGGACGATCGCGTATCACGCTGTCGTGCGATAAAGAGAGGCCATCCCGCATCGCCGCGGCACGGGCGAGACACTCCATCCAGACCCGCTGCCCCTCCCCGGCGGAGAGATCGTACGTCTTCCCCTGCACGATGTTCCCCGCCCAGTCCTCCGGGATGCGCACCCAATCCTCCTCGGCGAAGAAGAGCGGTTGATTCACCAGGATGCAGCCGATCCAGAAGTCCTGCCGAGGATCCGTCTCCATGTCGAAGCGGTTGCGGATTCGCAGCAGACGTTCACGCATCTCGGAGAACGACGAGGCGCCATTAGCCCTCCCGTACACCTCCCACGCCATCGACACCGGCAACGAGGAGTAGTGCGCGAAGTAACCGAATCCGCCGATCGCATTGCGCGGCGACTTGAGGCGGAAGAACAACGGCTACCCAGGCTGCAGCGCCCGGAACGTCGTATCACTCCCCGGCTTCCAGAAGTTCACCTCATCGATCGGAGGCACGATCGAACGGAGCAGCATGAACCACTCAAAGTCGGTGTTCGCGATGAAGCCGCGCATCACAATCAGTGTACGCCCGCGTGGTGAGGCGTCACAGTAGAGACGGTTCGCGCGACGAGCAGATAGCGCGACCGCATCAAGCGTCCCCCGCGTCACCCCGAGCGGGCGTGTGGGTGGGCAAGCGAGGGGCCTCGCAAGCTGCGTACTCCGTCACTTCTGGACAGTGAATGAGGGAGCGCGCCTGTCATCCTGAGTCGCCGGAGCCCCGGGGGCTGGGCGGCCTGGCCGGGAGGGGCGGAGGACGACGAAGGACCCCCTGCCTGCGACCCACTAACAACTATCCTGAAGTCAAAGCCGTTGAAGGTTTATAACCGGTTATATCTCGTCAACGCTATAACTCGATACAAAGGAGCAGCGGCGCGACGGGACGATCACCGACGCCGAGAGGCATCCGCAGTTCAGCCGGTCGTCCCCGCAGCTGGCAATCGCTCCACATCACATGAACAACGCCTGCGTGCCATCCCGTCCACTCCTGCGTGGTAGGGCCAGTAGCCCCTCACCCGCCCCGCGGCAACGCCAGATACTGCGTAGCCCGCAGCGTACAGTTCCCCTCAACCCTGCCATCCAGCGAGAAGATCGCCGGGCTCGAGGCGAAGTCGTAGACGCGGTAGAGCGAATAGCTCTCCTCGTTTTCGGCGGAGAAGGAGATCTCGTTGTCGGTGATGTAGAACGGCGTCATCGGACCGAGTTGCGTCGTCTTCACCTCAATGAACCGTTCCCGTCCGTCGGGTGCGAAGGAGCGGACGTCGTATCCGAGGCCGTCGCCTTGCGTGACCGCCACATGCTCCACCCGCTCGGCGAGCGAGTCGCGGCCGAGAGAGCTCAGGCACGCGCGTTCATAGCTCACCACCAGAAGCTCCCCTCCGCTGCCGACGGTGCGATTGCGCGCCTCCCGGGCGAGATAGTCGACCTTCCGCGCCTGTCTCCGCCGAAGCTGTCCGGCCAGTGCAAGCCGCGCGGCCTCGAGCAGGTCCGGAGGCTTCCGCATCAGATTGAGGAGGTTCGAGACCTGCGGACGTTCCACCACGCCTTCGGCGAATTCCGTTGCGACGTGAGCCAGCGCCGCGTCGGAGTCCAGACGATCGAGAACGACGTCACTCAGCAGACCCTGGTACTGAGACAGCGGTTTGCACCCGCGAATGTAAGGGTGACCGGCCTCGATCAGAATCGCACTGATGTTCTGGTGCTTCCGCTCGATCGAACCGTCGGACCGGCCATCGAGCAGCGCGGACAGCGCACGACGATGTTCGGTCTTGTTGTAAGCGACTCCGCGGAGTTCCTTCTCGAGCATCGAGAAGTAGTCGGCAACCACCGCCTCCACCTCGATCGCGCTCCATGAAGAACCCGTCGGCACTCGGCCAGGATACCGGACGATCGCTTCCCTGACTCCCCTCGCCCAGAAAGCGCCCCTCGTTATGCCACCACCGGGACAAATCGCGCCTCAGTGATTAGAAAGTACCGTGACACCACTGACGACCCCCGCGTCACCCCGAGCGGGCGTGTGGGCGGGCAAGCGAGGGGCCCGGCAAGCTGCGTACTCCGTAACCTGCAGGCAGCGGATGCAGGCCAGCTGAGCAAGCTGTCCACACAGCGACCGATCGTCGTCCCCGCGGACGAGGATTGTCAGGCGGTTCTGTGCTCCCAATGACTACGCCACTCGTTGAATCGTTGCTGGTCATTGGCGATGCGTTCGCCAAAAGCGAATGCGACGGCGGCCAGCTCATCGTTCATCTTCTCGGGTGGAACGATCGACTCGATGATCAGAGGACACGTCGATGGCACCTGCTGCGCAATCCGGCTGAATGCAAGTTGGGCCATCACGCCCACGGGCAAGTGTTCGCCGTTCGGACCAACATCGCTCACGTGCAACTGCACGAGACGGGATCCGAATTCACGAAGCATCAGCAGCGCACTGGCCATCGTCGGATCTACCTGCCGTGCATGACCGACATCGAGACAGAACGTCGCCTCAGGCAACTTCGTGAACAGCGCCCGCAGCTCGTCGACGGTTCGTCCGGTGGTCTTGCGGTTGTCCATGTTCTCGAGGCACACCCGCGATCCCAGCCGCCGCCAGAGAGAGGGTGTTCGCACGATGTCCGGGTGAACGACGAGCGGCCATCGACGCGGAAGGCGCTCCAGCATCTGTACGACGTCTGTTTCCGTCGTATCGACGAGCTTGCTCGGTGCGTGGAACGAGATGTACGAGACATCCGGCACATCGAGCGTCGGGATGGCCGCGAGCAAATGCGGCAGCTCGTGATCGCGCAGCGCCGACAGTTCAATTGCGGAGATGCCCTCTCTTCGCTGGAGGTCCAGGCCTCTTCGGAAATCACCCTTGGCAAGTGCGCCGGTCGAAAAGCCGATTGGTCTCATCAAAAAACTCCGTACTTGCGAATCAGGTCAGGAAGCCTTGGATGGCGGTCGAAGAAGAGTGTCGTGACACCCTCACGGAACCGACTGCTCAGCTGTCTCAAAGCATCGTAGGTGGGATCGGAGGTCGCCTGCTCGAAATCAACCTTTTCGAGCAGGTCGCGCTTCTTTGCGTCGGCCAGGACGGCCAGGAACTCATCGTAAGAAGAGAAGATGTCATCAGAAATTGCCGTGTCCTGAGTTTCCAGGACGATCCGGGCAAGTAGCGAAAGCGGCGTTACATCGGTCTGCTCGCGAATCAACTCTGCCAGTAAACGGAGATACTCGTCCTCATCGGCTGACGCCAGCATCTCTTCATTCGGGAACAACTCGCCGGAGAAGGCAGCGAGCAAGCCCCATAGAAAGAGTAGCTTCCGTGAAAAACGAAGTTTGATGTTCCGAATGCCCCATCCCTTGCGTTCGCGGTCCCACATTTTCGATGCGTAGTCGGAAGCCATCGTCCTCCAGTACCGGACGATGTCGTTCAGAAAGAAATGGGGAATGGTGTGCGGATTGCCGCTCGCACTTCGCACGGATCGGTCGTGAATGATGTAGCGGCTGAGGACATTCCGAATCACGCGCTGACGGACGAGGTCGTTCGATAGAGCGTGCGACTCAGAAAGGAGCAGGATGCGGCGGGTGAGATTCTCGTTCGTGTCCTTGTTGCCGGCGATGTAGTGCACGAGCTCGTGGCTGGTGACGATGCCCGCGAACGTGCCCGTCGGACCGACAGCTTTCGGGACGACTCCTTTGACCCGCCGATCGACTTCATGCGCCAGCACGGCATGATCGGGATTCGACGGACCATCGATCAGCAGAAACCAGTCTGCATCGCTGTCAGGCGTGGCCTCTCCTCTGCCGAGTGAACCGGTGACGACAACCGCAATGTTCGGATCGGCGAGATCATCAACGCTCTTCTCGAGATCCTCGAGAATGCGGTGCGAGGTCTCCGCCGCGGATCGGATCGCGCTCCACCGCTTCCCCGTCAGCTGCTCGAGCGCGCTGATCGCCTGATCCATGGCCAAAGTGTGTCAGATCGGTTCGCGATTGGATAGATGAACGTTCAGCCGCCTCGGCAGGAGAGGGAACCTGCACCAGCCCGAAGGGCGGACTCTACGGACGGGAGAATCCGGACGGAGGAAATGTGAGGGAACGTGTCCCATGGAGCCGCCCGCGTCCGACAGAACCGTACTGCCGATGCCGGCCGGACTCATGGACGGGCAAATCAGCCCCCCGGCACCCATAAGGCGTCACGGCGTGTAGCCGGTGGTCGCCGTCAGGCGCCCACCGGAACCCAACGCAATACACCCCGACCCCAGAGGGGTCGCGGCGGATCAACGCATAAATTGACCCTGATCGGAATGCACCGAGATGCAGGACCCGCCAGAAAACTACCGCCCCCGCTTCTTCCCGCGCGACTCCGTCTTGCTCGTCCGCCCATGCGCGGCCCGCTTCGCCACCCTCAGCTTCGGCGCCACGCTCACGGCGACAGCGTCGTCCGCGGTGCGCTTTGCGAGAAGTTCCTCGACGGCGGAGAGGAACTCCTTCCGGATGGCGTAGTACTTCTCGTCCATCACGGCGAGACGCTCCGCCAGCCCGTCGAGCGCCGCATCGCTCTCCGGGCTCTCGTCCTGCTTCAGCAGTGCCCGCGCCTGCGCGGCGATCACCTCGGTCCGGCGAATGAGCGCCCGGACATCACGCACTTCCGCCCCGCGCACGGGACGGAGGGCCCGCAGCAGCGGCTCGTCGAGAGTTGCGAAACCGTTATGGATCCAGAACTGCAGTCCGCCTCGCGTGATCTGCGCGTCGAAGTTCCCCACCAGAAATGCGATCGCCTCCGCGGGAGGCGCCTCCTCCAGCCACGCCTCGGAATCGCCTGCCGCACCGGTAGCGAGCGCGCGATCGAAGAGACGGTCCAGTCGCGCATGAGATCTCCGCGCCGTGCTTCTGCTGCCCATGAAAACCTCCTCTACTCCCGCGATGAACGCCGGTGATGGCTAGCACCTCGGCAGCGGCACGTCATCCGGAACCGTCCAGACGTCTTCACCTCGATGAATCGTTCCCGTCCGTCGTCGCTCGTCAGGGGAGGCGTTTTAGCACCGCTGGCGGCACTGGCCAGATGTTCAATTTCCCGTTGAGATAGACCGGCTCGCATCGCCGTGGCGCCTCCAGCGTCCAGCAGATGGGCCCTTCGTTGCCGTCATGGTGCGTCAGATTGCGCCAATATTTCTCAAACGCAGGGCCGTCGGGCGGGACCGAACCTTCAAACGTTGTGATGTAGGAGCCTGTCACTTTCACGCTGCCGATGATCGCGCCGCGCGCGATGTCTGGACGTGGGCGTGGTTCCGGACAGTCACCGTGATAACCCTGCTCCGTGCAATGCCGCGTCCCGCACTCCCCGGCGAAGTAGCGCATATAGTCCCTGTACATCCACGTGTCGGGGGCGACGCGCTTGCTCGCGTGAACCCAGATGCGCTTCCCAACGATGCGCGCTGGCGGGTGCCACGATCGGTTCTCGATCGTCTTGATATTGTCAATGATCGCCTCCGCGTGCGGCTGCTTGATTGAGAGTGCGAACGGTAGGACGATCAGAACAGCACCTCCATCCCGGCGAAGTCGGGAGTTCCCTCGCCACGTCAGCCGGCCGATACCCGGCCGCTCCGACTTGTGTGCAATCTTACTCCAGCACCGCTCCACCTTAACGTGTTGAGGGTGCCCCTTCACGCGCGGGCCAGCAGCTGCAGCACGCGTTTCCTAAGCGTCTCCTCGTCCAGCCGCATGAGCGACGGGAATGGGTTCGCGAGCTGCGGTGGCAGCGGCTTCTTCCACCCTTCGCGCCTGCTCCCGGTGTGCGAATCGAAGTAATCTCGGTAATGCCTCAGCGAGTTAGCGTTGACTCCTAGTGCGCGGGCGCAGCGCACGAACGTGTCGCCCTGGTTCCCCAACGCCAGCCGCTCGTGATCGAACTTCGACAAGTAGAAGGCCGTGACGATCGCAGCGTCGGTCGCCGCGTCTCCGCTCAAGTACTGCGTCTGATCACGCTGCGGTATTGCCTCTGTTCGAACTGGCAGTCGACCCTGGCTCTCCAGCACCGGCGTCGCGGCCTCCGATTCATCGCGGCTTCCGCCCCGTACCCGCCGATGCACCGCCCGCCGCGCCCCATCGTTCACCGGCCACGGCTCGCGCCACTTAACTGGATATCCCTCCGGCTTCACCGGCACCATCTCCTTGGCCGGCTTCCATCGATAGAGCTCCCATGCCCGGTACTTGAGGGAGGCAACGATGTGGGGGTGATGATCGGTGAGAGAAGAGAGCTCCGCCGGGATTGCGACCAGGTTCGCGATGTTCGTGTAGCACGCCGCGTCGTACGCAGTGCCTGGCCAGATGTGGCAGATGTGAAATCCGACGAAGTCGTTCCGGTCGACGCCGAGCGCACGCTTGAAGGCCACGTTCGCATAGGTGTTGTTGTCGAGCGTGATCCCGTCCATTACCTGCCCCACCGCTTCGACCGGATTTCCGTTGACGCGCAACCCGAGGTTCGCGCGTCGCCGCTGCGGATACCAGACGCCTTGAACCGGTTCGAGGAGCTGACAGACCTCGGGAGAGACCCATACACTGGCCAGCGCGATGAGGTCGACGAGCGAGATGCCGAGTTCGCGGGTGGCTTCCTCTACGAGCTTTGAGGCTTCGATCTTCAGCATCGATGGTTCCGGCAGCTACTGTAATACGAACCGGTTTCGACCGGCCAGACACCCGAGTTCCGGAAGAGTGATTTCGCCTGACGAACACGTACCATTACACTTCCACCACCACGTAAGCTTCGAACATCATCCACCGCCTGACCGTCCTGGAGGAATCAAAGAATGGGCATCATCGTCGTTCGTCCGGGCGCAGAGGTCCGCCGCCTCGAGCGTGAGGTCATCGCGCAGGAGAACTACCTTCAGGAGTACCTTCAGAAACATCCCGAGGCACTCCCTCTCGATGAGCTGAAGCCCGGAGGGAAGCTGCTGGTCCTGGCTCGGGAGTTCGCGACCGCAAGCGGTCCGATTGATGCGCTTGCGATCGACGGTGACGGCGCCATCTACGTCGTCGAAACAAAGCTCTACAAGAATGCCGACAAACGGAGAGTCATCGCGCAGATGCTCGACTACGGTGCGGCCCTGTGGGGTGCGGGCGTCGAGGCGTTCATGGCGCAGGCGCTCCTCCATGGCGAATTGCAGACAATGCTCGCCGACCGATTCGGGCTCGATGAGGATGACGTCGCAACCGCCATGGCGTCCATCGAGGCAAATATCGAGGCGGGCCGGTTCAACTTCATCGTGCTGATGGACCAGCTGGATGAACGGTTGAAACAGCTGATTCGCTTCGTCAACGAGAACAGCCGCTTCACGATCCTTGGAGTCGAGCTGGACTTCTACAAGGACGGGGATCTCGACATTCTGATTCCTCACCTGTACGGAGCCGAGGTCAGGAAGGCCGCCGATGGTGGAGAATCGAGGCGATCCGGCCGGAGGTGGACCGAGAGCGAGTATTTCGCGCGAGCGGCAGACCACCTGACACCTGAACAGATGGAAGGCGTGCACGAGCTGTACGCGTGGGCCCAGGCGAAAGGCCAGATCGGCTTCGCGACCGGCACGACTTACGGAGGATTTACCGTGCAGTTTCCGACTGTTTCGGCGCGGCCACTCTTCAAGGTCACGGCGCAGGGTGCGGTCGTCATTCGCGTTTCCCGTCTGGGTGAAGTTGGCGAAGCCTTTCGAGACTGGTTACAGGCGACAGGCGTGTTCGCCATTCATTCCGACCGCAAGAAACCTGCGATCGACATTGATGAGTGGCTTCCAGTTCGCGACCGGTTCTTTCGTGCGGTGGAGGAGTTTGTCTCTCGTCGCGCGTAGCGTCTACGACGCCTCAGCGGATCCGAGCAGTTTCCGTGAAGCGGCGAGAAGGTGTCGATGAATGCCCGAGCGTCGCACTTCGTTTCCCCATCCCCGTCACCTCACGCCGTTCGGCTTACACTCCCATCGATGGCCGCCGCACTCCAGGATCTGCTGTCTGCCGAGAAGGCACTGATCTTCCGCGTAACGCACGTGGAGAATCTTCCGTGGATTCTCGCGCATGGGGTGTGGTGCCGGTCTGCGAATAAGGTCGATCCGAATTTCATCTCGATCGGCAATATCGAATTGATCGAAATGCGGGCTCGTCGCCAGGTTCCGATCCCGCCCGGCGGGACCCTTAGTGACTACGTTCCGTTTTACTTCACACCGCGTAGTCCCATGCTGCTGAACATCACGACCGGCTGGGGCGGGATCAGACAGCGGGCCAGGGAAGATGTCGTGTTTCTGGTCTCCTCCCTCCACCGCCTATCGGAACTTGGACGCCGGTTCGTGTACTCCGACCGCCATGCATACCTCGCGGCAGCGACGAACTCTTCCGACGTGGAAGAGCTCGCCTCGCTCGTCTCGTTCGAACTCCTTCGAGCGGGGGACTTCCGCCGCGATCCTGAGGCCCCCGACCGGGCCGAACGCTACCAGGCTGAAGCCCTCGTACATCAGCATCTCCCCTGCGACGCTCTGTCCGGGATCGCCTGTTACACTGAGGCTGTCAAAGCGCGGATTGAAACGCTGGTTGCGGAGAAGGGCATCGCCCTCCCCGTCCGCGTTCGTCGCGAGTGGTATCTCTGATGATCCGTTACGTGACAGGCAACCTTCTTGACGCCGGCACCGAGGCGGTGGTGAACACGGTCAATACCGTGGGAGTGATGGGTAAGGGCGTCGCTCTGATGTTCAAGGAGGCCTACCCGGAGAACTTCCGGCGGTATGCCGCCGCGGTCGCGGAAGGTGAAGTCCAGACGGGGAAGATGTTCGTCAGTGAGAGTGCCGCGCTCCACGGCCCGAAGTGGATCATCAACTTTCCGACCAAACAGCACTGGCGTGGCAAGTCGCGGATGGAATGGATCGAGAACGGCCTGGATGATCTCGTCCGGGTGATCCGGGAGAACACGATCCGATCGATCGCGATCCCCCCGCTCGGATGCGGCCAGGGAGGACTCGACTGGCGTGATGTCCGTCCTTTGATCGAAGAGAAGCTGGGCGCAATCGAGAATGTGGACGTCGTGGTTTATGAACCGACGGCTGCGTACCAGAACGTCACGAAGCAGGGTGGCGTGGAGAAGCTGACGCCGGCTCGCGCACTGATCGCGGAGATGATTCGCCGGTACTGGATTCTCGGGATCGAATGCACGCTCCTCGAGGTCCAGAAGCTGGCGTATTTTCTGGAACGGGAGATCGAGTTCGCGGGCCAGCCTAACCCGCTCCGGCTGCAGTTCAAAGCCA
>DASVLC010000180.1:0-1536 GCA_036385045.1 Thermoanaerobaculia bacterium | reverse complement strand
CCGCCCCTTGCACCCCCACACCCACCCTCGGGGCTGCGGCGATTCAGGATGACAGCGGAGGGGACCCATCGCGCTGGGCCGGAGCGCGAACGCTCCGGCCCAGGAAGGAAAACCGTTACAGCAGGTCGTTGAGCGAGGTGTACTTCCGCTCCTGCGAGGTGGCGACGGCCTCGTAGGTGATCTCGCCCTTGTAGACGTTGACGCCGTCGGCGAGGCCGGGGGTCTCACGCACCGAGCGCTCGAAGCCGAGGCGTGCGAGCGAGCGGGTGTACGGGAGCGTCGCGTTGGTGAGCGCAATCGTTGAAGTGCGGGGGACGGCTCCCGGCATGTTGGCGACGCAGTAGTGGACGACGTCGTCGACGACGTAAACGGGATCGGAGTGAGTCGTAGGATGGGCCGTCTCGACGCAGCCGCCCTGGTCGATGGCGACGTCGACGATGACCGCCCCCTTCTTCATCGCGCGGATCATGTCGCGTGTGACGAGCTTCGGTGCGGCTGCACCCGGAATCAGCACGCCACCGATGAGAAGGTCCGCCCGCATGGCCGCTTCTTCGAGATGCGCCTTGTTCGAGGCGAGCGTCTGGATTTCGCCGCGGAAGATATCGTCGAGCTGGCGCAGGCGATCGAGGTTCGTGTCGAGAATCGTGACGCGTGCGCCGAGGCCGACGGCCATTTTCGCCGCGTTCGTGCCGACGACACCGCCGCCGATGATGACGACGTCTGCCGGAAGCACTCCAGGGACGCCGCCGAGCAGTACGCCGCGGCCGCCGAGCGGCTTGTGCAGGTAGTACGCGCCGACGTGAACGGACATACGACCTGCTACTTCGGACATCGGCGTGAGGAGCGGGAGCGTGCGCTTCCGCTCATCCGTGATCGTCTCGTAGGCGATTCCAGTGATCTTCTTCTTCATCAGCTCGGCGGTCAGGTCAGGGACCGGCGCGAGGTGCAGGTAGGTAAAGAGGAGCTGGCCGTCCTTGAGCCGTTTGAGGTCGGCCTCGATCGGCTCCTTCACCTTGACGATCATGTCGGCTTCGGCGAAGACAGCGTCGGCATCGGGAAGGATCTTTCCTCCGGCCGCCGTGTACTCCTCGTCGGCGAAGCCGCTGCCGTCGCCGGCGCCCTTCTGCACGAGCACTTCATGTCCGTCGGACGCGAGGTCGCGGACTCCCGATGGGGTCATTCCTACGCGATATTCGTTGTTCTTGATTTCGGTCGGTACTCCGATCCGCATGGGTGATTCTCCAGTCCAGATGAGATCGCGCAGAGGGGCGCGTCAGCGGGGGCGTATTGTACGCCTTCAGGAAGCGGGTGAATTGTGACGAGGAGGTGAGCTTGTCCCCCGCGGGACCCCAGAGCCGGGGTGACGGGCGACACCGGCGAAGAGGGGTGACGGGCGTCTTGTTCGTGGGCGACCCGTAGCCCCGACGCCGGCCTGCGGCCCGTCTGAGGAAAAGAAACTGAGCTGGGAGTCGGCTTCCACTTAGCCGCGTAGCGGCTTCGGATGGTAGCCGGGGGTCTGAGCGCGTCCGCGCTCAG
>DASVLC010000179.1:0-14012 GCA_036385045.1 Thermoanaerobaculia bacterium | reverse complement strand
TGGGTCACCGGCGGTGGCGCAGTAGTGGGTCGTCGGCAAGGGATCCCTCTCCGTCCTTCGCCCCTCCCACCCTCACACCCACCCACGGGGCTGCGGCGGCTCGGGATGACAGGCAGATGACAGGAGGCCGCGTGGTGTGTCATCAGACAAATCCGCGGGGGTCGCGCGGGGCGAGACGCCCCGTTGCGGACGGGGACGTCCGCGGTACGGCGGACGAGGACGTCCGCGCTACAGAAACCGAGGAACTCCTAAAGACTCCGAGGAACCCGAAGAACCCGAGGAACCCCGAGGAACCGAGGAACCGCCCCCCGAGGCCAACCGTGAGACCATAACGCCACCGATGCGGCGCGTGTTGTTCGTGAACCGCTACTTTCATCCCGACCACTCTGCGACGAGTCAGATGGCCTCGGCGCTGGCGTTTGCTCTGGCGGCGCGCGGGTGGGAGGTGGGGGCGTTGACGAGCCGTCAGCGTTATGACGACGCATCCGCAAGGCTCGCGTCGGAGGTTGTCGATGGCGTCAGGATCGAGAGGATCTGGTCGACGCGGTTCGGGCGCGCGGCGCTGGCCGGACGTGCGATCGACTATCTGTCGTTCTACGTCAGCGCGTTCTTCGCGCTGCTCCGGCGTCGCGATGCGGTGGTGATCGCGATGACGGACCCGCCGCTGATCTCGGTCGTTGCGGCACTCGCGTCGAAGCGGCTGGTGAACTGGGTGCAGGACTTCTTCCCCGAGGTGGCCGAGGCGCTCGGCATGCGCGTGATGCGGCCGCTCCGGATTGCGCGCAACTGGTCGCTGCGGCGCGCACGCGCGAACGTCGTACTCGGTGAGCAGATGGCGGCTCGCGTTCCGAAGGCGGTCGTGATCCACAACTGGGCCGACTCTTCACTCGTGCCGGTCGCTGCCGATTCCAATCCGCTGCGCGATGAGTGGATCAAGGGCGATTCCTTCGTCGCCGGCTATTCGGGCAACCTCGGCCGCGCACACGAGTTCGAAACGATCCTTGGTGCGATCGAGCGTCTTCCGTCGGTGCGACTCGTCATCTCAGGCGGCGGTGCGAGGCTCGACGATGTTCGTCGTCGTGCGCCGGCGAACGTGTCGTTTCATCCCTACCAGCCGCTCGAGATGCTGAGCCGCGCGCTCTCGGTTGCCGATGTCCACCTCGTCTCGCTCCAGCCGTCGCTCGAGGGGCTGATCGTCCCGAGCAAGTTCTACGGCATCCTCGCGGTCGCACGTCCGGTGATCTTCATCGGCTCTCGCTATGGCGAGCTCGCGCAGCTCATCCGTGAATCTCGCTGTGGTCTCGTAGTCGAGAGCGGCGACGTCGACGCCCTGGCGCGCGCGATCGCATCGCTCGCAGGCGATCGCGCGGGTGCGGCAGCAATGGGTCAGCGCGGTCTCGCTCTCTATCGCGAGCGCTTCGACCCGGCGCATGCGTTCGACGCGTGGGAGAAGGTTCTCGAGGAGGCGTCGGCATGATCCGGCGTTTCGCACACGGCGGGACGACACTGCTGGCCGTCGGCATGCTCATCGTGCTCGCGTTGTTTCTGATGAACCGCGAGCTCGCACGCGATCTCGATCCTCCACGCGACGATGTGGAATCGATGACCGAATGGATCGCCAGGCATCCGGCCGACTGGCTGACGCTCGCGGCGATTGCTGACCGCGTGCTCGACTCGCCGCTTCCGGCGCGGCGCGAGATCTGGCGGGGATCGCACGCGCTGGCCGTCCGTCTCGCTCCGCTTCGGCGCAACACCGCGATCGGTTTCGTCCGCGGCGGGCTCGCGCACTGGTACGAGCTGGGCGAGGAAGACCGGCGCGACGTGCTCGCCGCCGCAGCGCCGCTGATGCGCGAGCCACGCTTCTTTTCATCGATGTACAAGCCGCTTTGGGAGCTGACACGCGATTTCGGCTGGCTGCGCCGCGTCTCGCCGCCGACACTGGAGGCACACCGGGCGCTGCGCGATCTCGCACTTCATGCGGGGCGGTTCGACGATTACCGTGAGCTCCGGTCGCTGACTCGTACCGAAGCGCTGGAGCAACTCGAGGCGAAGCGCAACGATGCGCCGATGCGCGAGCTGCTCGCACTGCTCCCGCAGAGGCTCCAGGCGGCCGACCAGCCTCTCGTCAACGTGATCCTCGAAGAGCTCGACCGCCGGCCATTCGACGTGGCGGCGATCGACGGACGCCTCGCCGCAATCGCGGCGTATGCCATTCGAAACGAGCTCGAGCCACTGCGGGGGCTCGCACCACTCGCCGAAGCGCAGGGGAAAGTGGAGCCGGTGACCCGCGCACGACTGGCGCTCGGCCTCGAACGGCCCGACCTCGCCGCGCAGATCGAACTGACGAATGCCAGCGCGGCCTCACCTGAGTGGACGGCTTACTACCTCGACCGCGCACGCTACGAGGCGGCGCGGGGCGATGCCGTGGCGGCCGACTCGTATCTCACGCGCGCCGCGTTGCGCGGGATGACCATCGACGTGCTGTTCGCAGCCGAGGAGGTTGCGCTGGCCCTCGACAACGAGACGGAGGCGGCAGGTTACCGGCGGGAGCTGATGCGTCGCGCGGCCGCCGAGCCGCGCGTCTGGCGCGGCAGCTGCGGAAAGAATGAACTGTGCGACGCGGCGACGACGCGCGAGTACATCGGAGGCGACGAGGGGACGATCCGCGTCGGTCTGTCGGTGATCGAGAGCGATGAGACGCCGCCCTGGGTGGAGGTCTATGTCGATGACGTGCTCGTCGGCGAGGGGCCGGTGACCGGCGACAGAACGTTCGAGGTGAACGCGATCCACGGACTGCACGAGATCGAGGTACGGATCGCGAACCGCTACACGCGCAATGGCGTTCAGCGGCGGTTGCGCTTGTCGTGATCGGTGCTGGCGACCGCAACGCCGAGGATAGCGGCGAGCGTCGCAGGATTCGACGGGATGTAGAAGTTGAAGTCGAACAGCGCGTGAATCATCGCGATCGAGAGACTGGTGAGAGCCGCGGCCTGAAAGGCACGTCGGCGCCACGTGAGGTTCCACCCGGCACGACTGAAGGTCATCCGCCACAGCAGCACGTAGCCGGCGAGGAGTGCGAGCAGCCCCACCACCAGGGCGAGCGAGCCGCCGGTCGCTGCGAGCTCAGCGTAGTCGTTATGCGCGTGGTGGTAGATCTTCCCGAGGTCGTCACGCTGCTCCATGGAGACGACGCGCTCGAATGTCCCGGCGCCGCTGCCGGTGAAGGGAAAGCGATTCCAGACTCCGAGAGCGGCTGAGATGCCGACTTTCCGTCCGACGAAGGTCTGCCGCTCGGCCGCGCTCGGCATGAAGCGCGACATCGTTCGCTCGGGACCGAGGAAAAGCACGAGCGCGGCGATCAGCACGCCGGCCGCCATTGCGGCGAACGCGATGCGCGTGATTCGCCGTCCCGGGATCAGCGATGCCACGAGCAGCACGCCGGCGACGAGCGCGAGCAACGCGCCACGCGACGCGGAAAGTAGAATGCCGGCGAGACACGCTCCCGCGGCGATGAGAGCGAACGAGGTCCGCAGAAGCCCGTGTTCGAGCAGGCCAGCGAGTCGTCGCGCAAACGGCGTCTCCCGGTCACCAGCGCGATGCAGCGCGACACCGACGAGAAAGAGCGGTAACGGAAGAACGATCGCCAGATAGTGGCCGAAGTGGTTCGGGTTGACGAAGGTGCCGGTCACGCGGTCGAAGTTGAGACGGTTGACCCATCCCCAGATCTCGTAGCGCTGCATCGCCGCCTCACGCAGTCCGTACATCGACTCGAACATGGCAGTCACACAGAGCGCGTAGGTGAAGACGACACGGCGCGGATGGGTGCGGATCAGGAGTGCCGCCGCCATGAACGTCGCGAAAAGCGCGAAGAGCCGGAACAGCTCGAAGCCAGTCGCGCGCGGATCGATGCTGATCGGATGCATCGTCGAGACCGGCGTTCCGGCCAGGGCGGCGAGTCGAGTCGCCTCGCTCCACAGCAGGTGCGACTCCGGAGAGATCGCGCGCAGCAGCAGTGACGGCAGCGGAACGAGCTGCAACGCTACGATCAGCAGCAGCACCACCGCGCCGCCCGTCAAAACGATCGCCGGCGGCGTTGCCTGCGTCACGCGCGTACGGTCGCGGGTCACCCGAAGACGAATGAGCGCGGCGCAGGCGCAGACCGCGAGCGGTACGACGATGAGCGGAACTCGTGCTGCCTCGATCACCGACCCGAACGGCAGGGGAAGCAGCATCAACCAGACGAGAAAACTCGCCAGGCAGGCCCCCTCGGCGACCCTGCTCCATCCGGGGCTTTGCATTGACGGGTCATAGTACTGCGCCCGGGGTTCCTCGGTTCCTCGGAGTTCCTTGGAGTTCCTTGGAGTTCCTTGGAGTTCCTTGGAGTTCCTCGGGTTCCTCGGGTTCCTCGGAGTTCCTCGGAGTTCCTCGGAGTTCCTCGGTTCCTCGGAGTTCCTCGGAGTTCCTCGGAGTTCCCTCGGAGTTCCTCGGTTCCTCGGGTTCCTCGGTTCCTCGGCCTCGCGCGCCCTCAGGTTCCTCGGGTTCCTCGGTTTCTGCGCCGGTAGGCGCTGCGGCCGGTAGCCAGGGGTCGGCGCGGCAGCGCCTACCCCTGGACTGCATCGGAAAAGACGTCGTGCCCCGGCAGGGGCACATGCCCCACGGCGTTTCGGTCCACGCAAGTGCCCCTGCCGGGGCACGATCTCATACGCACGGTTCTCCAGGGGTAGCGCGCAAGCGCGCAACCCCTGGCTACCAGCGACAGCGCCTCCGGCGCAGAGGGCAGCATGAGCGATCACGATTTGGACGTTTTGTCGAGTGCAACCGGGAGGCAACGGAGACTCGCGGCGCCGAGGGGGTCGCGCGGCTCGCGCGATCGCCGATGGCGGCTCGCCATCGGTCGCGCTCAGGAGAAAGTCGACGACCCATTAGATGGGCGTCCAGGAATTTCACTCATCGATCGACCTGCGCCCGCAAAGCCCGCCGGCCGCCGACGGGGATCGCAAAGCCGGCGCGCCCCCCATAGACAGGCAAACATTGCCTTGTGATCTGTCCGATTGAATTATGGTTAACCGCCACGAACTCAGACTGTTGCGACACCGTGCACATGTGCCGCGTGCTACACTCCAGCAGGTTCGAACGTCAGCGGAGGGTCCCATTGCGACCAGGCAGCTACCGCGTTTTAGTATTACTTATTTTGATTGTCCCGCTTTTCGCTGACGCTCAGCAGAATCAGCGGCTGCGGGACCGTGACCCCGATCTCGCCGCCGCGAAAGCGGTGACAGGAGAGCTGCAGCAGGCGCGGTTTCATTACGGCCCGTTCTACTTCCTCTCCCGCATCAGAGTCTCGGACGTCGGCTTTTCCAGCTCGATCTACGTTCCCAGCAGCGACACGGGAGACACGCTTTCGTTCGCGGTGGAAGCTCCGCAGCGCCTCTACTTCGTGCCGCACAAGAAGACGATCTTCACGGCGGAGGTAACGCCGGCGTACAACTTCTTCACGGGCTCGGGCGAGAGCGGGCAGCTCGACTACTCGGCGCGCGGCGACGCGCACCTGATGTTCAACCACCTCTACGTCAACGGCTATGTGCTGCTCAGTGATCAGTTGCGGGCGCACGTGTCGGACGTCAACCGGCTCGCGACCGTCGAGACGGGAGAGGTTGGTCTCGCGGGAGAGCTGAAGTATTCGAGCCGGACGAGCATGCTGTTCAAGGCTTCCCGTTCGAGTATCGAGTACCCGGAGGACCGCTATCAGCCCGACGCCGTGCCGATGAACCTGCTCGACAGGACCGATACGAGGACGCGTCTCGCCTTCCATCACAAGACGTTTCCTCTCACCTCGCTGTTCGTCGCGGGAGAGATCAGTGACCATGACTTCGACCGCGCGTCGTACAAGGACAGCCGCCGCACCTGGTACAGCGGAGGGGGCACTTACGACACCGGCCGGAGCCAGATTCGCGTGGAAGCGGGTCCGCTGAAGCTCGACTTCGCAAGTCCGGACGAAGAGGACTACAGCGGCATCGGTGCAAATGTGGGAGCCAGTCGCAGCAACGGCCGCTGGCTCTACTCAGCACGCGCCGATCGCGACGTCGGCTTCTCGATCCTGCTCGACAACAACTTCTACGTCTCAACCGCGGTCAGTGGCAAGATCGATTACGACGCCACACGCCGTCTGATGCTCCACGCCGGTTCCGCCTGGCAGCGCGACGACTACGTCCGCCTCTACCTCGGTCAGGACCGCGAGGACACCATTTCATTCACCTGGGTCGGCTTCACTTACAACATGCGCAGGCTTCAGGCCGGCCTCGATGCAGGCTGGTACGAGCGGGAATCGACCATCGGGATCGACAACGACTCCGGAATACGATGGGTAATCCGGTTGTCCTACACGCTATAACGTCCAAATAACAGTTCAAACCCAAGCAATAATGACGATAGTTTGACGCCGTCGACAAGTATCACTGACATCCAACCGATACTATGTTTCACCCCCGAAATGGGCGGCGCTGAGGCGATAAAAATTCGGACTTCTATGACGCGTATCGGAATCTCGATGATGCTGCTCCTGCTGCTGGCCGTTGGCGCCACCGCCCAGGAGCTCCCTTTCCTGTCAACCGATTCGCCCGTCGGACCGCGTGACGTTCTCGACGTCAAGGTCATCGAGGACCCGCAAATCAGCGGGCGCGCCGTGGTCGGTGAAGATGGAAACGTCGCGCTCAATGTCCTCGGCAAGGTTCTCGTGGCTGGCTTGTCGGCATCGCAGATCGAGGCCCGGCTGCAGTCACTGCTCGAGGCAAATTACCTGGCGCGCGCAACCGTAGCCGTTCAGGTGGTCGAGTTTGCCAGCAAACCGATCTCGGTCGTCGGAGCCGTCGTCCGTCCGGGGCGCATCACGGCGACCGGTACCACGACACTGATCCAGGCGATCACGCAGGCAGGCGGCCTGACGGCAGCCGCGGGTAAAGAGCTCTACGTCCTGCGAACCGGACGGAGTGGCCTGAGTGAACAGGTCGCGATCTCGATCGAAGATCTGATGGTCAACGGCAACCCCGATGCGAACATCCCGCTCGCGCCGAATGATCTGGTCAACATCCCGCCCGATGCTCCCATCACGATCTATCTTCTCGGTGAGGTCATGAAGCCCGGGAAGGCGCAGTTCCGCAGTTCCCAGACACCGACTCTGCTGCAGGCGATCGCCGACGCGGGAGGGCCCACCGACCGCGCGTCGCGAAACGTCATCATCAAGCGGATGAATAACGGACAGCAGCTGACGATCCGGGTAAACTATCGCGACATCCTGAGGGGCAAACGAGCGGATGAGGTGCTCCGCGACAACGACACGGTGTACCTTGCCGAAGCGATCTTCTGATCGCGCCGGAACGGATGCACGATGGATCTGAACACCCAGCAGGAAGTCCACCTCACCCATTACTGGTCCGTCATACGGAAGCGCTGGAAGGTCGCCGTAGCGATTCTGGTGAGCGTTCTGGCCGTGACCTTCCTGGTGAGCTACTTCCAGAAGCCGCTCTACCGTTCGGCAATCCAGATTCAGATCGAGCGTGACGCCCGAGCCCTCACGGTCGAAGACCTCTTCGGGATCGCGGCATCCGAGCAGCAGTTCTTTCAGACGCAGTTCGTCCTGCTCAAGAGCCGCGGCCTCGCTCTCCGCGTCGTCGAGGACCACAAGCTTTACAACGATCCCGAGTTCTATCCCCCCGGGATTGCCGGTAAGACCCCCGCCGAGATCGAAGACATCAAGGAGAGTCTCGCAAGCTCCCTGATTCCCCGCATCACGGTTTCTCCCGTGAAGAACACTTCGCTGGTCGACATCTCCTACATCGGCGACTCGCCCACTCTCGCCCAGAAGATCGCGAATGCCTGGGGTGACTCGTACATCCGGATGAACATCGCCAAGAAGGTGGAGACCGTTCAGCAGGCGAATGAGTTCCTCAGCCGGCAGATCTCGACGGTTCGCGCCGATCTCGACCTGAGCCGCCAGCAGCTGCAGGAGTACGGCGAGAGCCGCGGCATCATCACGGTCGGCGAGAGCAGCGGCAACGTGACGATGCAGAAGCTCACGCAGCTGAACTCCGATCTCACGGCAGCACAGAATCTCGTCTTCGAGAAGCAGGCGGCGCTGACGGCTCTGCAGAACACGCCCGCCGAAACCGTCGGCAACACCGATCCACTGGTTCTCAGGCTGGCTGACGAGCTGGCGCGGCTGCAACGCGATTACAGCGAGAAGCTGGGGCAGTTCCGCGAAGGCCATCCGACGATGCAGCAGCTCGCGGGGCAGATCGAGAAGACACGCTCCGCTCGCGATACAGCGGTTCGGCAGGCGTACACGAAGGCGATAGAAGCGGCACGCGCCGAATTCTCTGCCGCTTCGTCACGTGAAGGGTCGCTCCGCAGGGCCTACGGCGAGCAGCGAACCGAAGCTCAGCAACTGAACGTCGACGCGGCCCAGTATCTCGACCTCCGGATGGCGGTCGAGACCAAGCAGGGGCAGCTGGCAACGCTGCAGAAGCAACTCAGCGAAACCGAGGTTGCCGCACGCCTCCGCGGCTCCGCGTCGTCCAACGTCCACTGGGTCGACCGCGCACGACTCCCCGGCGGCCGCTTCAACATGACGATGAAGAAGAACCTGCAGAACGCCTTCCCTCTGGGCATCATCCTCGGGCTCGGCGCGATCTTCTTCCTCGAATACATGGACCGCTCGGTCAAGTCACCCGAGGACCTCGAGCGCGTCACGGGCCTCGCGACTCTCGGCGTCATTCCCGCCGCCGCCTCGATCGCGCGCGGCTCGGGTTACAGCTATGCCTATGGCCGCTCGAGTCCACGCCTTCGTGCGGTCGACGCGGCGTCAGAGAAGACGCCCGACATCGAGCTGCTTCCACACACCAACTCCCGATCGCCGATCGCCGAGGCGTATCGCGCCCTGCGAACCTCGCTGCTCCTGGCCTCGGCGAACTCGCCAAAGGTCATCGTCGTGACCTCCTCGTTCGCGCGCGAGGGGAAGACGACGACCTCCGTCAACCTCGCGACCGTGCTCGCACAGATGGGAAGGCCGGTGCTGCTCGCCGACGCCGACCTGCGCAGGCCTCGTGTGCAGAAAGTCTTTCACTCGAGGTCGAGCTTCGGCCTGGTGAACTTCCTGGCAGCGAACATTCCTCTCGACGACGTCATCCAGCCCACCGAGGTTCCGAACCTTTCGGTGATCCTGTCGGGTCCGATTCCGCCCAATCCGTCGGAGCTGCTCGCATCCGAACGGATGAAGCAGCTGATCGAAGAGGTTCGCGACCGCTTCGCCTATGTGATCTTCGATTCTCCTCCCGTGCTCGCCGTAACCGACGCGGTCGTGCTCTCGGCACACGCCGACGGGGTGATCCTCTGCGTCCACGGCGGCCAGACGGCACGCGAGCTGGTCCAGCGGTCGACCGAACGGCTCCGCCAGGCCAACATCCCGATCCTCGGCGCGATCCTCAACAATCTCGATCTCCATCAGTACGGCTACAACTACAAGAAGAGCTACTACGACTACTACGAGTCGCACGAAGAGCCGCCCGACAGCCCGAAGGTGAAATCGCGGGCCTGACCGCCGGCTGTGTCGCCGCAGCCACTCGCCGATGATCGACATCCATCACCATTGCCTCCCCGGCGTCGATGACGGTCCGGACTCGATCGAAGAAGCGGCCGAGATGTGCTCGATCGCCGCGAGCGAGGGGATCGAGACCATCGTTGCGACGCCTCACGTGCTGCGGGGACGATGGCCAGCATTCACCCTTCAGGAGCTCGCGGCGAAACTGCGCGCCTTGCAGGTCAGAACCGGCAACACGCCGAAGCTGCTCCTCGGCTCCGAATACTTCTTCGCTCACGACATGTGCGATGTGCTGCAAGCGGGAGAGTCGATCGCTCCGCTCGCCGGCAGCCGCTACGTACTGCTCGAACTACCCGCCAACGGCGTGCCGCCGATGATCGAGCAACCGCTCTATCGGGCACAGCTCGAGGGATGGACTCCCATCCTCGCGCATCCGGAACGCAACCTGATGCTTCAGGCCAGACCCGAGCTGCTGCGCTCGCTGGTCGAGCATGGGCTGAAGACGCAATTGACCGCAGGCAGCCTCGTCGGTGAGTTTGGAAAGAAGGCCCAGGCGGCCGCAGAAACGTTTCTCGAGGCGGGGCTGATCCACTTCCTCGCCACCGACGCGCACAACACGACCAAACGCCCGCCACGCGTGAGCGCGGCGATTCGAAGGCTGCGGGAGCTCGTCGGAGACGAGATCGCCGATCAGCTGACTCGCCACAATCCGGCAGCCGTCGTTGCCGGAGCCGGATTGCCGTGGGATCCGGAGCCCGGCGAGGAGGTCAATCACGGACTATTTACAAGGGTGCGCCGGTTCTTCGGAGCAACCTAGGCGTACAATTCCAGGTGACCACCATGCGCAACCGACTCCTGCTCGCGTTCTCGATCCTCCTGACCACCGCTCTGCTGGCGCAGTCGACTCCCCCGCTCGGGAGGACGAAGCTGGCGGTCGAGCACACCCCGAATGCCTGCGTCCGCGCCAGTGAGCTGCCTCTAATGCAGGTCGGCGTGACCGGAGAGGGCGAGCTTCGCGGCTACTTCCGCAGAGTCAACACCAGCGACTGGTGCTCGGTCGAAGGGGTGAACGACGGTCCATTCAGCCGCGTCGTCTTCCCGCGCTTCGATGCAGGCGACGAGTTCGAGTACTACTTCGTCCTTCTCGACGGCAGCCGCGTGGTCGCAAAAAGCCCGCGCATCTTCCGCGCCCGTGTCACCGGCGACTGCGAGACCGCCTGGGCACGCCACGTCATGCGGATGTCCGTCAGCTGCGGCGACGACGCCGTCGGCGCCTCCACCGCCGCCGCCCTCGTCATCGGCAGCGACGAAGTCGACGAACCGCCGACCCCCGGCTCCCCCGACAGCCCGACGTCGTAAGGCGGGGTTGTCGCCCGGCTCGAAAGGGCGGCGCACGGCGGGCGAGACGCCCGCGTTGCGGACGAGGACGCCCGCGCTACATTCGTCGGCAACTTACGGCGCGTAACCGCGGATACCCGCGCCCGATCGCCCGCAACTTAACCGGCGTCACCCCGAGCGGGCGGAGGGGCGGGCAAGCGAGGGGCCTCGCAGGCTTGTACTCCGTAACGTGCGCGCCAAACCGATGCACCGCATCTGACCGCCAGCCTCACGACGCGAGCTTTGTGTCGCCCCTCTCTGCGCGACTCTTCGCCCATCGCGCACTCCTCGCCCTCCCCCCTAATGCTTCGCCTTCTTCACTTCCTCGGTGAGGGCCGGGAGGATCTGGAAGAGGTCGCCCACGACGCCGAGGTCGGCGATGCGGAAGATTGGCGCCTCGGGATCCTTGTTGATGGCGATGATGTGCTTGGACGACGACATGCCGGCGAGATGCTGGATCGCTCCCGATACGCCTGCGGCGATGTAGACGTTGGGGCTCACGACTCGGCCCGTCTGGCCGACCTGGTTCTGATGGTCGATCCAGCCGGCGTCGACGGTCGCACGCGAGGCACCGACCGCTCCGCCGATGGCGTTGGCGAGGTCGCGAATGTAGGAGAAGTTCTGCGCTTCCTTGAGGCCGCGACCGCCGGAGACGATGATGTCGGCTTCAACGAGAGGCATCTCACTCGTCTCCGGGACGCGGGTTTCAATCAGCTTCGTGCGGCTGGACCCGGCGTCGACCGCGATGTTCACCACTTCGGCAGTCCCGTCGCCGGGGCTTTCGGCCGGAAACGCGTTCGGCCGCGTCGTGGCGATGGCCGGCTTCCCGGTGACTTCGACCGTGGCGAAGGCCTTGCCGGAGTAGACGGGGCGCCTTGCCTTCAGCTTTCCGTCGGCCCATTCGAGTCGATCGACGTCGGAGGCGACGCCTGCATCGAGACGCGCGGCGACGCGCGGCGCGAGATCGCGACCGTTCGACGTTCCGCCGAAGAGCAGGACATCGGGCTGCGCCTGCCCGATCGCCTCGACGAGCGCCGCGGTCAGAGGCTCGGTGAGGTAAGCGTCAGTCGCGGCGACGAACACGCGGGCCGCTCCGAGGCGGCCAGCCTCCGCGGCAGATGAGGCGTCGGTCGAAAAGGCCGTCAGTTCTCCGCCGGTCGCCTCGGTGAGCTTGCGCCCGATCGAGAGCACCTCGCGTGAGACCTTCTTGAGCTTCCCTTCTTTGCTTTCGATGAATACGAGAACACCTGGCATCGTGCTGTCTCCGTGCAGTGGCGATTTCGAAAAGGCCGTTCGACGTGTCGTGGCGCGCTTACAGCGCCTTCGCTTCGTCTCGGATGTACTTGAGAATTTCCTGCGCCGCGGCACTCGCGTCGGCGCCGTCGATCTTGCGTCCGCCACTCTTCTCCGGCGGAAGCTCGAGCGACACCATGACGACCCGTTTCGAGAAAATGTCGGCTTCGTCGAGTCCGAGATCGGCGATCGACTTCGCGTCGACCGTCACCTTCTTCGCCGCCATGATTCCCTTGAGCGAGGCGAAGCGCGGCTCGTTCAACCCCTTCTGCGCGGTGACCACCGCCGGAAGCTGCGCCTCGATGATCTCCTCGGCGCCTTCGATCTCCCGGTGTGCCGTCAGCTTCCCCTCTCCGATCTCGAGATGGGTCACGACGTTCACCTGCGGGTAACCGAGCAACTCGGCGACCATCGGTCCAACGAGACCGTTGTCGGTCCCGACGCCCTGCTTGCCGAAGAAGACGATCTCGTGCGGCTGCGAGCGGATGGCGGCTGCCAGCACTTTCGCGATGCCGAGTGCGTCGGCATCGCCGGCCTCGCCTTTCACATGGACGGCTTTCGTGGCGCCGCGGGCGATCGCTTCGCGCAGCACCTGCTGAGCACGCTCGGGACCGAATGTCACGACCGTGACATCGCCCCCACCGCTCTTCTCCTTGAGGCGGATCGCCTCTTCGAGCGCGTACTCGTCATAAGGGGACATGATGAACTTGACCCCGGCCTCTTCGACCTTGCGGCCGCCGGCGATCTTGATTCTGGTTTCGGTGTCGGGTACGTGAGCGATACAGACGACGGAATTCAAGCGGAGAGCCTCCGGTAGGTTGCGTGTCCTGGCTGTAGCTGGCCGCGATGAGGGCCCTGTCCGGCAGGATGACCGAACAGCAGTGCGGCGGAGCCGGCGGGCAATTCTAGGGAAAACCGCGGGGCGCCGCAACCCACACGGGCACGCAACTCGCACATCCGCCACGGCAAGTACATCCCACATCAATCAAGAACACGGAGGAAGGCGATGCCAACCACGACCAGACCGCACCAGGCGGACGGAAATTCGGCGTACGGACGGAGCAGGTCTTATCGGGCTGCCGCCGACCCAAAACGGTCCCGCGGACGCCAGAACGGGAACGGCAATGGAAACGGCGGTTCGCGTCATCAGTACCAGCCGAACTACCAGAGCAGTACGAAAAGCACTCCTCCCGACGCGACCAATGCCGAGAATTTCTACTATCTCAAGCAGATGAACGCGAAGACCCCGATGGTCGTCGTCATGAACGACGGCGAGCGGATCGAGGGCTGCATCGAGTGGTACGACCGCGACTGCCTCAAGGTGAACCGCGAAGGCGAGCCTAACCTGCTCATCCAGAAGCGCTGGATCAAATACCTCTTCAAACAGGACGAGCTGTAGGGGCTTCATTCTCTACCGCGAAGACGAGCATGGCCTGCTCATCCAGCGGCGCTGAACCAAGCTTCGTTTTCAATTTTCAATTCTCAATTCTCAATTCCCCTAAAATCTCCCCAAATGAAGCCGCTCGCCATCTCGCTCGGCGACCCGGCCGGCATCGGGGCCGAGATCGTCGCGAAGGCGCTCGATCAGGCGAAGGTTCCGGCGTGGCTGTTCGGCTCGCGCAGCTGGGCAGGTGAGGTCGCAGGGGCCGAAAGATTCATCGACATCGGCGGCTCCGGCCCACTCCATCACGGCAGGATCGACGCGGAGTACGGCCGTATCGCACTGGCGTCGATCGATGCCGCGATCGAG
>DASVLC010000178.1:0-7874 GCA_036385045.1 Thermoanaerobaculia bacterium | reverse complement strand
GGCACCCTTCGACTCGCTGCGCTCGCTCAGGGCAGGCTCTTCTCCCCCCACAAAAAAGCCGTGGGGGGAGAAGGGCAACAAGGCACGGGAGCGGACTTACGGCACGACCCCGAGAAACCCCCGAGGAACTCCGAGGAACCGCCTCACCCCGGCTTCCTTGCCGTGTAGATCAGATGAGGATGCGGATAGAAGCGGTCGATGCGACGCGCGCGGATGCCTTCGAATCCGATTGCGCGCAGTGTCGCCTCCACCTCGGCTCTGGTCTGGTAGATGAAACCGCTGCCCAGACTGACTTTCAGCAGCGAGTCCGACAGCCACTCCTGCAGGCGCGCCCAGCGCATCTTCAGCCGGCGCTCCGGGTCCATATCCTTGAGGATGAACGTCCCCCCCGGCACCAGACGGTCGAAGATGCGGCGGTAGATCACCGTTCGCTCCTCGATCGTCATCCGATAGGTGGCGTCGTACACGACAATCGCGTCGAACGCTCCGCGGATGCAAACGTCGAATCCGGCGATCCAACGGACTCCGGCGGCGTGAGTCGGGAGGAGTGTCTTGCGCAGATCGGGCTCGACGGCAAAGACCTGGCGAGAGTTCCCGGTCCTCGCCGCGAGGTAGCAGTAGATTCCGTGGCCTGCGCCGATCTCGAGAATTCTGCCGCTCTTCGGCAGGACGTCGAGGGTGCGGAGGAACGGACAGGTAAGAAAGCGGACGAGCGTATGCAGACGATGACTCGCCGGGTACCTGCCGTACACGTCGTGCAACAGACGAAGAGCGTTGATGTAGCGCACCGGACGGCGGATTATAGTGTCCGCTTTGCTGAGCTCACGAACGTTCTGGATCGCGCTCGCCGCGCACGTACTCCTTCTCCTCGCCGTGATGCCGGCGAGTCCGTGGGAGTTCGACGAGCCGCTCTTCTTCCAGGCATTGGATCAGTACGATCCGCTGGCCCATCACCCTCCGCCTCCCGGCTACCCGCTGTTCATCCACGTTGCACAGATCGTTCGTCTGGTGGTCCCGAGCGACTTTGCGACGCTGATGACGATCAGTCTCCTCGGATCGATCGCCGGGTTCGTGCTGCTGGCGCTCGCCTTCCGGAATCTGGCAGGAGACGACGTGACCGGCGTCGCCGGCGCATGGCTCTTCTACGTCTCCCCCGCCATGCTCGTTCACTCGACGCTGCCGATTTCCGAGCCGGGAGCGATCGCGCTCCTCGCCGCCGCACTCTACTTCCTGACACGCAATCCCGCGTCGCCTGCTCTTTTCGCGCTTTTCGCGGCGCTGGCGGTCGGCTGGCGGATCCAGTTCTCCATCTTCGTCGTCCCGCTGTTCCTCACCGCGCTCCCGTTCCTCCGCCGCCGTGACGTCGAAGGATTCGCGAGATTTCGGCCGCTCGTGGTTGCCCTCGTCGTCTTCACGCTGGTCTGCATCGCCTGGCTCGTTCCGCTGACGATCGCGGTGGGTGGCGTTCCCGAACTCATCGCATTCGAAAGAGGCCAGGGAGAGTATCTGGCGGCACAGGATGCCGCGGAATCGCGCACCGGCTGGACACCGGCGCGGATCGCCTTCCGCTTTATCGGCCGGGCCTGGGGAACCGAATGGATGGCGCTCGGCCTGCTCGCGCTCGCCGGCACCGGGTTCCTTCTGCTTCTGCGAGCGCGACTGCGTATATTCATCCCGATCGGAGTCGGCGCGGCGACCTACATCGCCTTCGCGCTCGCCGTGATGGATCCCGCGGATGGAGTCCGCTATGCGATTCCCTTCGTGCTGACCACCGCGTTCCTCGCCGCCTTCGGCGCCATTGCGATCGCTCGCAGGCTCTCTGTTCCGCCACTCATCCTTCCCCTGCTTCTCTCGGTTGCGTTCGCGGCGTGGGTCAGCCCACTTCTCATCCAACGCAGGACCAGCGACTCGCCGCCGGTGCGCGCTGCGGAATACGCACGCGCGAACTTCCCCCCCGGGACGGTCGTGCTCTACGAGCTCCCGCTCTGGCCTCACGCAACGTACTTTCTGGGACAGTTCGATCCGCACCGCGTCGACGACGGGCTCGAGAAGTTCTACGACCGCCCCGAGGTTCCGCTCTTCATCTACGCTGACGGCGCGACCTCACGGAGCGACGCACGGGTGTTCGCCTGGAAACCGAGCGACGCCTACCTGAAACTGACCCGTAACCACTACCGCGCCACCTCGATCATTCCCGTTCCGCCCGAGCGCCGGTTCCGAGCCGTGCGCGGCGTTTATGCACCGGAGCGGGAACAGGACGGTCTCGAGTGGCGCTGGCTCGATCCGGCCGCCGAAATTCAGCTCCCTCAAGGTGGTGAGCGCATGCTGACCATCCGCCTCGGGCTTCCTTCCGCGGCGCCGCTCGAGCGGAACCAGGTGAGTATCTCCGTCGATGGGAGGCCTGCCGGCACGTTCGAGATCGTCAGAGGAGATCCGCGCTCGATGGTGGTTCCGGTTCCCGCCGGCGCACCGATCGTTCGAATCGAAGCGGAGGAGTCGTTCGTTCCGGCGGAAGTACCGTCGCTGCGAAGTGGCGACCGGCGGCGGCTCGCCGTCGAACTGTACGAGCTGGTTACCGCCGCGCCGCAGCGTTCGGGAGGTGTGGAGGACGGTTGAGGGATCCCGTCATCGAGCGTCAGGGAGGCGGGCGGTGCATTCTGCCCGGTCGTCGAGCACGGGATCCCTCTCCGTCCTCCGCCCCTCACACCCGCACGCCCACCCACGGGGCTCCGGCGGCTCGGGATGACAGGCGGGCACTTCTCAATTCTCAATTCTCAATTCTCAATTCGCGAATCACCTCCCACCCGCAGTACATTGTCGTCACCAACCACGGAGGGTTCTCATGACTGCGATCGAGCAGCCGGCGCCTACTCGGCATCCAGACGTACGCAACTACATCGGCGGAGTGTTTACCGGCGCTTCGAAGCGATCGCTTCTCGATGTCGTCGATCCGGCCGATGGCTCGGTGATCTCCCACGTTCCGCTCTCGGGCGCCGAAGAGGTCCGGGCGGCGGTCGAGGCGGCGAGCAAGGCGGCCCCAGGGTGGGCGGCGACGCCGATCAAGGAGCGGGCGCAGGTTTTCTATCGCTATAAGGCTCTGCTCGAGAAGAACATCGACGAGCTCGCACGGATCGTGACGGAAGAGAACGGCAAAATCCGGAGCGAAGCGGAGGCCGAGGTTCTCAAGTCGGCTGAGCTGTGCGAGTTCGCCGTTTCGCTTCCGCAGATCGTTCCGGGTGAAGTGCTCGAAGTGTCACGCGGTGTCGAGTGTCGCGTCGAACGCTATCCGGTCGGAGTCGTCGCCTCCATCACTCCCTTCAACTTCCCCAACATGGTTCCTAACTGGACGATCCCGAACGCGCTTGCCCTCGGGAACTGCATGATTCTGAAACCATCCGAGCAAGTGCCGATCAGTTCAGGAAAGATCGCGGAACTGCTCGCGGAGGCTGGTCTTCCGACCGGCGTCTTCAACATCGTGCACGGCGGACAGGAAACCGTGGAGGCGATCTGTGACGACCCGGGAATCGAGGCGATCAGCTTCGTCGGCTCCACGCATGTCGCGAAGATCGTCTACCGCCGCGGCTCGGCGAACCTCAAGCGAGTACTCGCCCTTGGCGGCGCGAAGAACCACCTCATCGTCATGCCGGACGCCGAGCCCGAGATGACGTCGACGAACGTCGTCGCGTCGATGTCCGGCTGTGCGGGACAGCGCTGCATGGCAGCTTCCGTGATGATGGCCGTCGGCTCGACCGATCACATCATCGAACGGATGGCTGACGTGGTTCGCTCCATAGTTCCCGGAACCCACATCGGTCCCGTGATCTCGAAGGCGGCGAAGGAGCGGATCGAGCGCTACATCAGCGAGGCCGAGGCCGCGGGCGCGAAGGTGCTCGTCGACGGCAGAGGTTATGTCGTTCCCGGCAAAGAAGGTGGCTTCTACGTCGGTCCGACGTTGATTGACCGTGTGACGCCTGACATGAAGATCGCGAGTGAGGAGATCTTCGGGCCGGTCATGGTGATCATTCGTGCGGATGATGTGGACGATGCGCTTCGCGTCCAGCAGAGCTCGCGCTACGGCAACGCTGCATCAGTCTTCACCGAAAGCGGCGGCGTAGCGCGTTATGTCATGGAGAAGGCGAGCGCTGGCATGGTCGGCGTGAATGTCGGCGTCCCGGTTCCGCGCGAACCGTTCGGCTTTGGCGGCTGGAACGAGTCGAAGTTCGGCACCGGCGACATCACGGGCCGCGGTTCGATCGAGTTCTGGACACGCTCGAAGAAGATGACGACGAAGTGGAACAAGGAAGCGGGCGTGAACTGGATGTCGTGAGGGGACTGGGGAAGCGGGGCGTCACACAGCGCCGTAGGCGCGATTGACCTTAGCCCAGGACGGAGTCCTGGGACCATGTACGTTCAGCAGAAGTCCCGTAGGGACGATTGAAGCCGAACCCTCAATCGTCCCTACGGGACTCACCTTCGCTCACAAACTACCCAGGACTGGCGTCCTGGGCTAAGGTCAATCGCGCCTACGGCGCTGCCCCCCTCCCCTCCCCGGCGTACAATCACCCCCATTCCGACAGGGAGGTTATGCCCGCATGACTTCGACGGACGTGTCCGTCCAGGATTCTGATTTCGTGGAGCTCGAAGCAGACGTTTCCGCGAGCCCGCTCTGGAACGAGGATCTCGCGCCGACGCCGCTCTCGCGGAGAACCTGGTCGACCTACAACATCGCCGCTCTCTGGATCGGGATGTCGGTGGTCATCACCACCTACACGCTCGCGTCAGGATTGATGACGCAGGGGATGACGTGGGCTCAGGCGCTCATCACGATCCTGCTGGGAAACGTGATCGTGCTCATTCCGATGGTCCTCAATGCGCACGCCGGAACGAAGTACGGCGTGTCGTACCCGGTTCTCTGCCGGGCGAGTTTCGGGGTGCGCGGAGCGAACGTTCCGGCAATGCTTCGGGCGATCGTCGCCTGCGGCTGGTTCGGAATTCAGACGTGGATCGGTGGTCTCGCCCTCGACGCACTTCTGACGGCCGCCTGGCCCGCGTGGTCGGCAATCCCTGCCAGCAAGGCGATTGCCTTTGGCGCGTTCTGGCTGCTGCAGGTCGCGATCATCATCAGAGGCACTGAGGGGATCAAGGTGCTGGAGAGCTGGGCGGCGCCGCTCCTGCTCGCCGGTGGCGTCGTGCTCCTGTTCTGGGCAGTCCGCAATGGCGGTGGCCTGGGTCACGTCCTGAGCGAGTCGACGCGGCTCAGGCAGGGACAGACGCCCTTCTGGACGCTCTTCCCGGCAGCACTCACGGCGAACGTCGGCTACTGGGCGACGCTGTCGCTCAACATCCCCGACTTCACCCGTTATGCGAAAAGCCAGCGTTCACAGATCACGGGACAGGCACTCGGACTCCCGACGACCATGACCGCCTTCGCCTTCATCGGTGTCGCGGTTACCAGCGCGACGATCGTCGTGTTCGGGCGCGCGGTATGGGATCCGATCGAGCTCATCACCATGGTCGGCTCTCCAGCCGTCATCATCGTCGGCGCTCTCGTCGTGCTCTGCGCACAGATCACGACGAACATGGCGGCGAACGTGGTGTCGCCGGCTAACGACTTCTCGAATCTGAATCCGCGGAAGATTTCGTACGTCACAGGTGGGCTGATCACCGCAGTCATCGGCATCGTGATGATGCCGTGGAAGCTTTACTCGGATGCAGCTGCGTACATCTTTACCTGGCTGATCGGATACTCGAGCCTGATGGGTGCGCTGGGTGGCATTCTGATCGCCGACTACTGGGTCGTGCGCCGTCAGAAGCTGAACCTGCATGATCTGTTCGCGCTGGAAGGTGAGTACACATACTCGAGAGGCACGAACTGGCGCGCTATCACCGCGCTGGTCATTTCGATCCTGCCGGTCACGCCCGGATTCCTCCGCGCCGCGTTCACTCCGGGTGGCCAGATCGCAAACCCGAACGTCTTCGATCATCTCTACACGTACGCATGGTTCGTCACGTTCGTGTTGAGCTTCGTCCTGTATCTGGTCATGATGAAACGACAGACCGGAGACAACAGCAGACCGTCCCACGCCTGAGAGGAAACCATGGCCGACCTGAGCACGACATTCACCGGGCTTCACTTCACGAATCCATTCCTTCTCGCCTCGGCGCCACCAACGGAATCGGACGCGAACATCATGCGGGCGTTCGAAGCCGGATGGGGAGGTGTCGTCACCAAGACGGTCGGCCTTCACCCGGTGACGAACGTGAAAGGACCGAAGACGAAGTTCTTCCGGTCCGACAGCGAGTCGCCCCGCATCTCGATGGTCAAGCGCCCGTCGTCAACTCTGCTCGCATCGTGGAACTGGGAACTGATCTCCGACAAGACCATCGACTGGTGGCTCCCTCGTATCGAGAGCATCAAGAAGGCGTTTCCCGACCGGATCCTCATCGCCTCGATCATGGCGGGCTCCGGTAACGACAAGGAGTTGCAGAACTGGCAGCAGCTGACACGCGGCGTACAGGACGCAGGCGCCGACGGCGTGGAGCTCAACTTCTCCTGTCCGCACATGGACCGCATCGACATGGGTTCGAACGTCGGCAAGGACAAGGTTCTCTGCTCGGTGGTGACGATGGCCGTCCGTGAAGTGGCCAAGGTCCCCGTGTGGGTGAAGCTGACGCCTGCAACGTCGAACATCGCCGAGGAGGCTGAGGCAACGTTCAGGGGAGGAGCGCACGCCATCTCGTCGTCCAACACCTTCCCCTCTCTCCCGGTCATCGATCCGGTAACTCTAGAGTTCGAGGTCAACGTCGAAGGGCTCGTCTCGTCCGGCGGCCTCGGCGGACCGGCCATCCTCCCCCTCTCGCTGGCGAAGATGGCGCAGATGACGACGGCCTTCCCGAACAACGAGTTCTCGGGCATCGGCGGCGTGTCGACGTTTGATCACGCACTCAACTATTTCCTCCTCGGCTGCGGCACCGTCCAGGTCTGCACCGCGGCGATGCTCGACCATGCAATCGGGCCGAACGTGATCAAGGAGCTGAAGCAGGGAATGTCCGATTTCCTCGATCGCAACGCGGAGCGAGGGTGGAACTCACTCGCCGACTTCCGCGGCATCCGGCGCGATCGCATCGTCTCGCAGTCGCAGATCAAGCGGCCGGACAGTGCGGACTATCACGGCGGGTATGGGGAGGAGCACGAGGGGTACGCCAAGCACTGAGGGCGGTCGGCCTTGAGCCAGCCCCCTCGCTGTCATCCTGAATCGCCGACGCCCCGGGGGTGGGCGTGAGGGTGTGAGGGGCAAAGGACGATGAAGGACCCCCTCATCGGCGACCGGGCAGGATGCATCGCCCACCCGCCCTGACCCACGATGAGGGGATCCTTCGACCGTCCTCCACCCCTCCCGCCCACGCCCCCACCCCCGGGGTTCCGGCGGCTCAGGATGACAGGCGTCTACCCTTAAGTGACGGCAATTTGCGATGTCACCCCGAGCGGGCGTGTAGGCGGGCAGGCGAGGGGCCTCGCAAGCTGCGTACTCTGTAATGTGCAGGCAATCGAGTAGTCCAACCAGACGAACCTGCGGATGCCTGTCATCCTGAGCCGCCGGAACCCCGAGGGCGGGAGTGCGGGCGGCAGGGGTGGAGGACGGTCGAAGGACCCCCTCATCGAGCGTCCAGCAGGATCAACCGCCGGTCGGTTGTGGCCGATCCGCTTCGGACCGGATGCTCTCTCCATTCTTTCAGCTGACCCCGGCCTGACCTTTGAAGGCCTGTCCCCCAATCTTCTTTGGATTCACCCGCGCGGGCATCTCGACACTCGTCTCCCGCTGCCGCGACGAGATCAAGCGCGATCCCGACACCCGCTCTCTCGCCGAAGCCTG
>DASVLC010000177.1:0-1523 GCA_036385045.1 Thermoanaerobaculia bacterium | reverse complement strand
GTGCTCCAGGCGAGAGCCGGCCTGAGGCCGATGCCTGTCTGGGCGAGGAGCTGGAGATCGCGGCTCTCCCCTTCGTGCGTGATGGTGATGGTGTCGACGGCCCGCTGGGTCAGCGTACCTCCCGGAAGTAAGGGGAGTTTTCCGTCCGGTCGGCGCGCCAGCGCTGCGATCGACGCCGACATTGGAACGAACGAGCTGTTGATCGGGACATAGAGCGCGGAATCAGTCACGGTTGCCCGTCCCGACTCCGAGGTCGACTTCCATTCCGCGCGTGACCCCTTGCGGGTGAAGCGCTCGTCGACCACCGAGCCAAAGGTGGTCGTTCCCTTCGACTGATACTCGGCGATCGTCCCGTCGGGGGCCAGCCGCAGCCGCTCCTCGATGTCCGGACCGCGGCCGTTGTCCTTGTAGCTGTAGCGGACGCGGATCCAGCCGTCGTCACCGACCGTGACGACCTGTTCGCCCGCTTTCAGGCCGCTCGCGACGTGCAGCGACATGCGAGAAACGTTCTGACCTGCCGCCGCGAATGCGACGACCAGAAGAAAAGCAGCGACCACGTGCCGGACTGCGAACATAGATGGAGTCCTCCGATCCGCGAATCGTATCGCAGCGCGCCGTGCGCAGGCTTCCAGGTCGGCCAGGAGTCCTTTCCCGGTGAGGGAGTATGATGCCCCCTCGGCCCCTCACAACTGATGGCATCTTCTCTCGATCGCGGCGTCACGCTTGCGCACTACCGGGTTCTTTCCGCCCTCGGAGCAGGCGGAATGGGAGAGGTGTACGAAGCGCTCGATGAGCGGCTCGATCGCGCAGTCGCGCTGAAGGTACTTCCGCAGGAGTTCGTTCAGAACGAGGAGCGGGTGCGGCGGTTCGTACTCGAAGCGAAGTCGGCTTCAGGCCTCAACCATCCGCACATCGTCACGATCTACGACATCGGACACGCCGAGCCCGAGCAGAAGGACTCCGCGGATCCTTCAACACTCGGAAAGCCGGTGCACTACATTGCGATGGAGCTCGTCCGCGGACTGTCACTCCGCGACAAGATCCATGGCGAGAAGGCACCGCTCAAAGAGCTCATTCGCTGGCTCGCGCAGGTGGCCGAGGGGATGGCGAAAGCGCATGCAGCGGGAATCGTCCATCGCGATCTGAAGCCGGAGAACGTGATGATCAGCAACGACGGCTTCGCGAAGATTCTCGATTTCGGTCTCGCGAAGCTGACCGAGAAAAAGGCGCCGGGGGATGGGGGCGCATCGATGGCAACCGCCGTGCGCAACACGCACGAAGGTGCGGTGATGGGGACGGTCGGCTACATGTCTCCCGAGCAGGTACAGGGACGGGTCGTCGATGCCCGCTCTGACATCTTCTCGTTCGGCTGCATGCTGTACGAGGCGACCACGCGCCAGCGTGCCTTCGATGCCGACTCGCAGATCGAGACGATGCACCAGATCATCAACGCGGCGCCCGTTCCGGTTGCGGAACTGAATCCCGATGCACCCTCAGAGTTGCGGAAGATGATCCGGCGATGC
>DASVLC010000176.1:0-10052 GCA_036385045.1 Thermoanaerobaculia bacterium | reverse complement strand
TCCTCTCCGCACGCAACAGCGAGAGGTCGAGCTGCCTGCGTGACTCGTCGCGTTCCCGCCGTGCCATCACGAGCTCGTCACCTTCCGCCGCTCCCGTGACGATCTCGATCGTCTCGTCGCCCGTCACGCCGAAGTTGATCGGAACTCGTTCGGCATGGCTGCCCCTGATCACGAATCCATAATCACTGCGGCCCAGCGCGCCCCTCTTCACCGTAAGCACGTTGTCCCGGCGCTCGGTGAGCACCGAAATTTCGGCGCGCATGTTGTTCCGAATGCGAGCGTGGGCTGGCTGGTCCAGCGTTACATAGAAGCGCGCCACGCCATTGACGATCCGCGGGTCGACACTCTGGATCTCACCGTCGAGCCGCAGATCATCGAGAATGACGATGGTCCGGAGTCCGGCACTGAGTCGTGCTGCATGGATGTCCGAGACGGTCGCCTCCACCCGATAGGCGGAGAGGTCAGCGATCCGGGCGACGATGTCTCCACGCCGTACCGTGACACCCGTCTCTCCGACGATCGACGTCAGTACGCCGCTCCTCTCCGCACGCAACAGCGAGAGGTCGAGCTGCCTGCGTGACTCGTCGCGTTCCCGCCGTGCCATCACGAGCTCGCTCTGAGAACTCTGCAACTGCACCTTCCGCAGGTCGAGCGTCCGCCGCAGCGCTTCCTCGAGTTGCCGGAGCTCGATGGCACTCTTCCGGGCCGCCGCCTTCGCGCCCAGTGCCTCCTGCTCCGCGATCAATCCCTCTGAACGCAGGCGCGTTCTCTGGTCCGAGGCGTACTGCAGGATCTCGACGTCGAGACGCTTCTGTTCGATCTGAGCCTCGAGCGTGGCGATGCTCTCGTCGAGCCTGAGACGGAGCTCCGACGTCGAGTTCTCCTTCTGCACCACCTTGTCGTCGAGGCGAGCCGCCTCGAGTCGCGTCACGGACGTGTCGAGCGTCAGCAACTCGTCGCCGACCCTCACCGCTTCGCCCGCACGGCGCTCGATCCGCAGTACGCGCGCCTCGATCGGGGACGACACCACCTGCTCGATGACCGGCACCATGATGCCGTTCGCACGGACGGCCGCATGAACAGATCCTCGCGTCACCTTTGCGGTCTGCAGACTGCGACGCGAAACCGAGGGCCGCAGCCAGTCGATGCCGGCTGCCAGGGCAAAGGCGGTAACGCCAAGTGCGACGACTACCATCGCAGCGCGCAGCAGGTACTTTCGTCGCTTCACTTCCGGTGCGATGGCCCGATCCATGTTCGTCCACTAAGGCGAACGGCGTACCACGCAGCTGACACGAAGAATCAGACAGTTACGACGACCATACTGTTCGCTTCCGCACGGAGTGTTCGGAATCGAACATCGAGGAGGGCGGCGCACGCCGGGCGAGACGCCCGCGTGCGGACGAGGACGTCCGCGGTACGGCAGGCGAGGACGCCTGCGCTACAAGGCCCGAGGAACCGAGGAACTCCGAGGAACCAAAGGGTGGGCCGGGCCCACACCACCTCTATGCTAGAGTGCGGCATCCGAAATCCAGCACTCCAAAGGGCAATTGCATGAGATGGTTCAGAGTCCTGCTCCCGTTGCTGGTCGTGTCGTTTCCTCTCTTCGCAACCCCTGCGATCGAAGTTGCCGCGGAGGGTGCTGCGCTAACCGGCGGACCTCTCCATCTCAAGATCACGACAACTGATCTTCCTGCCGCAACGCCAGCAGAGATTCTCGTCGACGGCCGCATCGTCAAGACCGTGCCGCTCGCCGCCGGCGAGCAGACGATCGCCGTCGATACGACGCTTCCCCGCGGCAGTCGCACGATCGAAGTTCGCGCCGGCGGGGTGAGCGGGACCACGTCGGTAAATGCGATCTACGGCTGGCTCTCGATCATCCCGCCGGTCATCGCGATTGCCCTCGCGCTCATGTTCCGGCAGGTCGTCGTCGCGCTTTCGATCGGTGTCTTCTCCGGCGCCCTGATCCTCTACGACTGGAACCCCGTCACAGCCTTCGCCCGATCGATCGATGGGATCATCGTCACCGCACTGGCCGACTCCGACCACGCAAAGATCATCATCTTCACGATGCTCCTCGGCGGGATGGTCGGCCTGATCAGCAAGAGCGGCGGCACGCAGGGAATCGTCCAGCGGCTCCGCCCCTACGCCACCACGGCACGTCGTGGCCAGGTCGCAACGTGGTTCATGGGTGTGCTGATCTTCTTCGATGACTACGCCAACACGCTGATCGTCGGCTCGACGATGCGTCCGATCACCGACAAACTGCGCATCAGCCGCGAGAAGCTCGCCTACATGGTCGATTCGACCGCGGCGCCGGTAGCGAGTCTCTTCCCGATCTCCACCTGGATCGGTTTCGAAGTCGGACTGATTGCCGCGTCGTTCACGCAGCTCGGCCTTCCCTTCAATCCGTATGTGACATTCATCGAGTCGATTCCTTTCCGCTTCTATCCGATCTTTGCGCTGGTTCTCGGCTTTACGATCGCATTCACCTGTCGTGACTTCGGACCGATGCTCCGCGCCGAACGACGCGCAAGCGACACCGGCGATGTGATTGCACCGGGCGATGTGCCTCTTGCCGACTACTCGAACCAGGCGCTGGCACCGTCCGAAGGAACGCGCCATCGCGCACGCAATGCGCTTCTGCCGATCCTCACAGTCGTAGTCGTCGCCATCGGAGGTATGTATGTATCGGGAGCCGCGGGGCTGAATCGCGCAGACTATCCGACACTCGGCACGTGGCTGCGCGAAGTGTTCGCAAATGCGGCCAGCCTCGACAGCCTCCTCTGGGCAAGCCTCGCCGCCGTTACCGTCTCGATCTCTCTCGCCCTCGGACAGAAGCTGCTGACGCTTGCCCAGACCATGGAAGGGATGCTCGAGGGATTCAAGTCGATGATGCTCGCGCTCATCGTCCTGGTCCTCGCATGGGGGATCGGCGGCATCACCGGCGAACTTCACACCGCAGACTTCATCGTCGGCCTGACCAGGGGGGTGCTCTCCCCCATCTGGCTTCCGGTTCTCGTCTTCCTCGCCTCGGCGGCCATGTCATTCGCGACCGGCACCTCATGGGGGACCATGGGGATCCTGATGCCGCTCGTCATTCCGGTCGCCCATCGCCTCGCCCTCGAGACCGGCCATGCAGTCGGAAGCGACAGCTATCACATCATCCTGCTCGGTACCATTTCATCGGTTTTAGCCGGCAGCGTATGGGGCGACCACTGTTCACCGATTTCCGACACCACCATTCTTTCGAGCATGGGTGCCGGAAGCGACCACATCGCCCACGTGAAAACCCAGCTTCCCTACGCACTTGGCATCGGCTTCGTCGGCATGCTCATCGGCGACATCCCCACCGCCTTCGGCTTCAGCCCCTGGATCTCGCTGATCGTGGGAACCACCGTCATCGTCGCCGGCGTCATGCTCCTCGGAAAGCGAAGCGACTGGCGTGGTGAAGTGGTGCCCGTCGCCCGCGAAGGCGCGTAGCGCCCGAAGGCGCTTGTAGCGCGGACGTCCCGTCCGCCCCGCATCCGTCTACGTTAGCCGTCGCGCGACGACGATCGAAGTAGACCCGTCGGGCGAGACGCCCGCCTGCGGACGAGGACGTCCGCGGTACGGCAGGCGAGGACGCCTGCGCTACAGAGAACCGGGACTTCGTCGAGAGAAGTAGTTCCTAACGCCGCGTGTAGTTCCTGACGCCGCGTGTGGCGCCGAAGGCGCTGTAGCGCGGACGTCCTCGTCCGCCGTACCGCGGACGTCCTCGTCCGCAGCGGGGCGTCTCGCCCCGCGCGCCCAGCCCACCCCTGAACCCAAGCGATCGTTGCGCCCGCTTTCATCCCGGTTCATACTGCCGAGACCGCTGCAGACAATCAATCAATCGCGCAACGTCGCTCACTCAGAAAGGGGTGTCGAATGATCCGCTTCAAGGTAAACAAGGAAGAGCAAGAGGTCACGATCAGCCCCGACACTCCCCTGCTCTGGGTGTTGCGAGACACGTTCGGGATGAACGGTACGAAGTTCGGCTGCGGTCAGTCGCTCTGCGGCGCCTGTACGGTCCACGTCGACGGCAAGGCGGTTCGGTCGTGCGTGACGCCGGTCTCTGATGTGGCAGGCACCGCGATCACGACAATCGAAGGACTGGATCCAAAGCTGGGCGGCCCGCTGAAGGACGCATGGATCGCCGAGGATGTGCCGCAGTGCGGGTACTGTCAGTCGGGCCAGATCATGGCAGCCGCGGCACTCCTGCGCGAGAACGCCTCGCCGAGCGACGCGGACATCGACGAAGCGATGACCGGCATCATCTGCCGCTGCGGCACGTATCAACGAATCCGCCGTGCCATTCATCGCGCCGCGAAGGCCACGAGCGAGGTGGCGAAATGAAGATCGTGAATCTCAGCCGCCGCGACTTTCTCAAGACCGGCACCATCGCCGGGGGAGGATTGCTCCTCGGCATCCAGATCCCTCGACTCGGCGCGAGCGAAACGGGAGTGACGAGCGACAAAACGTTCGAGCCTAACGCCTTCGTTCGCATCGGCTCGGACGACTCGGTGACGCTGATCATCAACCACTCCGAGATGGGACAGGGCGTCTACACCTCGCTTGCGATGATTCTCGCCGAAGAGCTCGAGTGCGACTGGAAGCGCGTAAGAGTCGAGGCGTCCCCCGTGGCTCCCGCATACAACAACACGCTGTTCGGGATTCAGATGACCGGCGGGAGTACCAGCGTCAAAAGCGAATGGGACAGGCTTCGAAACATGGGGGCGGCCGCACGCACCATGCTCGTTACCGCGGCGGCAGCCGATTGGTCTGTAGCGGCCGAAGAATGCCACGCGACGAACGGCGTAGTGATCCACAGCACGTCAGGACGCCATGCAACATTCGGAAGTCTCGTGGAGAAAGCGGCGGCTGTCGAGGCTCCTGAGACGGTTACTCTCAAAGACCCGGCGAAGTTCAGGCTCATCGGAAAAGCGACCCGGCGTCTCGACACTCCGTCGAAACTCGACGGTTCCGCTGTTTTCGGCATCGACGTTCGCGTACCCGGAATGCTCGTCGCCGTCGTTGCGCGCCCTCCGGTGTTCGGCGCGAAGCTGAAGAGCGTCGACTCGAAGAAGTCGAAAGCGATCCCCGGCGTCCGGCACGTCGTTGAGATCGGTCGCGGGGTGGCGGTCGTGGCCGACGGATTCTGGCAGGCCGAGAAGGGGCGCCAGGCACTCGAGCTCGTCTGGGACGAAGGGGCGCTGGCGGATCTCGACAGCGTGAAGGAGGGGGTGATGTTCGCCGAGCTCGCAGACAAGCCCGGTCTGGTTGCCAGGAACATCGGCGACTCCGACGCGGCACTCGCCGGTGCGAAGCAGACGCTGGCGGCTGACTACGAGGTCCCCTACCTGGCCCATGCTCCGATGGAGCCTTTGAACTGCGTCGCGGACGTTCGCAAGGACAGCTGCGAGGTCTGGGTCGGCACGCAGTCGCAGACGCTCGATGTGATGGCGGCTGCAAGGGCCGCCGGTCTCGCGCCTGCCCAGGTCAAGCTGCACACCACTCTCCTCGGCGGAGCGTTCGGGCGCCGCGCCGTGCTCGACAGCCATTTCGTAGTCGAGGCGGTCGAGATCTCGAAAGCGGTGAAGGCACCTGTCAAAGTCATCTGGACGCGGGAAGACGACATCACGGGCGGCTTCTATCGCCCGCGCTACCTCCATCGTCTGCGCGGCGGCCTCGATGCCGAGGGAAAGATTGCCGGGTGGCAGCAACGGATCGTCAGCCAGTCGTTCATTATCGGTGGACCGTTCGCGTCGATGCTGGTGAAGGACGGAGTCGACGAGCTTGCGATTGAAGGCGCATCTGACGCGGTGTATGCGATCGCAGACCGGCGCGTGGAATGGCACCAGGCGCCAAACGGAGTGCCGACGCTCTGGTGGCGATCGGTCGGCCACTCGGCGAACGCCTTCGTCGTGGAGAGCTTCCTCGACGAACTGGCTCACGCGGCCGGTCGCGATCCGCTCGAGGTCCGAAGGGAGCTGCTCAAGGATCAGCCGAGACACCTGCGTGTGCTGGATCGGGCGGCGAAGGAAGCAGGATGGGGCAAGCCGCTCCCCGAAGGTCGCGCCCGCGGAATCGCAGTACACGCCTCGTTCGGCAGCTATGTGGCGCAGGTCGCCGAGGTGTCGGTGTCGAAGAGGGGCGAGGTCCGGGTGCACCGGGTCGTCTGCGCAATCGACTGCGGTCCGATCGTCAACCCCGACACGATTGCTGCGCAGATGGAAGGCTCGGTCGTTTTCGCACTGAGCGCCGCTCTGTATGGCGAGATCACCTTCGAGAAAGGTCGGGTGCAGCAGAGCAACTTCCACGACTATCCGGTGCTTCGCTTCGACGAGATGCCGCTGGTCGAGACGCACATCGTCCAGAGCAGCGACAGCATGGGCGGGGTCGGTGAGCCCGCCGTCCCACCGGTTGCGCCCGCGGTGACCAACGCGATCTTCGCGTTGACCGGCCAGCGTATCCGCCGGCTGCCGATTGACCCGAAGCAACTGGCGGGCTGACGCGTCCATTAGCATCAGGGCACGGAGGTGGCAACGCCGCGTGTCATGAGCAAGTCGAAGCAGTCTCCCTCAGGTAAGAAGATCCGTTACGGGGTTCTTGGTCTCGGCCACATCGCGCAGGTGGCAATTCTTCCGGCGTTCGCGCATGCGCAGGAGAACTCCGAGCTGCGCGCGATCTTCTCGAGCGATTCAGAGAAGCTCGAAGCGATCGGGAAGCGTTATAAGGTACCGCTGCGCGCCTCGTACGACGAGTTCGACAATGTCTGCAGCAGCGGCGAGCTCGACGCGGTGTTCATCGCGCTGCCCAATCACCTCCATCGCGACTATACCGAGAGAGCCGCCCGAGCCGGAGTCCACGTGCTCTGCGAGAAACCGATGGCGAGCAGCACCTCCGACTGTGAAGCGATGATGAAGGCGTGCAGCGCCGCCCGCGTGAAACTGATGATCGCCTACCGGCTGCATTTCGAGCACGCGAGCCTGGAGGCCATTCGAATAGCGCAAAGCGGAACGCTCGGCGAGGTGCGCTATTTCTCATCCGAGTTCTCACAGGACGTGCGGGCAGGTGACGTCCGTCTGCAGAAGGACAACGGCGGAGGAACGTTATGGGACATCGGCATCTACTGCCTCAATGCCGCGCGGCACCTGTTTGGCGCCGAGCCTGTTGAAGTGTCCGCGACCGTCGCGTCGAGGAAGGACGAGCGTTTTGAGGAAGTGGAAGAAATGGCCGTTGCAACCCTTCATTTTCCCGGCGATCGGATCGCGACCTTCACCTGCAGCTTCGGCGCAGCGGACGTCGCCTCATACCGCGTCGTCGGCACGGATGGCGACCTTCGGGTCGAACCTGCCTTCCCTTACACGACGGGGCTCGCTCACGAGCTCACAGTCGGCGGTACGAAGACGCGCAGACGCTTCCCACATCGCGATCAGTTCGCGCCGGAGCTCCTCTATTTCTCCAGTTGCATTCTCGAGAACCGCGAACCGGAGCCGTCCGGACTCGAGGGCCTGATCGACGTCCGCATCATCGAGGCGCTTTACGAGTCGGCGAGCTCGGGCCGCCCCGTACCCCTCGACCTCCCCCACAAGAAGGACCGTCCCTCAATGGAGCTGAACATCCACCGCCCTCCGGTTCGCAATCCGCCGGAACCGGTGAATACAGAGTCTCCGACGGAGTGAGAGCGCGACCTGTTCATTGAGCGCCCTGCACGAACGACGGCCTGCCGCTTCCTCTCGTATCGCACGAGTGAAGTAGCGTCGGCGGACGAGGACGTCCGCGGTACGGCAGGCGAGGACGCCTGCGCTACAGAGAGGTCGTGCTTCGCGAGCACTCTCTCGTGATGAGAAAACCGTCGGGCGTTGGGTTGACGCGTCGCGACATGGTCACCGAACTGCACGTGCTGCGTGCGACGGAGTCGTCAATTCGATGCCGCGGATGGCCAGCTCCTGGCGCAGCCGCGGGTCGCAGAGAGCCGTCGTCTCCCCCTCCCAGTCATAACCCCATCTCGGATAGCCGCGCACTCCGATACCGGGATGCGTGACCAGTTCAGTCACTCCCTCGACGTGGTCCAGCAGCGCGACGACTTCGCGGAGTTCACCCGCGGCGCCGACGCCGACCGTCCGATCGTTCGTCAGTCCCGTCCGTCGCGCACGGCGCCCGAGCGCGCTGAGTGACGCGATCCCGATTCTGCGGGCGAAGCCGATTCCACCGTGCGGCGCGTCGTCGACGATTCGCACATACGGGATCTGGTGATCGAAGGCGATGCGGGTGACGATCTCGAAGATGCCCGGCAGAAGATGGAGGTGTTGGTGACCATTGAGATGAGTCACACGGAGGCCGGTCGCGACGACTCGCTCGACCTGAGCTCGCAACTCACGCTCGATGGCTGCGAGCGGGATCAGCCCGAGCAGATAGAGGGGAACGAAGGTGGTGAACTTGCGCGGACAACGGATCACTGTCAGTGGTTCCTCTTCGACGAGCGTGAGATGGACGCCGACTTCGATCGACGGTGTGTCACGAAGTCGCTCGACGGCATCGTCGAACGCCGCCCCGGTCGCCACCAGGCTGCACGCGGTCACGATCCCGTCGCGATGCGCGCGCAGCGCGCCTTCGGTCATTCCGCGATCGAGCCCCACGTCATCCGCGGTGACGATGAGGAAGCGGGTCACGCAACCTCAACGGAGGCGCCATGCGAGCGTTCAGACTCGCTCGGCCGGCGGGTCCGTTTTCGCATCTCCGGGTAAAGCGTGACCATCTCGCGAAGAATCTTCAGTACGACACCGAATGAGGCGAGATTCGACTCGCCTCGTGTCCGGGGGAAGTAGTCGATGCCGATCTGCTGAATGATGAATCCGCGATTCTTCGCCTTGACGACGAGCTCCGCATCGATGAGCGATCCTTCGGATTTCAGCTCGACCGCCTCGAGCACGGAACGCTTCATCAGCTTGAACGAGAAGTTGATGTCGCGATGAGGCCATCCGAAGAGGACGCCGATCATCCAGTTGTAGACGAGGGTGTAGACGCCCCGCTTGAAGCCTTCCATCGTGCGGTCGTGCCGGTAGGCCGCGATCATGTCGGCGCCGGTGAGGTCCATCGCCCGGAGGGCACGGCCGAGGATGTCGGGATCGAACGGAATGTCGGCGTCCATATAGAACAGCAGTTCGCCGCGTGCCGCGGCGAAACCGGTTCTCAGCGTTGCCCCGAGTTTCCGGTTCCGGTCGTGCTGGATCAGGCGAACCTTCGAATTCTCCTCCGCCAGCCGGCGTGCGATGCGGGGGGATTCGTCTGTCGACGCGTCGTCGACCACGATCACCTCGTATTGACCAGCATAGGTTTGGAGTGCCTCGACCCCTGCGCGCACGGCTTGCGCTATGTTCAACTCCTCATTGAACATAGGAATCACCAGCGACACGAATGGACGGACCATCTGCTGCAACGAATCATACGCGAACGTCGAGCAGGCGCGGCCTGCGCAACGTGTGACGCTCGCAGTCGGGTCGTCGGGGAGATCCTCGCGCCCTCCGCCCCTCTCACCCGGCCGCCACCCCCGGGGGCTCCGGGGGGCTAATTGAGACATCGACACGAAGCGCCGTAGGCGCGATTGACGTTAGCCCAGGACGCCAGTCCTGGGAAAAACGTCCGTTCATGAAGCAGTCCTGTAGGGACGATTGAAGGCGATCCTCAATCGTCCCTACGGGACTTCCACTTCGATGGCGATCTCCCCAGGACTGGCGTCCTGGGCTAAGGTCAATCGCGCCTACGGCGCTGCTCGCCCGTCAGAATGAGCGAAGCCGAAGGGCCGGGTGAGGGACCGCGCAACCGTCCGATGCTCGTGCATCGCCCGCAGGCAACGTGCGGGCGCGCGCTGGCCCCCCTCATCCGCCTTCGGCACCCTTCGACTCGCTGCGCTCGCTCAGGGCAGGCTCTTCTCCCCCCACAAAAAAGCCGTGGGGGGAGAAGGGCAACAAGGCACGGGAGCGGACTTACGGCACGACCCCGAGAAACCCCCGAGGAACTCCGAGGAACCG
>DASVLC010000175.1:0-13821 GCA_036385045.1 Thermoanaerobaculia bacterium | reverse complement strand
AACCCGCGGCCTTCTGTAGCGCGGGCGTCCTCGCCCGCCGTACCGCGGACGTCCTCGTCCGCCCGGCGGGCGTCTCGCCCGCCGAACCTCCCAGAAGCGCGTTCACGCACCGCAGGCCTAAAACCACATCCCCGACTTCGCAAGCCGGGAGATCTTTTTCAGGATGCGGTCCTTCTTCAGGCCGCGAAGGTGATCGATGAAAAGGGTCCCCTCGAGATGGTCGATTTCATGGCACATGGCCCGCGCCATGAGGCCCTCACCCCACATCTCCCTCTGCACCCCATGCCGGTCCTGGTAGCGGAGCAGCACCCGTTCAGGGCGTGTAACGACTTCGACGAAATCGGGAATCGAAAGACATCCCTCTTCCTCGGTGATCTCCCCTTCGGTCTCGACGATCTCCGGATTGATGAAGACGTAGCATTCGTCGGGACGCTTTCCGACCGACAGATCGATGACCATCAGTTTCTTCGAGACTCCCACCTGATTTGCGGCGAGACCGACGCCCGGCGCCGCATACATGGTGTCGATCATGTCGTCGATCAGCTTCTGCAGCTCCGCATCGATTTCCGCGACCGGTTGCGCCGGAAGTCTCAGTACCTCATCGCCATACTTGCAGATCGGAAGGACAGCCACTTGATCTCCTGATTCAGTTGCGAGCGGGGGCAGGCAGTGCGTCAGCGCCTGGAGCGAAGACTCTCGATCATTGCCTCGACGGTATGCTCCGCCCGCTGCTTGTAGAAATTGTCGAGAACCTTCCGCAGTCCCGGGAACTTTTCCAGGACGCCTGCCAGCTTCTCGCGATCGAGTCGGAGAAGCTCACTGCGTTGTGAGGCGGTGATCGTCGCCGTGCGAGGCTTACCCGTCAGCACGCTCACCTCTCCGAAAAAGTCTCCGTCCCCCAACCGGGCGAGATAGACAGTTCCGGATGTGCCGCTCCCTCGTGTGAATACTTTCACTTCGCCGGACGCGATGAGGTACATCGAGTCTCCGGGGTCGCCCTCGGTGATGATGACGCTTCCCTCTTCGTGCGTCTCGAGCTCCATCTCGCGGGCCAGAGCCTCTTTCTCCTCGACGGATAGCGCTTCGAAGAGCGGACTGGCAGGCAACGGTCTGGAGAAGAGCGGCTCGTTCTTCCCCTCGCCGGACGACCGGCTGGCGATCTGGTCCCGGGCCTTCTCGGCTTTCTTTCGAACCGCGATCGCCTGGACCGTCAGCCCGTTATCCTCGTAGTACTTCGCCGTCGCCTCGTACTGCTGGACGGCGTCGTCGATCATGCCGGCGCCGGAAAGGGCGTCGGCATACTGAAGACGGATTCTCGGATTGGATGGGTACTTTTCCTGCTCCCGCTTGAGCAGAGGCACTGCGCGTTCGTATTCGCGACGCGCGAGCAGTGACGATCCACTTTCATTTTCGTCCGGCATGAGAGGAGTATTGTAGCTTCAGCGTGCGGAGTGGGCGAGCCGTCTCAGTACCTGATGCGCTGCAGTTCTTTCTTAGCCGAGGAGGCAGGGGTGGAATAGGGATAGCGCTCGATGAGCTGCTGGAAGGTCGTTCTCGCGAGCGCGAGGTCGCCGGTGCGCTCGATTGCAAGCGCCAGCTTGAAATGAGCGTCGGGTGCCTTGTTCTCCTCCGGATACTCGGTGATCACGCGTGTATAGAAGCGGATCGCACTGGTGTAGTCCCGGGCTGCGTAGTGCGATTCGCCGATCCAGAAAAGCGCGTTGTCGGCAAGATCGCCACTCGGATCCGCCTGGAAAACGAGCTCGAACCCACGGCGCGCTTCCGTATGACTTCCGCGACCGAACAGCATGAGTGCCTGGCGGTAGTCGTCGGCCAGCTTCGCCGCAACGAGCGCAGGTTGCTCGGCCGGCGCCCCCGCGGGCCGCTGGCGCGTCTCCGCGGCGGGAACGGCTTCCGGAAGACGCTGCGGCGCCGGCTGTACCACACGCTGCGCCTGCACCGTGGCCACGGGTGGAAGCGGAACTTCCGCCGCCGCCACCGGCTCGAGACGCGCCTCCTCCAGCCTCGCCATCCTGTGGTTCAGGACATCGATGCGCTCGAGCAGTTCCGTCAGCGATGTCTGGATCTGCGCGAGCGTCACATCGGGAGGTGCCGCCGTTGCCGGCTGGACCGGGCCAGACGTGGAACAGCCGGCGAGCAGGAGTACGACGGCGATGTTCAGAAACGATTTCATGCTTTCAGATCACCCAGGCGCCGGCGGGCAGCTTCCGCCTGCTCGCTCTGCGGAAACTCGCTGAGGACGCGCTCGAAGTAGAGGCGAGCCTCGCCAGTTCGGCCGAGTTGCGAGAGCGCATCACCGAGATCGTAGAAGACCGCAGAGCGCTCGGCGTAATTGGGATACGTGTCGACGAGGTAGTTCAGCCGCTGAACGGCGGCGTTCCAGCTTTTCCGCTGCATGTAGAAACGCGCGACCTGGTGCTCGTGTTTACCGAGGCGATCGAACGCTTCCTGCCGACGCGCCGTTGCCTCGGAAACAAGGGGACTGTTCGGATACGCGCGCAGCATGTCATTGAATTTCTCGACCGCTTCGCGGGTCTTCGTCTGATCGCGGTCGGGCTTCTCCATCTGCTTGTACGAGCACATGGCGATCCGCAGCATCGCGTAGTCTGCCTGTTCGCTCGTCGGATAGCGGTTGATGAAGTCGCGATACTTGTACTGCGCCTCCACCAGGTTCATCGGATCGCCCTGCTCATAGTACGTGTCGGCGACACGGAGAAGACTCCGACGCCCGATCGGCTCGTTCGGATGGCTCTCGTAGACGTACGAGTAGTGAGTGCGTGCCCTCTGCCATCGGCGTCGCTCGAACAGTTCTTCCGCTCGTTCGAACACCTGCTCCTTCGTCATCTTCAGAAGCTCGGGATCGACGACGGGCCGGAACTGCCGCGGCCCGCGGTTACAGCTTGCGATGAGAACTGCCATCGCCACCAGAATCAGTATCCGTTTCAGATTCAAGCTTCCTCCGGGTTGATCAGCCTGAAGCGGGAGTCCGCCGCCGGCCATTCGTCCACTTTGTTTCGCTGGTTCGTTCAAATCCGTTCCGCCAACGGCGGAACGCAGAGCAGGCGCATCCTCTCTCAGACGCGCAGAGTGTTAACAGCGTTTCGAATCGAGTCCATTGCAGCCACCCGATCCGGCTTTCCGAACACCGCCGAGCCCGCTACCAGAATCGACGCTCCCGCCGCGACCACCTGCCCCGCGGTCGAGGGGTCCACCCCCCCGTCGACCTCGATCTCGACCGACAGGCCTCTGTCTCGCACCATCCGGGAGATCGTCCGGATCTTCGGCACGACGCCCTCGATGAAACGCTGGCCCCCGAACCCGGGGTTGACCGTCATAACCAGGACGTAGTCGCAGAATTCGAGGGCCGCCGAAAGGCTCTCGGCGCTCGTCGCCGGGTTGATGGCGATGCCTGCTCTGGCGCCTCCGTCGCGGATCAGCTGCAGCGCGCGCTGCAGGTGAGGCTCCGCCTCGATGTGGACCGAAATCATGTCCGCACCGGCCTCGAGAAAGTCGCCAATGTAACGCTGCGGATGGCTGATCATCAGGTGACAGTCAAACGGCAGCCTGGTCTGCTTTCGCAGGGCCTTCACGACCGGAGCGCCGAACGTGATGTTCGGAACGAAATGGCCGTCCATCACGTCGAGGTGAAGGAGATCGGCAGACTCGATGGTCTTCAACTCGTCCGCGAGCCTTGCAAAGTCGGCGGAGAGGAGGCTGGGGGCGATTCTGATCATGGTTCGACTGGCGCCGCCACCGGTCAGGGCGTTTGAACGATGCTCGTGTCTTCCTGACGCGACACGACCACCGAAATCGCATCCCGGCGGCTGACTGGCGATCCTCGCAGAGGGTACTGCCGGATGATTATGCCATCGGCGATGCCGGGATAGGCTTCGAACCTTACAGTTTCCATCGACAGTCCGCGCCTCTCGAGTGCGAAACGGACATCCTCGAGCCGGCGATCGATCAGGTCCGGCATGATGAAACGGGGAGGTCCAGGAGCTACGCCGACGAGGAACGAGATCTCGGCCTGCGGGCCGACCACCGTCGTGGCCGGAGGGTCGGCGGCGAGAATCCCGCCAGCGTCGGACTCGATATGCGTCAGCTGGCCCACCTTCATGTTCTGCTGACCAAGACGGAGCGTGGCGGTACCAGAACTTTCACCCGACAGATTCGGAACGCGGAGAACCAGAGGCCCGGCGCTGAGCTCGACGCGGAGCACGCTCCCCCGCTTGATGAAACTCGTCGCTCCAGGCTCACGGTTCTGCCAGACGATGTGCCCGACAGGAACCTTGTCGGAGTTCCTGCGATGGTCGTCGACCTCCAGATCGACGCCCAGATCGCCTGCCGTCGCCCTGGCGTCAGTCAGCGATTTGCCGATCAGGTTCGGCGTCGGGAGGGATCGTCCTTTGACGAAGAAGGTGAACCAGAAATAGGAGCTTCCGCCAAACGCGATCAACAGCAGCGCGGCGAACAGCAGGTTATGAAGACAGCCGCGTCTCATCGCCGCTCGGCCCGCTCATTCTTCTCGTGATCCGCGCGGTACTCCGCCTCGTCGTACTTGCGGTCGTTCTCCCGCACCACGAACAAAGGGATGAGTGCCTCGCTCCATGCGTCTTCGACCCGTTCCGCGAAGACGAAGCGAAGAGCCTTTCTCGTCTCCTCAGGGACTTCCTGCAGGTCCTTCCGGTTCCCTTCAGGCAGAACGACGGTCTTGACGTTCGCCCGATGCGCGGCCATCACCTTCTCCTTGACACCGCCAACCGAGAGCACTTTCCCCCGCAACGTGATCTCGCCCGTCATCGCGACATCGTGCCGGACGGGCCGCTCCCCCATCACCGAGGCAATGCAGGTTGCGATCGCCACGCCGGCGGAAGGCCCGTCTTTCGGGATTGCTCCTGCCGGGAAGTGGATGTGGATATCCTGTTCGCTGAACCTGCGGTCTTCGATGTCCAGCTCGTGCGCTTTCGATCTGACGTAGGAGTAAGCCGCCTGAACGGACTCTCGCATCACGTCGCCCAGTTGTCCCGTGACGGTGGTTCGCCCGTTCCCGGGCATTCTGGTCGCTTCGATGAACATGATCTCGCCACCGAACGAGGTCCAGGCTAGCCCGGTCGTCACGCCGATCTCCGGATGCCGCTCGGCAAACTCGTGCTCGAACTTCGGCAGCCCGAGGTAGGTCTCGACGTCTTCTACACCAACCTGGTAGGCAGGCGCGCCGGTCGCATTTTCAGGTGCTGCCTCGCCGCCTGCCACCTTCCGTGCAATCTTTCGCAGCACGGTTGCAAGGCTTCTCTCCAGACCGCGGACGCCTGACTCACCCGTGTAGTCGCGGATGATCAGCAGGATTGCCTGGTCGTGGAGCTCGACCTGTTCGGCCGTCAGGCCGTGATTCTCGAGCAGCTCGGGAATCAGATGATCGCGCGCGATGGCGAGCTTCTCGTTCTCGGTGTAGCCCGAGAGCCGGATCACCTCCATCCGGTCGCGAAGAGGGCCGGGAACCATGTCGAGCACATTGGCGGTGCAGATGAAGAGCGTGTGCGACAGATCGAACGGAATCTCGAGATAGCGGTCGACGAACGCATGATTCTGTTTGGGATCGAGTACCTCGAGCAGTGCTGATGCCGGGTCTCCGCGGAAGTCCTTCCCGATCTTGTCGATCTCGTCGATCATGACGAGCGGATTGTTGACCCCGATCTGGATGTAACTGCTCACGAGCTTTCCGGGCATGGCGCCGATGTACGTTTTTCGGTGGCCGCGGATCTCAGATTCGTCCGTCACCCCGCCGACGGCCATCCGGACGAACTTCCGTCCGAGGGCATCGGCGATCGCGGCGCCCAGCGAGGTCTTACCGACTCCTGGGGGACCGACGAAACAGAGGATCGGACCTTTCAGGTCGCCCTTCAGCTTCAGAACGGCGAGAAACTCGAGGACACGCTCTTTCACCTTGTCGAGACCGTGGTGGCGTCGGTCGAGGATCTCCTCTGCCGCGACCAGGTCCAGCCGGTCGTCGGTGTGGGCGGTCCAGGGCAGCTGCAGGATCGTGTCGAGGTGTCCCTTGATCACCGCGTAGTCGGAAGATGCCGGCGACAGCTGTCCCATGCGGGTGACCTCGCGGCGCAGCTGCTGGAGGTGATCCTCTGCGAGTGGCAGCGCCTCGATGCGGTCGCGGTAGGTATCCGCCTCCCGCTCCGAAACGTTGGTTTCGCCGAGCTCGTCCTGAATGATCCGGAGTTGCTCGCGCAGATAGGACTCCCGTTCCCTGCGATCGATTGAGGTCTGGATCTGCCGCTGGAGGTCGCGGTCGACGCTCGCCCGGCCGAGATCCCTCTGAATCCAGTCATTGAGCAACTCGATCCGCTCGATCGGATTCACGGTCTCGAGAAGAAGCTGCTTCTCCTCGAGCGGAAAATTGACGAACGATGAGAGCAGGTCACCGAATGAATCAGGGCCTTCCGACATGTTCATCCGGAGAATGTTCAGCAACTCACTCGAATACTTCGTGTCACTCTCGACGAGCTTCGCAAACAGTGACAACGCGCGGTTCATCAGCTGCTCGGTCTTCACCGACCTGGAGATTGGCCGCGGGGCGACCTCGCGCAACTGCGCTTCGAAATACGGCTCGTTCTGCAGCATCTGAACGAGCTCGACTCTCTGTCTTCCCTGCAGAAACAGCTGATAGCGATCGCTGGAAAGAGGCAGCCGTTGCACGATGGCAGCAAGGACGCCGATCTGCGAGAGATCCTCGGCACGCGGGTTCTCTTTGTCGCCGGTTTTCTGGCAGAAGGCCGCGATGAGGTTCTGATCGTCCGGCAACGTCTTCAGCAGACGAACGTTGCGATCGATCCCAACCTGGAGGGAGAGGACTCCACCGGGAAAGAGTACGGACGAGACGAGAGGGATGATCGGCAGCCTGCTCGGCACATCGAGATCGACCCAGTCGGGAGAGGGAGTGTTGACGCCGGTTTTGCCTTTTGTCGATTGTGCCATTCAGATCTGATGCTTGAGCTAAACTGACGTCCTCAGCCCACGGGCATGCGAATTGTAGAAAATGCCATGCGGTTGAACAATCATCCCGACATGCTCGACGACTCGAACAGCGACCCCATCCAATCGGACGGGTTCGCGGACCCCACGCTGAAGCGCGCCGACCTTCACTGCCACAGCCGTTACTCGGTGTTCAAATACTTCCGGCGCGCCAATACCCGAGACTGCTACAACGCCCCGGAGGATGTCTACCGGATTGCGAAAGAGCGAGGGATGTCGTTCGTCACGATTACCGATCACGACTCGATCGACGGCGCTCTCCACCTGCTCAACAAGAATCCCGACCTGACCGATTTCTTCATCGGCGAAGAGGTCGAAACGTATTTTCCGGAAACCGGTCAGCGAATTCATATAGGCGTCTGGGGCCTCAACGAGGCGCAGCATCGGGAGATTCAACGTCTGCGCCCGGATATCCGAGAGCTCATCCCCTTCATGAAGCAGGAGGGCATGCTATTCGGAATCAACCATCTCTTTCAAAATTATCGAATGAAGAACGTCGTCGGCCGCTACATAAGCGAGCTGCTCGATATGTTCGAGATCTTCGAGGTCGTCAATGGCGCGATGGCCTCGTTTCACAACCGCATGGTCCAGCAGCTGGTGGAACACGTCAAATCCGAGCATGGCAAGCACATCTCCATGATCGGTGGCTCCGATGCGCACACGCTCAAGCACGTCTCCAAAGTGCACACCGTCTCCAAAGGTGAGACGGTCGACGAGTTTCTCGCCAACATCCGCGCCGGCAACTGCTTCGCCTGGGGCAGCGAGATGCGATTCCGTGAGCTGGTCGCCGACATCTATCTCCTCACGATCGCCTACCAGAGCGAGATGGGAGCCGACCTCAGATCGACCGAGTACACGGCGGTCGATAAGACGATCCAGCTCGCCGGCCGCCTCGCCTCGATTCCGACCGCGATGTCGGGCCTCCCGGCAGCCATCACGTCGCTGAATTACCTCAAGCAGATCGTGGTGACGAAAGGCCTCTCGATGCGATTCGCCAAGCTCGTCGAGGAGATCCGACCCGGATTCGTGAGCGGCGGACGGCAGTAATTTAGAAGTTCACGGCCAATCCGCCGATGAATTTCTTCGAGCGTCCCTCAGGCGTCAGCGTGTCCAGCAGGTACGGTGAATTCTCGGAACGCGCGAGTTCGAGGCCGAGGAGCAGCTTCACGTCGATCGGCAGATAGAGCGACTGCGCCATCCGCACGTGAACCCTCTCGGTCCGATAGTCGTCTTCGATCATCTCGTGAGGCTGTTGCACATCGCGATAGGAGACCGCGAGCGTCGTACCGGTCGGTGTGAAGGTCGACTGGAGATCGCCGCTGATGTAAACCTTGTCGCGCTCCCCACCATGTCGATCCGCGCTCGACGCCGTCCCGGCGGTCGTCCCGACATCCAAGGTGAAACGTTTGCCGAACTCGCGGCGATAGGCGATCCGGACATCGCGGCGCACATCGCCGGCGTCGATCCGTAACCCATCCCAGAACTGGCTCTGCATATCGGCGAACACGACACGCAGAGGATCGTCGACAGCGGTGACGGTCGCGACTGCCGAGAAGCGGGCATTCGATTCGTTTCCGGTCACGAAGCCGAAGGTGTAGGCGTAACGGGGGAGCACCCTCGCATCGTCCGACCAGAAGACGATGGCCGGCATCAGCACGGCGTCCGGCTCGCGATCGATCACCTTGTAGAGGACCGATCCGATGAGCGACGTGTTCTTCGTAATCTTCCACTCAGCACCGCTTCGGGGCGCCACTTCCTCGCCGTCGAGTGCCAGACGGCTCGCCAGGCCGTAGTGGAGAATCAGGGAGGGAACCATCGCGAAGGTTCCGTTGGCCGCCAGATCCATCGTGCGAAAGATGTCCTCTACCGACTCGACGCTCTCCTGGGTCACACGCAGGCTTACTCCGAAGTCATTCCGTCGCGTCTGCAGAAGCGGCATGTTGCCGCCGATCTCGATTGAGCGCGAGCCCATCGGCTGGTCGCTGAACAGATTGTCCTGCTCGAAGTAACGAACCTCGACACGCGCCGGTCCTCGCTGCCACCGGAAGTTGTGGGAGCTTACGTCGCCCCCCGTAGCGCCGTCGTGCGGATCGGCGTACACCCAGGAACTCCGAGTAGAGTCCACCCTGTAGGAGTTCTCTGGCGAGGAGCTGACCTCCATCGACATGACACTCGATTCCGCAATGGGAGAGCCGAAGCTCACGGTATCCGTCGGATCCTCGAAGCGCTGAAGGTCACCTCTGATGTCGACCTGCCAGCTCTCGCCGAAACGTCCCTGAACTCCGAGAGCCGTCTGCGCGTATGCCGGGCTGGCCTGCTCCGCCACGCCCGTCAGCGAGATCATCTCTCCTCGGAAGCGGGGCAATTCGTAAGAGGCGAATTCGAGCGGAAGCAGGGCAAAATCGAGGCTCCGCAGCACATCGGCCGGCAGCGAGCCACGCAGTTCCCATATCTCCTGATTAACGCTCTTCTTTCGTCCATCCCGCTCACTGTCGAGACGCAACGAGATGCGGTGGTCGGTCCCGGTCGGGACCACTGTGGTAATCACAGGGGCAAAGCCCTGCTTCACCGCGATGATCTTGTAAACGCCGCTGCGAAGAGCCGGCAGCACGAAGCGGCCGTCGTTCGTGGTCCACGTCTGGGTGGTCTTGAGATCCTGCAGATTGAGCGCGATCACCAGAGCATCGGCGACCGGTCGTGCTGCATTCGTCACGGTGCCGAGAACCTGAAGGGCTGACGGAAGGGGTGTGTCGGGACGTGCGGGCACTGCCGCGACTACAACCACGGCGAAAAGGGCGATTGCTCGAAACCGGCGCATGAACCTCCTCCCTTTTTGTGCGCACATCACATCATGGGAACGCCGCTCCCCGCCACCTCACTTCCCGTATCTCCGGCTACGCGCCGGCGGGACCATGACGATGGTACACCCATGAGGCACTTTCGGCACCCCCTGTAACGACTTGGAAACCTATTCCCGTACCCGGTGGACCCGAAGCAGGTTCGTCTTTGCCCGCTGGTAGATCGGCGAGCCCATCATGATGACGATCCGGTCCCCCGGACGAACCAGGTACCGCGCCAGCAGGTAATCGTCCACCCGATCGACGATCTGCTCGTGGAATTCACCGACATCGCGAAGTACGAACGGCTGAACTCCCCACAGAATATTCATCCGGCGTGCAACCCAGCTCGACGGTGTAAGCGCAATAATCGGCACCTTCGGCCGGAACTTCGACATGAGGCGCGCGGCGAATCCCGTCTGGGTAAAGACGACGATGAACTTGGCGTCGAGCTGCTCGGCCGCATAGTTGGCAGCTCCCGCCAGGGCGTCAGTGAACTCGTCCACCTCCGAGATCTTCCGGAACGGCTCGCGCTCCCACTCGTGACTGACGTGATGGCGGTTCGCTTCGGCGGAGTAAACGATCCTTGCCATCATCTGGACAGATTCGATCGGATACCTGCCCGAAGCGGTCTCTGCGGACAGCATCACGGCGTCGGACCCATCGAAGATCGCGTTTGCCACATCGGACGCTTCCGCCCGCGTCGGACGCGAGTTCGTCGTCATCGACTCGAGCATCTGCGTCGCAGTGATTGCGAATCTCCCCCATCGGCTGGCGGTCGCGAGAATCTTCTTCTGGACGATCGGTACCGCCTCGGGAGGCAGTTCCACTCCCAGATCTCCACGAGCGACCATGACGCCATCACTCACCTCGAGAATCTCGTCGAGGTTGTCGATTGCCTGTGGCTTCTCCAGCTTCGCAATCACATTGATTTCTTCGCCGCCGGCGTCGCGCAGTAGCTCACGCAGCTCGAGAATGTCGCTCTTCCTCCGGATGAACGATGCTGCGAGATAGTCGAGTTTCTGTTCGGCGGCGAAGCGGAGATCGATCCGGTCCTTGTCGGTGATCGCGGGGATCGTCAGTTCCGAGTCCGGGAAATTCATCCCCTTCTTCGACGAGATCAGCCCCCCGTGCATGACCCGCGTGGCGACCTTCGTCTCTTCTACCGACGTCACCACCAGCTCGACCAGTCCGTCGTTGATCAGAATGCGTTGTCCGACCTGCACCTCTCGCGGGAGCGGCGTGAAGGGCGTCGATACCTGCGTCGCGTCGCCGATCACAGGAGTCGTCGAGATCACGAAACTTCTGCCGGTCTCGAGATGGTGCACGCCATCCACTTCCCCGATGCGCAACTTCGGTCCCTGGATGTCTCCCACGATCGGGATGTAGCGGCCGAGCTCTTTCGCAATGCTGCGGATGGCGAGGACTACGCGCGCATGATCCTCATGAGAGCCGTGGGAAAAGTTAAGTCTGAAAACGTCTACGCCGGCATTCAGTAGCCTGGTGATGCCATCCCTGCTGCTGCTCGCCGGTCCGAGGGTGGCAATGATCTTCGTTCTACGCATTACGCCAACTCTGACTGCATCGGATCCGCGGCTCGCGAGCTGTCCTCAGCCGGCGATGGCCCGAACGCTCGCGGACCTGTCCCGCCCGCCGCCACGAACCCGCGACGATCTCATGCGATGTTCCCGCCAGGTGACGGTTCACGAAAGGCTCGACGAGAGCGCCGGCTGGAGCGAACGTCCGAGCACCTGAGAAATCGCGGAGACTTCCTTGACCAGTTGCTCGAACATCTCCGGCAGGAGCGCCTGCGGCCCATCCGAAAGCGCCTCTTCCGGCTTGTGATGGACTTCGATGATGACTCCATCGGCCCCCGCGGCGATCGCCGCACGCGACATCGGCAGCACTTTGTTTCGTTTGCCGGTGCCATGGCTCGGATCGACCAGAATCGGCAGATGGCTGATCCGTTTGATGGCAGGGACGACCGAAAGGTCGAGCGTGTTTCTGGTGTGATCCGCGAACGTGCGGACTCCTCGCTCGCAGAGCATCACGTTGTAGTTCCCCTCGGACATGATGTACTCGGCCGAGAGGAGCAGTTCGTCCAGCGTCGCCGACATCCCTCGCTTGAGCAGAACCGGCTTGCGGGCCCGCCCGGCGCTGCGCAGCAACGAAAAATTCTGCATGTTGCGCGCACCGATCTGGATGCAATCCGCATACTGCTCGACCAGCAGCAGAGACTCGTGGTCGATCGCTTCCGTGATCACCGGCAGGTCGAACTCCTCTCGGATCCTGGCCAGAATCTCCAGCGCCTGCTCTCCCAACCCCTGGAACGAATAGGGCGACGTCCGCGGCTTGTAGGCGCCGCCGCGGAAGAGCTGGCCTCCCGCCCGGCGTACCGCCTCGGCAACAGTCCGCGTCTGGTCGAGTGATTCGACCGCACAGGGACCGCCAATGATCGCGATCCCGCTGCCGCCCACATCGACGCCTCCGACGCTGACCACCGAATCGTCCGGCCTCACCTCCCGGCTCACGAGCTTGTAGGCATGGGAGACCGGGATCACTTCCTTCACCCCTGGAAAGTTCTCGAGGATCTGGGGATCAGCCTTGCCGGAGTGACCGGTGATGCCGATGGCGGTACGGAAGGCACCCGGAATGGGGTGGGCGCGGAAGCCGAGCCTTTCAATATGACGAATTACGGCTTCGATCTGGTCGGGCCGCGCGGCGGCCTCCATGACGATCAGCATTCTTTCTCCTGGGACCGGCTGCAGCACTGACGCGGAAGACAACCGCAGTGCGGCACGTTCTGCGGTGCGTCAGTATAATCGAGCACCTGATCTGCTCATTCCGGAGACTTTGATGAAAAAAGCGCTGATCCTCATCGCGTTCGTGTTGACTTTCGCAACACAGGCGTTCGCCACTTACGTCGTAGTCCTCAAGGACGGCACCCGCTACAACGCCAAGGCGAAGTGGACGGTGGTCAACGGCAAGGCGATCGTCTATCTCGAGAACGGGCAGTCTCTCCAGCTCGATCCATCCCTGATCGATGTACCAAAATCCGAGCAGGCGACAAAGATGGGGCTCACCAATGCCTCACTGATCGACCTCGACACGAACCTCGCTCCGGCCGAGACGAAGCCCAAGGCACCATCGCTCGGCTCGCAGGTCACGTTGCGTCTCCCCCAGGGTGGCGGACGCGCCGCCACGGCGCCCCCGCCCGCAGCGAAACGACCGGCTCCGACCAGCACGGCCATCCCGGCGTTGGCTACGACACCGGGAGACATTCCGCTCGACGTGCTCAACAAATTCGAGCTCGCCTACGAGAACACCGGGATCTTCGATCGCAAGATCGTCTCGACGGGTGGCAACAGTCTTCGCGCGGAGCTGACGATCGACACCGAAGATCGTGTTTTCAACGCGATCTCAGCAACCTCGTTTCTCATGGTGCGCAATGCCGGCTCCGACAAGGTACGGATCGACGTCGTGGAGTTGTTCATGAAGACGACGACCGGCGGGTCCGCGGGGAGGTTCCAGATGACTCGCGCGGACGCCGAGGCAATCGACAAGCGGACCCTTTCACAGCAGGAGTATTTCGTCCGTCACGTCATCTACTGAGCGTTCGGAGGCTGGGGGACGACGGCCGCCGTCACGCCTTCACCGATCACCATCACATAGCGGAAACTGTACGTCTCGGGAATCGTGACCGTCACCTCGCCGGGGACGAATACGACCGTCCGCAGATTCGATTGCGTGAACGCGAGTTCGCTTCGGTCATTGGCCAGTCTTACCTGAACGGCGCCGCCATCGAGCCGTTCTCCCATGTTGAGACGGACCTGTCCCCGCGTGAAGCCGAAGTCGAACGCGGTACCACGGACCTCTCGGGCAATCGCAACCGCGACCCCTCCGGTGGTTCGAATCTCGG
>DASVLC010000174.1:0-14124 GCA_036385045.1 Thermoanaerobaculia bacterium | reverse complement strand
GGACTCGATGGCAGGATTCTACATCGCACTCATCGAAACCGGGGGCCATCCGAGGCGACGATCTGCACGTCCGTAGCCGTCGGGCGTGAAGGAACATCGTCAGGGCTTCACTCCAGTCTGGACCCGTCACCTCAGCCTCGGCGGGGCGAGCTCGTCGAACAGTTGTTCAAAACGCTGCAGAGTCACGTCCTCGTCGAATGCCTGGGCCCGAAGCCGCGACCGCTCCGCGTAAAGGCGTCGAACGCCGGGATCGGCGAGATCTTCGACCCCCTTCCGGATTCCCTCGATGGAACCGTTCGGGACAAGTACGCCATAACGGCCACCGTCGAGAATCTCGGCCGGGCCCGTGAGACAGTCGGTCGCGACGATCGGCAGACCGAGAGCCATCGCTTCGAGGAGAGCGTTCGGCATCCCTTCCCAGCGCGAACTGAGCACGAACAGGTCACAGCGACCCATCCACGCATGGGGGTTCGGCTGCCAGCCGAGGAAGAGTACCTGCTCCTCGACACCCAGCTCACGAGCTAGATTCTCGAGCGACGCTCTATCGTCCCCTTCTCCGATGAGCAATAGCTGCCATCGCAGAGCTCGCAGCTGGCTGAGTGCCTGAATGAGAAGATCGAAGCCCTTCTCCCGGCTGAGACGTCCTACGGCCGCGATTCTCAGAACGCCTGGTTCGCTCATTGCGGCGGGTACGTCGATCGGTTCCTGTGAGCTGCGCACCAGCTCTTCTGGCCTGACTCCATTAGGGATGACGACGATGGACTCGGCTACGACGCCGATCCTGTCGATCAGATTCTGGCCCGATACCGGCGTGAGAACGACGTGCCTCTCGGCAGCGGGATAGTGCCTCCGCATGAGGAAGCTCCGGTACCGAGGCCAGGGCAATCGGGCCAGCTCCGAACTGATGTGACTGCGGTCCGAACAAAGAACCGGAACGTCAAATGCATAGTAAGCGCGGGCCATGAGTGTCATCAGATTCGTATTCGGCAGAAAGCTCAGGATGCAGTCCGGCCGCCACGCCAGTACATGCCGGCCCAGGGCAGCACTCATGTTGCGAAAGGCGTGAATCTCGCCGGCCAGGTTGGGGTACTGCCGGCGGCGGGCCGAAGGGGACGTTCCGAGGAACCCCACGACCTCTTCGATCCTTGTTGCGGCGGCTATCTTCCAGTCTGCGTTCTGCTCGAAGTAGCGCGAAGGGGGGATCAGTTCGGGCAGCTTGATCAGATCGACGGCGGCCGAGAGCGGCTGGATGCAGGTGGAAGCCAGCGTAAGGACCACTTGCACTTGCTCGCCCCGCTCCGATAGCCGGTTTGCCACTCGTGTGATGACGCGCTCGGCTCCGCCTCCGGTTAGCGAGTCAATGGCAAGAAGCAGTCGGCGCGGCCGCCCCGATGCCTCGAGTGGCAGGTTGCTGCTGCCTGTAGTCTTGCGGCGGGGCGCGGCGCGAAAGACGCGACTCCAGGTGATCAATCCGGAGACGAAGGTTCGTGCGGGTCGTCGCGCCTGCGGTTCCGGAAACACCGCGGTATCGATGACATTCTGCAAGGCAACACGCAGAGGCTCGACCTCTTCCGGGACACGATAGTGTTCGGCGAGGCTGGCGGCGACCAGCGCGGCCTGCTGCACCTCGAGCGGAGGCTTTTCATCCGAAATGGAGAACGCAAGCGGCTGATGCCTCGCGATCAGCGATGGGGGCGCGCTCTCGAGCGATGCCTGCAGGCCGGTGAGGGCGGTTGCGAAATCAGGATCACTCCTGCTCAGGATCTCCCAGGCCGGACGAAAGAGGGATGCGAGGTGCCGATGCTTGTGTCCATGAAGAAAAGCCTTCGAATAGATGTCTGCATGCGACTGTTCGAAGTCGTGCGCGCCTATCACCGAGCGAGATTGATGGAAGGCGAATCCCTTGACCCGCATCGCCTGGATCATGTCGGCTTCTGGTCGCAATGAGTGCGACGCGGGAATGAACGGCAGCGCGGCCGGGATCCAGCGGGTTGCGTAAAGGTGATTACCAGCGGGACGGTCCGAAAGGAGTAGCTTGTCCCGGACTAGGCCCAGAACAAGGAACGGAGCGCTCTTCAGTCGCTCTGCCTCCGCAATCAGCTCGTGCAACGAAGGAAAGGGCAACACATCGGCATCGATGCAGAGCGTCCATTTGCGCGCGCCCTGAAGGCCCACGCGCAGCGATCGAGCCAGCGCTTCGTTGAAGCTCGGCGCATGCACGCGCTCGATTCGGGCATCCGGGAGAAGCTGCCCGAGAAGTTCAGCGCAGGCCGACGCGGTTCGTTCGCCAGACTCGCGGACTACGGCTGTGACATCGGCTCCGGTGTGATCGTGCATTTCAAAGAGGCTTTCTGAAGACAAAAAAATACCCGGTAGTGCCGTTGCGAGACGGAAGCAGGCGATCCAGCGCCGCGGCGATGGACGAGAGCAGAATGAGCAGCGGAGAAAGCAGGAGGGTACGCAGAGCCTGGCCGTGTGGAACGTGGATCAAACGTCGAGTGAACAGCACGCCAGCGGCCCTGAGCTCGCCATTCCTCTCGCGCAGCAGAACGTGCTCGAAGTCACGAAAAAGATGTTGAAGCCCATGGTAGGTGAACCGGTAGTAGTCATGGGGTTCATCGTGGATCGCCAGCAGAAAAGGGGTCGATCCGATGACGACCGCGCCCGGTCGAAGCACCCTTTCCAGTTCCGCAACACCCTGCATCGGATTCTTGAGGTGTTCGAGCACCTCCAACACGAAAACCGCGTCTATCGACTCATTGGCAAAGGGTGTCAGCTTCTCGAGATCGGCGATCACATCCGGATGACGGGACGGATCGATGTCGACCGACGTGAACGAGAGGCCTGCACGTCTAAGTTCTGCCTCGACATCACCTCCAGCCCCGATACTGAGAATACGGGCATCGCTCGCCAACTGCGCCTCTGCTATGGCAGATCGGAGCCACTCATACAGATTCCGGCGGGATTGCGTTTTGGAGATCCGGTAGAGCAGTGGTACGGGGGAGATCATCGCGACTGTGACTCCGCCGGCTTCGCAGGTGCCGAGCGTCTGACGGCGGTGCAGTAAACCGGTGAGGGATCGTTCGCGTGGAAATGGAGGATCTCGAAGCCCTGCTGTTCGATCGTCTGCCGAAACTCGACGCTGTCCATCGGCTGGTCGTACCAGGGAGTCAGCGCGTCGAAAGTGATCTGCTTCTCCAGCTCGAGGATAGATGCAGTGCTGGTGGAGCTCCCTTCGCCTCCAGACGGAATGTGGTAGAAGGGCACGAAGCGATACGCGAGTGCGCGAGTCACCCCTCGCTTGTAGAGCAGCCGGTTCAGACGGTGGAGCGCTGGTCCGAGCGAATCGAGGTAGGCGGCAACGGCACGCCAAGGCAGGCGCTTCGTGATCGGACGGTACTTGTAGCGCCACTCGGCCATGTGAAGTCTCGAGCGCCGGTACGCGTGAGCAAAGAGAAGCCCTCCCGGTTTGACCTTCGCGCAGATTCTCTTCAATGCGGTGACGGGGTCGGGCGTGTGCTGAAGAACACGATGACAATACACGATGTCGAAGGAGAGATCAGGAAGAGGAATGTCGAAGATCGACGCCTGAAAAACGCTCAGGCGAGGGTCGATCAAGAAGGCGACGGCCCTTTCCACCGAGGTGCTCAGGTCGAAGGAATGGATCTCCGAGAAAGGAAGGCTCAGCAGAATCTCGGTGTCATCTCCTCCCCCCATGCCGCATTCGAGGATCGACTTCCCCTCGAGTTCGAACTCTGCGAAGTGGGTCCGTTCGAAGATTACGTCCCGCAGCCCGTACCCCGGGTTTCTGGCGTCGCTCCGGATGCTGTGCCAGCGCTTCCACTGATAACCGAAGCTCTCGGCATAGTTCTGCTTCGGATCGACAAATCTGGCGATGTTCGTTTCCATCGTGGCGACGGTGTTGCCGTCGGACGGGCGGATCCAGCGATCTCCCGTCAAGTGAAGGAGCTCTCCGCTTGCAGGATCGACGAACGGAATCAAGATGTCATCTCCCTCTGGTCGAGCCAGCGGCGCGCCCAAAGCTCCGCCGTAAGGAGGAGCCACTCAAGCCTGGCAGCAATCGCTGGTGACTTCTTCTTGAGGCGGAGAAACGCCTCCGACCAATCCGGACGCAGGATCGACATCTGCACGAGGCACCCTCCGGTTACCTGATTATGGGCCCACCGCCGGAACTCCTCGTCTGCCCATCGATGGAGAGGGCTGCTGAATCCCTTCTTTCGCGAAGTGACGACTTCATCGGGCAGAAACTGCCGCGCCACCGTCTTCAGCAACGCCTTTCGTTCCCCGCGCCGGTAGTTGATGCTCAACGGGATTCTGAACGCCAGCTCCACGAGGCGGACGTCGAGAAAAGGTACACGCGTTTCGACGCCGTATGCCATCGAAGCACGATCGACCTTACAGAGGACATGGTCGACCAGGTAGTGGTGCATATCAGTGAGTTGCGCTGCCGTGATGGCGGGCGCCCCAGTCTCTGCGCGCATGCCAATCGCTGAGGCAGCAGACTCGTCGAGCCGCGAGTAGAACGCTGCAGTGAACAAGTCTCGTTGCATGTCGCGAGGAAGGCATCCCTCATAACGGAAGTAGCGTTCGGCGTCGTGCGGCTTCAATGCGCGAGGGCCTAGGATCCCGTTCTTCCTCATGCCGTGGTACAAGCGGGCAGCCATGCCTCTGAGCCATTCGGGGCGATCGAAGTCGTCATAGCGAAGGTACCCTGCGAAGAGCTCATCGGCACCATCTCCGCCGAGCACCACCTTTGTCGCGTTCGACTGCGCCAGACTCGCTACGTGCATGAAAGGCAAAGGGCCGTTCGGGTCGAACGGCTCGTCAAATGAGTCCTGCAGCTTCCATAGCTCACGCTCGAGGTGACGTCTCTCGGCCGTTCGTGTCACATGCTGCGTCGAGAACTTCCGTGCCACCACTTCGGCGTAATGACGTTCGTCGCTCGCAGGCTCATCGAAGCCGACTGTAAAGGTTCTGAAATTTGCCAGCCGTCGGGAGGCAATAGCCACGATCAGACTCGAATCGATTCCGCCACTCAGGAAGCATCCAACAGGAACATCGGAAACGAGTTGCGACTCGATGGCCGACAAGAGGGAATCCCTGAGCTGCAGTTGGACCTCGCGCGGATCGTGCAAGGTTGGTCGGTACTCGAGGGACCAATAGCGGGACAGACTCAGGTGACCGCGGCGTAGCAGAGCCGTGTGTCCTGCCGGTAGCTTTTTCATCCCTTCATAAGCCGACCGTTCGCCGGACACATATCCAAAAGAGAAGAAGTCGGCGAGTCCGTCGGGGTCGACGGCGCGCGTGAACCCCGGGTCTTCGAGGATTGCCTTGGGTTGCGACGCGAATGCAAAGCGCGAGTGGAACTGCGCGTAATACAGAGGCTTCACGCCCAAATGATCGCGAGCGAGGAAGAGCTGCTCGTTCGGTCCGTCCCAGATTCCGAAAGCAAAGATGCCGTTGAACCGCTTGACGCAGTCGGCGCCCCACTCCTCATAAGCGTGAACGACGACTTCGGAGTCGCTGTGGGAGCGGAACACGTGGCCGGTCTCAACCAGTATCTGGCGGAGAGTCTTGTAATTGTAGATTTCACCGTTGAATGTGAGCCAGATCGTCCCGCTTTCATTGCTGATCGGCTGCGCGCCGGCAGACGTGGGGTCGATGATGGCGAGGCGGCGGTGCCCCAGGAGCACGCGCCCTTCTGCGAGGCTGCGTGTACCACGGCCGTCGGGACCACGGCTGGAGAGCGCATCGACCATTCGATCGAAGCTCTGAAGGTCGAGCTGAACTGCTTCACTCACCACTCCGACGATGCCGCACATATCAAGATCGAATCGTTTCCCTTTACTCGTGCGCAACCCTGCCGGTTCCCGGCGAGGTAGAGGCTCCGTTGCCCGGGGGGAACGACTCAGGGGCACGCATTGGACGGAGCGGGGCTGAGCTGTGCTCAGCAAGTTCATTTTACCTCATCGATGCACTGCAGGGTGACCTTCCCGCTTTCGACCCGCAGAAGGAAGTCACAATCCTGCACGGTGCTGGTCCTGTGCGCGATGATGAGAATGGTCTTCTCTCCCCGCAGTTTTCCGATCGCGTCCATGATGTCCGATTCGGTACTGGTATCGAGTGAAGACGTGGCCTCATCCAATACCAGAACCTGTGGATCGTGATAAAGCGCTCGCGCAATACCGATTCGCTGGATCTGGCCTCCGGACAGTCGGACCCCGCGCTCTCCTGTGAACGTATCGAGTCCGCGGGGCAGGCTGGCGACGAGCTCGCGAAGACGCGCCTGATCCACAGCGCGGTTGACGGCGGCCTCATCGATGTCAGCGTCTGCGACACCGAGGGCCACGTTGTGTCGCATCGAATCGTCTGTGAGAAAGACGTGCTGAGGGACGTAGCCAATGGACGCCTGCCACGATCGTCGCATTGGCGCCAGAGGGCGCCCGTCAATGCTCACTATTCCGGCAGTCGGCTCCAGCAGCCCAAGGATCACGTCAACAAGGGTCGTCTTGCCTCCGCCCGACGCACCGATGATGCCGACTGTCTGCCCCCAACGGATCTCGAGATTGACGCCGGAGAAGACATCCGCGTCTCGGTCGGCGTACCGGAATGACACGTCATCGAGGCGGAGCGAGGTCCGGAGGACCAACGGTTCGGCGGGTGCAGGTATGTCCGTTACCGCTTCCCCGAGGCGGAACTCCTGATGCAAGTTATTCACGATTGTTCCTCCGTAACGCAGTTGCTGGAAGGCGACCAGCGTTCGGGTGGAAGCGGGAACCAGTCGGAATGCTGCCGCGGCCACCATGCCGAGAAACGGAAGGATCAGCTCGAGGGGCCGATCGAGACGGAGTGAGATGGCGAGAACGAGGATGATGCTGGCGATACCGGTTACCTCCAGCAGCAGCAGGGGGAGGATCCCGGAGAGGTGGTAACGGGAGAAACTGCGCGTACGTGCACTGCTGTGGTGCGCGAAACTCTTGAGGAAGAAGTTTTCTCTACCGAGTACTTTGACCTCCTTGATTCCGCCGAGCCCTTGCTGAATATGAAGAATTCGCTGCCCTTCGTGGAAGAGGCGCTGCCGGCCCCAGCGCGAAATGCGCCCGCGCAAGAGCAGGTAGTAGCTGCCACCTGCCACGCTGAAGACGCCCAGAATGATCGAGGCTGAGAGGGGATCCACGAGAAAAAGAAGAGCGATGAGGGATAGAGCGACGAGCGATTCGGCAAGGAGAACGACGCCCGGAAGGAATACGGTCCAGATCAGTTGATCCGATTCCGAGACGAGGTTTCTGATCAGCTCTGCGCTGTTGCGCTGGAGGTGAAACGTGTAGGGTTGCCGGAGATAGATCTCGAACAGGCGTCGTGCGAGCGCAGTCTGCTTGCTGAACGCGAAACGATTCTGTGCGTAGGCGACGAGGGCTCCGAAGCCGTTTTTGAGGAAGTAGGCGACGAAAACGGTCGCCAGCAGCATGAAGAGAAACTGGGTCTGTTCCGGGTGACCCCATGCCGCGTGCAGTCTTCGCAAAGATGGCGACGCATCGGTTCCCGCCCGGCTGAGCAAGGTCATGATGAGCGGGTAGACTGACCAGATCGCAAACGCCTCGAGTGCGGTCGCGATAAGGGTCAGCGCCAGTAGAAGGGAGGCGTCTCGTCGATCCCGGGAGGTCGAGAGCGCGGCGAGCTTCCTCAGGATGTCGAGCATTCCAATCGGTGACCCCGGCTCGGGTCTCTAATCAAGCAGCGTGGTTGCGGATTCGCGCAGACGTCGTGGCCGATCTCGCCGGTGTCTAGTGTCTAACGGGCAACCCGTTCCCGAATCGCTGGCTCGCCTCGGCCAGCTAATGCCCAATAGTATACGGAGCGACCCGAATCGCACGGAGGAGTTTCCTCGGCGTACCAGCAGTCGCCTCAGCGACGAACGAGTCGCGCCAGACGCTGCCAGCCGGAAAGCGTCCATCGTGCTGCAGTGAGAGCCGCACCGGCAATGAGCGCAGCGCCGCGGCCTTGTTCGAGACGAATCGCCTGCGCCAGACCTTGCGGCCAATACAGCCGCGTGGCAGAGCGTCCGAAGTGGCGGGCGAGCAGTGCGATCGTGCTGCGTGGCAACTCATCCGGAATCAGAGTCTCGTACCGTGATGATCCGATGCCCAGCGCATGGGGCAGCCTTCCGAGATGCCGCACGTCGTCGGTCGTAGGTTTGAAGACGATCGAGGACAGGATGGCCGACACGTCCCGGTGGCTGATCCGGACTGGAAAGCCGCTGTTCCGACGCTCATGCAGCATTTCCGTGAAATGCAGCGCTCCCGCATGAATCTCGCGAACGATCGAGATCCGACGCTCTTCTTCCGCCGTCATTGGTTCCAACACCGCATCGAACTGCCCGTTTCCGATCGTCCTCACGCGCCGGATCGACGGGTGAGGGGCGGAAAAGATCAGCTCAGTAATCTCGACGCAGTCCGTTGCGATTCTTCGCGCGCGGAATGGCGAGAAGCCGTCGAAGAACCATGCTTTCATGTGGCCGTTCCGATAAGCGTCATCGGTGAGCCCGAAGTAGGCTCCACTCGTTCCGATGAGTTCCGGTACAGCCATCTCGAGGTAGCGTTGTGAGGACGCACGCCACCCGATGTCCACGATCAACGGCCGCTTGTCCCGGATGAGCCCTATGGAATCGAAGTAGGAGTCGAGAGTCTCTTTCTCGCCCTGGATCTCGTCGAGTATCAGAGCATGGGCGTCGCGAAAGAACTGCTCGAGACGCCTACGGTCCGAATCGGATTCGATCCGATCCTCCCGTTTGAAACGGGTATGGAGGAGTTTCTCGACGGCGGGATTCGAGATGCCAAGCCTTGTCCAGTGCTCGAAAGCCACCGTGCCAGGAAGCGAGGTGCATAGCGCATCAAGGCGGGTACGATCGAGCGTTTGGAGCGCTGCGCCGAGAAAGAGACGCCGTGATGCAAACGTGTACTCGGTCGGGATGTGCGGATGACGAACTGCGAGAATCTTCTGGAGCAAAAATCCATCCCGGGCGAGAAGAAACAGCTTTTGGTGTTCACCCTCGCCAAAACGTTCGCTCAGCCAGTCTGCAAAAGCGTTAACGACAGGCCCTGCAACCGAGAAGCCCCAGCGGTAGAAGTAACTGGCCTGTCCGGCCTCGGTCGCCAACCCGTCGCGGAGGATGCCAAGGAGCAGGCTGTGGTCAGGTTCCAGACTGCGACGCAGATGGCGGAGGATCGACGGATGGACGGAACGCGACGCTTCGAACCTCACACGCGGCGAAGCCAGGTGCCAGACTTGAAATCCTCTTTCCCTGCCGCGAATCACGTCCGAGTGCTCGTTGTCGCCCAGGTGGAGAATTCTGTTGGCGGCCACGCCGAGATCTGTCGCGACATGATCAAAGAGATCACCCCCGCACTTGGTCCGTCTCGCTTCACAGGAAACGTAGATCCGCTCGATCTCGCCGTATCCCGCCCCTTCCAGCAGTTCCCGCAGGAAGGGTTCCGGAAGGTACATGTCCGAGACCGCAACAATCCTTTTCTCGAGGGCCAGGGCGCGGTCGTAGATCACTTTGGCCTGAGGATTCGCAAAGATCGTCTGCCGCTCGGCGGCCATCTCGCGCTCGGCAGGATGGGGTAGGAGAGCGTAAATCTGTTCGAGCGAAACGTCCTGCTGTTGACGATGCCGCAATCGCGCGAGTTTCTCCGCGGCGATTCTCAGGAATCGAAAACCGGGAGAGTGGGGGCCGGCGGCATGGCAGAAGACGTCTGATGGCGAGTAGTGTCTTCGCAGCACAAGCGTGTCGAAAATGTCGAAGGAGACGACCTCGACATCCGCGATCCGAGCCTCGAGGTCCTCGTTAATCATCGAATTGGCTTAACGGACTGCGCCGGCGGCGGCTCCGTGCAGAGATGCACCGTACGCGGTGACGTCGTTGGCATCTGCAGGCAGTCTGCAGTCGGGATTATACCTGCCGGCTTCTACCGCTGACCACTAAACCCAGCGTGCGAAGCGCAGGGCCACGACGCGCATTGTGCGACGCACCGACGGAAACGCAAGAAAGACCAGCTCGGTGAGCGTGAACGCGAGCGCCAGGAGAGTCCCACCGGTGGCCTTGATGTAGCCGCTTCGCCATGGGGAAGCCAGCCCGGCGATCCACCGTCGAGGCGAAAGGAATGGGGAAGGTCGTCGTGCGTCGATGAGCGTACGGGACCACTGCGGCGCGTGACCTTCAGTGTGCGCGAGCTCATTCACCGCATCGATCTCCGATCGCGTCGGAAAAAACGCGAGCCGGAACAGCTTCTTCTGCGCATTGGCGCGCACGAAATCGTCGTCCGCGTGGCGGTAGCGCTCGGCCTCTCCATCAATGTACTGGAGGATGCCCCTCCGGATTGGCTCGCGGCTTCGCTCTCCAAGTACTTCCACGCTTCGCTGGGGAGACTCGCCTGCGAGCGACGGAACGACCTGGCCGGTGCCGTCGCTCTCGTATCCGAGCACCGTGCCGTGAGGTGCGCGGCAGATCGACTCCAGAATGTACGCTGCGTAGAACGCGGATCCTTCGACCGGCGTGCGCCGGCGGCGGATGTCGGTGATGACGCCGCTCACTTCGCAGGAAGGAGGCAGCGCCGCGCGCCGGTCGTCCCAGTAGCCAAAGTAGTATCCGCGCAGGCGGCCATTCGGGAGGCAGTCAACGAAGCCTCGCGCAAGCGCAATCTGGATCGAAGCACGCCAACCGAGATCGACGAGCGCGAATCGCGCGTCATGGAGCAAGGCTGTCTTCTGCTCCAGATATCTTCGCAGCATCTCCTTCTGCGCGGCGGCCTCCGCGGCGACGCAATCCCGAAAGATCGCGTCATCCAGCAGCGGGCGTACGTCGGCAGCTGACGGCACAGGGGTGCGTGTCGTCAGGCCGTGATTCTCGAGCAGAAAGGTGAAACGCGAGGGTTCGAGTCCGAAATAGCGCAGAAAGGCCTCGGTGTCACTCGTTCGGGCTCCGAAGAAGCCTTCCGCTTCGCCCTCGACGGCCTCGCTGAAGGTCCTGTAGCCGGAGAGGATCGTTGAAATCCGGGAGAGATGGATGTAATCGAGATGCGGAGGCGATGGTATCGCAAGCCGGTCGACCAGCCGTTGCACGACGATCTGCAGGAACTCTCCATCGCGCGCAACGAAGCCGAGGCGGGTTACGCCATCGCGCTCCGCGGCCCGCAGGAGCAGCCGCGCGAACGAGGCGAAGACGGGACCGAGAACATCATGACCAAGGCGATGGAGTCTCGCGGTCGTGGCTTCGGCATGCGGCGAATCGGTAGGCGTTCGCGATCGATCCAGACTCGCCAGTATATTCCTGCTCGCACGCAGCTGCCTCCGGCTCTGTCTCGCTGGACTCGTTTCAAGAGCATTGAGCCTCTCCTTCACTGTCCGGACAAAGCCGGTAGCTCAGCGCGGTGACGCTCCTCGCGGCCCGCTGCTATCATCCGACGCCGAAACGATGCTGAAGAACTTCCTGACGAGGATGTACGGCGCCGCGTCCGATCTGAACCGGGCGAACCTCGTCGCCTTGCTTCAGGAAGGAGCTCGAGGCCCGGTCGAATGTCTCCTCGATATCGGTTGTGATGACGGGGACTGGACCAGCGAACTGGCCAAGGCGACAGGCGCCGGTGAAGCCCATGGTGTCGAGATCGTTCCCGAAGCCGCGGCGCGAGCTGCCGCACGCGGGATCCAGGTCTGGGGATTGAACGCTAACGAGGGACTTCGTGGCGTTCCGAGCGATTACTTCGATGCGGTGCATTCGAACCAGGTGATCGAGCACGTGACGAATGTCGACACGTTCGTCTCCGAGATCTACCGCGTTCTACGACCGGGCGGTTATGCGGTTGTCAGTACGGAGAACGGGAGCAGCTGGCACAACGTAGGCGCCGCAGCGATCGGGTGGCAGATCTTTTCTCTGACGAACGTATCCGAACGAGTGGCTGGTCTGGGGAATCCCTGGGCACTGCAGCGAGGGAAGGAAGCATTCGCGTCGTCGTGGACGCACAAGACGATCTTCAATTACCGCGGCCTTCTAGAACTCTTCGAGGTTCATGGGTTTCGCGAGCTCACGATGCGCGGCGCTGGATATTTTCCTCTTCCGGCCAGGCTTGGCCGGGTCGATGTGAGACACAGCGCCTTCATTACGATCGGCGCGAGAAAGTAATGAGCTGGACCTCTTCGCAAAAGGGTCGCGAGTGGCTGCTGCTCGTCCTCCTGCTCGTTCCCCTGGCCGCATTGCGGTTCTCGCTTCACTCGGGCGAGGGTCCGTATGGGGTGGACGGAAGCTACTACGTCCAGATTGCCCGGAACCTTCTCGAGGGGCAGGGTTTCGTCACGAGCGTCTGCATCTACCACCAGGGCCTCGATCCTCTTCCGGCGCCGACGAACATCTATCCGCTATGGCCCGCCTTGCTTGCTGCGAGTGGCTTTGTGATCGGCTGGGAAGATGCCATCCGCCACGTACCCCGAGTGCTCTACCTCGTGGTGCTGGTGATTCTGTTCTCGCTTGCGCGGCGCATCGCTCCGGAACGACAGAGCGTTGCGGGGCCTCTGACGATCGCCCATATCGCGGTGGTTCTCTTCGGCCTGACTCCGATCTTTTTCTCCTCGACCACCTACCCCTACACCGAGGGGTTGGCGTTTGCGTTCGGAACGGCGGCGCTCGTCATGTCGTTCAAGACCGGCGCTCGATGGGCGTTTGCCGGTGGTCTCCTGGCCGGGTTGGCAACGTTGAGCCGATCCCAGATGCTCCTGCTCGTCTTTGGAATCCTGGCGGCTCGGCTCGTTTCAGCGCTGCGCGAGAAGGAATGGAAGGCGTTGCTCCTCTCGATCAGCGGCGTCGCGATCGTGCTGGTGCCATGGCTGTATTACGTCTCTACCTTTACCGGCTCGTTCGCGCTGCGCAATCTCTCGGCCAGCTATCACCAGACGCCAGAGGTCACGCCGTATGCGCTGGGACTCCATGCGGCGACGTTCTCCGAGGCGATGGCCCTGAGGTTTCGAGGCGCAATGATCGCCTTCAATCCCTTCAGCAGCGATTCCTTCGTTGCCTTGTTCGGGGCTGCGGCGCTCCTGGTCCCTCTGGCTGCCGCGCATTGGCTACTGCGCGTTTGGCGGGAGCGGCCGTCGTTGTCGCAGGGAGTGCTGGCGGTAGCGCTGTCGGGGGCGTTTCTGTCTCTGATTCTCATTCACCTTCCCCAACGCTACTTCCGCGCATGGCTCTTCGGTTGGCGGCACGGACTCCCTCTCATCTTTCTGATCATTCTTGCGCTGGTGGAGTTGATCGGATTCGGCCATCGCTATGTGCGATGGGCGACTCTCGCTCTGGTGCTTCTCTCGGTTCTCTGGGGAGGAACCGCGGTCATGCGAACTGTGATCGCAGGGCCGCCGATGGGTCCCAGCCCGGCAGAGCGGGATCTGTCGGGCTGGCTGGACAGGCAGCCTCGGTCGACCGTCGTTCTTACGACGAATGCACAGGTGCTCTCCACATACAGTCGCGCGAACTTCCGGTGGGCGGCCTGCGACACGCCGGTTGCGACGACCCGTGCCCTGCTGACGCGAGTCCGAACGGACTATGTGGCCATCTACGAGGCGGAACGAGGATGCGGCTTCGTGAGCGGCATCGAGGATCTGGTGGAACCGGTTGCTGCGTTCGGTGCGGAGCCGCGTCGCATCCTGCTTCTGCGAACACGAACCGTGGCGACGGGGCCATGACGTCCTGCAGAGAGGACGCGTCAGTCGCGAGGTGCGTGCATCTTGATTCCCATCACATGTTTGAAGAGCCAGACGATCGTGGATGCAGGCAGGGGAAGTAGTGCGCAGTGCAGTGCGATGTTGAGAGCAAGTCGTGGTGTCATCGGATATCCGTACGAACGTGTTGCATGAATCTTCAGACGGATGACGTCGCGTAGCGAAAGCTTGAGCCGCGTGTGCTTCCCCGCCTGCGCATGGATCCTGTAGGCGGTCAGTGGCTCGGGAAGATTGTGGAACTTCCCGAGACGGGCCGTGCGCAGCCAGAGGTCATAGTCTTCCGCCCACTCGAACTCCGGTGTGTAGCCGCCGGCGGCGAGAAGCGGTAAACGGCGCGCC
>DASVLC010000173.1:0-2076 GCA_036385045.1 Thermoanaerobaculia bacterium | reverse complement strand
CTCCGTCTGGTGCGTACAGCCATCGACGCAGATTGAGCATCCCCGGGATCGCGCTGGGCGTGCCTGTTGTCTTGCGGTGCCGCAGTTCGCGCAGAAGACTCTTCAGCTTCGGCACATCGTCTGGATCGATCCGGAATGGGTCGAGACGAGCGCTCCCTCATTCGAGCGATCCCGGCTCCAACTGGCGCGCGAATTCTCCGCGCATGCCGACCTGATACGCATCTCTCTCGGAGCCGTACCCTTCCTGCGCGGGACAGAGCTGGCCGAGTTTCCGTGGCCAATGCCCGCGATTCCGATTCCCGATTCCCTCCAGCGGCAGCAGTGGTTGCACCGCTACCGGGATGGCCAGATCGTCAGGGGGGAGGTTGCCATCATGGTTCAGGACGCCGAGCCGGCGTCGGACAGGCGATGGCATTTCGTGCAGATCGAGCGCGGGCCACTGCTGCCTCTTCAGCTTCCCAGAGGGACGCATGTGAGCCATGGTGACGCGATCGAGGTTCGCCTTCGTCACGGGAAGGGCTGCCTCCAAGCGCACGTGCTCGATCCGGAGCTCTCCCATGGGACCCGCGAAGGGGATCAGGGAAGCAAGGTTGCGCCGGAAGAGGCGGCCGCTCCTCTTGCGCCGGCCATCGCCTTTCCGTCGCACTCCGCCTCTCCGCGAGCAGTGCCTCCAGCACGCTCCGCGACGCTTTCCACGCTCTGGCCGGTTGGAACGATCCTTCCCGCCGAGCTGATCGGTCCTAACGAGCGAGCCGACTTCCTCCGGAATGTTCGCGTTCTGCACGATGGCGTCGATCTGGTCTTCATTGCATGGACGGGGCGCGGAGCGCCGCGGCAGCCGCCGTGGCGGATGATGCTCGAGGTTACCGGCTGGCTTGAGCTTCCCGGTGGGAGTTCTCTGCCCACGCTTCGAGTGACCGAGTGGGCGGAGTAGCCGGGGAGGGTTGCGCGCAACTGGCCGAGGATCCAAAGGCAATTGCGGTGAACGCGCTCGCGCCCGGGTGAAAAGATCGAGATGCCATGCAGCCGAATCAGATCGTCCCGGCTCCTCCGCTTGCTCGCGACCTCATTTCCTCGAGGAGCTCTTCGAAACGCGGGTGACCACGCAGGGATTCGAGGTCGCGCTCGCCGGCTGCCTCAATGGCATCATGGAACCCCAGCTCGACCGCTTTTTCGAGTGCCTGCAACGCTTGCTCGCTCGTTCCGAAGACGGACCGTACGCACGCCATGAGGTACATCGCCGACGAAGAGTCAGGGGCGAGCACGATTGCCCGATCGAGCGCCCTGAGACATTCCGAATGGAATGCGTCCGCATCTGCGGGCGCTCCCCGCCGGAGCGCCCAGGCTCCCCGTTTGTGGCAGGCGTTGGCGAGCCGTTCCCAGAGGTCCGGATCGTCGGGTCGCTGCACGGTGAACCGTCTGCGCAATCCGACTGCCTTGTCGAACCACTCCTGTGCCTCCGCAAGCTCGAGGCGCTCGCCCATCTGACCCAGACTAAGAAACGAGATCGACAGCTCGCGCAGGTAGGTCATGTTCTCCGGGTCGAGCTGCGCGAGCTGCTCGGCGATGGCGAGCCCCTTCTGGTAGCCCTCGCGCGCCCGCCGGGGATCGAGAGTGCGGTCGAGGTCCGCGACCCTGTCGTACGAGACCGACAGATCGCGCAGGTAGGTCGTGTTCTCCGGCTCGAGCTGCGCGAGCCGTTCCCGGATGGCGAGCCCCTTCTGGTAGCCCTCGCGCGCCCGCCGGGGATCGAGAGTGCGGTCGAGGTCCGCGAGGTTGTTGTACGAGATCGACAGATCGCGCATGTAGGTGGTGTTCTCGGGCTCGAGCTGCGCGAGCCGCTCCTGGACGGCGAGGCCCTTCTCGTACCCTTCGCGCGCCCGCCGCGGATCGAGGACTCGATCGAGGTTCGCGAGCCTCTCGTACGAGAATGGCAGGCCGCGCATGCAGGTAGTGTTCTCGGGTTCGAGCTGCGCGAGCCGCTCCTGGATGGCGAGGCCCTTCTCGTACCCTCCGCGCACCCGCCGCGAATCGAGGGCTCGATCGAGGTCCGCGAGATTGATGTACGAGATCGAC
>DASVLC010000172.1:0-9125 GCA_036385045.1 Thermoanaerobaculia bacterium | reverse complement strand
GCCGAGCTCGATGACCGGTTTGACCTCGAAGCGGGCCTTGAACTTCATCGGCGCTCCGTCGATGAACGGGTCGACGTGGTCGAGTCGCGGCTCACCCACCGGCTCGAGCCCTTTCTCCTTCATCACGTCCCGGAACGTCTGCCCCAGCACGCGACTGACGACCTCTTCCTGAATCTCTTTCGAGAACCGGTTCCGCACGACGCTCGCAGGCACTTTCCCAGGGCGGAACCCGGGAACCTTCGCCTGGCGGCCGAACTCGTTCGTGACGCGGCTCGCCTCCCGGGAGATGAGCTCCGCGGGGATCTCGACTTCAACGAGCTTTTCGACTGGAGAGAGGTCTTCGTAGTTTATGACTGTCATTTACGTTTACTGTTGATACGAATTGAAAAGTGAAAATTGAAAATTGAAAATGTGACAAGTATTTAAGATGATGCTATTTGCACACGATACTACTGCGTCGATATCGTGCCTGTTTTCATCACCCTTTTCTGTTGTCGATTTCCAATCGGCCTCATCGCCTCCCAAGGTGGTGCGAAAGGTGGGACTCGAACCCACACGGCTTTGGGCCACTGGATCCTAAGTCCAGCGCGTCTGCCAATTCCGCCACTTTCGCCCGAAAAGGAGTTGTCGGTTGTCGGTCACCGGCTGTCGGGGCCTCACGTCTACCCCAGCTAACCCTCACAGATGACCGACAACCGACAAATGAGTCGAACTCTGGTGCCCCCACTAGGACTCGAACCTAGAACCAACAGATTAAGAGTCTGCTGCTCTACCAATTGAGCTATGGAGGCCAGCGAGCCGCTACAACACGCGGACGCGGAAGGTATTTCGCCTGCACACCTCCTGTCAAGCGGCTTCGCGTTCGAGTTGCCGGTTGATTCGAAGCATGTAGTCCCATCCCGAGTAAAGGGTCATGAACAGCGAGGCGCGGAAGAGCAATTCGGCGAACGTCAGCAGCACCGGCGCGAAGGCATTGACTGCCAGCACGGCCGCGAGAGTCACGGCCTGCAACACGGTCGAGATCTTCCCCTGCACGGAAGGAGGAAAGCGGCCGATCTGACTCCTCGTGTAGAGCAGATAGGCGAAGAAAACGATCAGCAGGTCACGAATGAAGACGGTGAACGTCAGCCACCCCGGAATACCGACGCGCGGCAGGTCCGCGGCGAACGTGTAGTAGAGGAAGCCGCAGACCATCAGCGTCTTGTCGGCAGCGGGGTCGAGCAGCGCACCGAGCCGCGTCCGGACGTTGAGCCGCCGCGCAATCATCCCGTCGAGGATGTCGGTCACCGCCGCCGTCACGAAAATGACGAACGCAACCGTATACATCCGCTCGATGGAGGCACCGATGAAACAGGGCACCAGCAGCAGCCGGAGGATGGTCAGGATATTGGGGATGTGGCGCATGGGGCAGGGCCGAATTGAAAATTGAAAATTGAAAATTGAAAATTGAAAAGCGAGGGGTGCTGCTCAGCCCAAGGGGCGAGGGGCGGCAGAATTGAAAATTGAAAATTGAAAATTGAAGACCGGGGGCTGTTCAGCCCCAGCGTCACGGGGAAGAATTGAAAACTGAAAAGACCGGATGTCCTGCTCAGCCCCGGACCGACTCGCTCCCCATTCTCAATTTCCAATTCCGCCTCAACTCATCATCCGAAGGTCAATTACCGATCGATCTCACACACGCCCGGCCCTGCACTCTTCTTTTTCAATTTTCCATTTTCAATTTTCAATTCCGCCTCAACTGGACTCTTCCCGGAACTGGTCCAGCGCCGTGGTCCGAAGGTAAATCGTCTTTCCTTCGGAGAGCAGCAGACCCTGGCGCATCAGGTCGTGGATCAGACGCGAGACGGTCTCGCGCGAGGTTCCGATCATGTTCGCAATCGACTGGTGCGTCGGACGGGTGACCGCGACGTAGCCGTTGTCGACTGTCTTGCCACTCTCGCGTGCGAGATCGAGGAAGAAGCGCGCGAGACGGCCGTAGACGTCCATCGTCGCGAGCGACTCGATCCGGCTCGAGGCGCTGCGCAGCCGCTTCGAAAGCTCAGCCAGCACCTTCCTCGTCATCACGAAGTTGTCGGCGAGAATCTGGAGAAAGTCATTCCGCCAGATCGTGATCAGCTCCACCGGTTCGGTTGCGACGATCGTCGCCGACCGCGGCTCGTCGTCCAGCAGCGCCATCTCCCCGAAGAAGTCGCCCGGACCGAGCATCGACAGAATGATCTCCTTCCCTTCGGGCGAAATCATCGTCACCTTCACCTTCCCCTCCCGGATCACGTAGAAGATGTCGCCCGTCTCGTCCTCGTAGAAGATCACGTCATCCTTCGAATAGCGGCGAGTCTTCGCGACCGCGGCAATGGCCGCCAGTTCGCGCTCGTCGAGATCGGCAAACAGCGGAAAGCGGCGGAATAGGGCGACCTGCATCGGTACAACAGTGTAGCGCGTGGCGCCGCCGCAGGAGGGGCCGAGGGGAGCGGGCCGAGGGCTGAGGGCTGAGGCCGATCCCCGATCGGGCCCTCTCCCTGCCTCGGCCCTCTGGCATTAGCCTTCTGCCCTCGGCCCTCTGCCCTTGGCCCTTGGCCCTCGACCCTCTGCCCTCGCAACAGGTTAGACTTCCCTCACAGGTGGCAATCAGAAGGATCATTCCGGTCTCGTCGGGGAAGGGAGGCGTCGGGAAGACGACGTTCGCGATCAATTTCGCGCTCGCTCTCTCGAAGCATGGGCGGACGATCCTGGTGGATCTCGACACCGGCACCTCGGCGATCCGCAACGCGATCGACGTCCCGATTCAGAAGGACCTCTACCACTTCTTCCGGAAGGGCGAGCCGCTTCGCAACTGCGTCACACAGCTCGACGACCGACTCGATCCGAAGCGTGCATGGCGAAACTTCGGGTTCGTCGCCGGACCACTCCACCTGATCGAAGAGATCACGAACTTCGGTCCCTCGCACAAAACGCGACTGATGGCGGCGATCAACGAGCTGCCGGCCGAGTACGTGATTCTCGACATGCGGGCCGGTCTCGATGCGAACGTGATCGACTTCCTCCCCTTCTCCAATTCGGGGATCCTGATCTTCACTCCTCACCTGCCGAGCGCGACTCTCGCGGCGTCGGATATCGTGAAGGCGATCCTGTTCAGGAAGCTGCGGCTGATCTTCAGGAAGGAGTCGCCTTTCTTCGCGACCGTCGGAAACGGGTTCAACTTCTTCCGATTGATCAACGATCTGATCGATCGGGTCGAGGACGTCTACGACTCGTCGGTTGCAAATCTCGACGACTTCGCGCTCGACCTTGCGCACAACCTCGGCGATCACCCGATCACGCGCACCGTCCAGACCACGATCGACGAGTTCCGTGTCCACTACGTTCTGAACCTTTTCAACGGCGTCGAAGACTCGTTCAACACGGCCGTCCGACCGTTTCTCGACAATCTGACCCGGAACGTCTCATCCCGCTGCGGCGTGACGAATCTCGGCTGGATCACGCGGAGCGACGCCATCCATCGGGCAAACTGCAGCCGGATTCCGGCTCTCCTTCTGGACGCGACGAAGAAGGAGCGTCCGAAGAAGGACCGTTACGAACAGCAGCTCGACGATCTCCGCGCCATGGCAATCGGAATCGAGCCGCAGCGCATCAGCTCCTCTTCGAGCGCTGCCCCGGCAGCACCGGAGGACGAACTGCCGGCCGATCTGATGGGGCACCTCGCGAGACAGCTCGACGTGCTCCGCACGATGTTCGCGCAGCGCAAGGACGACGACTACTACGCGAACTTCGAGTACGTGACACAGCGGACGCTCTTCTCGATGCAGAACCGCCGCCCCTCGGAGCTCGGCGACACACGCATCTATCAGCCGGCCGAAATGCTCGAATCCCTCTTCGCGAAATCGAACCTGCCGACGGCCGTCGACTGGAGCGAGCTGGAGTGAGATGATTCTTCAGCCTCTTCCCGTGGGAACCCATCGGACCATGCGCTTCCGAAGCTGAAGAATGGCGCGTACGGGCAGAACATCCACGATCACCAGACAAGTGTCAGATCTCGCCGAACCGGCGATCAGCTTACGGAGGATGAGTTTGAGACATCTCGTGACTGCAGTCAGCATCGCGATCGCCTTTGCAGCCGTTGCAGAACAACCCGACCTGCAGATGGTGACGCGAATCCGTCAGGAGGGGCTTCGTAATTCGAAAGTCATGGAGTACGCCCGCGTGCTGACGGATGAATGCGGAGCGCGCCTCACCGGCTCCCCGAACATGCGTAAGGCCAATGAGTGGACTCGCGACAAGCTCACCGAGATCGGCCTCTCCGGTGCGAGGCTGGAAGCGTGGGAGTTCGGCCGCGGCTGGGTTTCGGATGGCATCTCCGTCCGCATGCTCTCTCCCGATTCGCTGCAGCTCTACGCGGCGGCATATGCCTGGTCTCCCTCGACTGACGGCGTGGTGAAGGGAAGAGTCATCAAGGCGAAGCTCGAGACGAAGGAAGACCTGGAGAAGCATCGAGGGAAGCTCGAAGGGGCGATCGTGCTGGTCGGCGAACCACGCGAGATGAAGCCCCAGGACAAACCCGCATTGAACCGCTACGACGACAACGACCTGGCGAACCTGTCCGGGTATTCGATCCCTGCGCCGCGCGACAACGCCAGGATGTCGGCCTTCGCCCAGCGTCGCGAGTTCCGCAGGCTGCTGGCTCAGTTCACCATGGACGAGAAGATCGCCGCGATCGTTCAATCCGGCAACGGCGAGGGGGGAGTGTTCCGCGTGCAGTCGGCGGGGACATGGCGGAACGACGAGCCGGCCGGCGTCGCCACCGTAGGGCTGGCACCCGAGCACTTCGCGCGAATTTCGCGGCTGATCGACTCAGGAAAGGACGTCGAGCTCGAGATCGAGATGCGCAATCGCTTTCTCGATGAGGATCGCAATGCCTGGAACACGGTGGCCGAGATTCCGGGCAGCGACAAGAAGGGAGAGCTCGTGCTGCTTGGTGGCCATCTCGACTCCTGGCACAACGGCACCGGAGCCACCGACAACGCCGCGGGTGTCGCGATCATGATGGAAGCGGCTCGCATCATCAAAGCGCTCGGCGTGACGCCAAAGCGGACGATCAGGGTCGCACTCTGGGCCGGCGAAGAGCAGGGACTGCTCGGATCGCGAGCCTACGTTGCCCGGCACGTCGCGAAACGCAGCGAGCCGAAGGATCCCGAACAGGCGAAGCTTCCCGCGTCCCAACGAACCGAGAAAGGGGACCTGCTGCTCGGCCAGGAGCACTCGAAGATCTCCGCCTACTTCAATCTCGACAACGGCACGGGCAGGATCCGCGGCATCTACGCCCAGGAAAACGCGGCGGTGGCGCCGATCTTCAAGGGGTGGCTCGAGCCGCTGCACGATCTCGGTGCGACCACGGTGACGATGCGGAACACCACCAGCACCGACCACATCCCGTTCGACGAGGTCGGCGTCCCGGGATTTCAGTTCATCCAGGATCAGGTCGAGTACTTCAGCCGCACGCATCACACGAACTGGGACACCTACGAGCGACTGCAGCAGGAAGATCTTATGCAGGCGGCAGTGGTCGTCGCCACGTTCGCCTGGGAGGCAGCCAACCGCCCGCAGCTGCTACCGAGGAAGCCGCTGCCGAAGTAGGGGGAGTGTTACCAGATCACTCGCGCGCGGAGCACAGTCCAGGCGATGCGCAGGGTGTCAAGCAGTGGCCGGTAGTGACTCGTGGCGACACCGTCGACGAAGCCCAGCTCGATCGGAATTGTCGCGATGCGGTAGCCGGATCGTCCTGCACGGACGATTACTTCGCTTTCCAGATCGAACCGATCGGTACGAAGCTCGATGTCGCGGATCAGTCGGGCGGAGTAAAAGCGAAAACCGCTTTGCGAGTCGCTGATCGGAACGCCCGACACCTTTGCAATCGACCATGCGGAGAAACGGTTTGCCATGCGGCGCCGGGGCAGCATCTGTTCGAAGAGATGCGAGCGTCCGCCAATGATCAGATCCGCCGCCCCTTCCGAACGAGCGGCCTCGAGAAACCTTCTGATCTCGCTCGCCAGATGCTGTCCATCGGCATCGAGGGTGATCACGCCGTCGTAGCCGTTCTCGAGTGCCCAGGCGAAACCGGTCTTGAGCGCGCCACCTTTGCCGCGGTTGATGTCGTGGCGGAGAACGACCGCGCCGGCGGCTCGCGCCACCTCGCCGGTCGCGTCACTGGAGCCATCGTCGATGACGACGACCGGTTCTATCTGTGCACGTGCAGCGACGACGACCGCAGGAAGCGTTTTCTCCGCATTCAGCGCCGGAATGAGCGCAACGATGCGACGTCTCACCGCTCCTCCCGCGAGATCACCGCGGATACGATGCCGCCACCTGCGGAGATGGAGTTCACGAGTAGATGCCGTATCTCCGCTTTCTGAAGCTCACGATTCACCGGCAGTGCACTCGCGTCGCATCCGGGCGAGGGGTGGAGGCATTGCTCATCGATGGCAATCAGTGCGGCGGCGAGATGCAGCGCTCCTCCCGCTGCATACTCTCCGAAGAGACCTTTGGTCACGACGACGGGCGGGATCTCCGCTCCGAACAGTCTCGTAATGGCTCGCTCCTCGAGAGAATCGCCGCGACGAGAGCCGTTCGCTGAAGCATGAATCGCGTCGATCTGCGACGGCTCGAGGCCTGCGTCGGAGATCGCAGCACGCATCGCCGTCACGACGCTGGCCTCGTCGGTTCCCCAGTCGGAAACCGAGGCCGTGCGGTCGCGGGCAACTCCGAAGCCGGACAGCCAGCCGTAGGGTTTGCGGGTTCCGGCGCTCGCGACGAGCATCGCCGAACCTTCGCCAATGGAGTAACCGTTCCGACGGGAATCGAACGGTACCGGACGCTCCTCTAGTTCCCCCTCGGCACGCGCGAGAGCACCGATGCGATCGAGAACACTGAACAGCATCTCGTTCACTTCCTCAACGCCGCCGATCAGCGCAGCCTGCACGCTCTCTTTCAGCAACTGGCCTGAGGCATACATCGCCGCGGCGAGAGCAGACGACTCGCGCTGAGTAATCGTCAGATTGAAGCCGCGCAGGCCCCACTCGATCGCGATATGGCTCCCGGGAGCGTTGGCCACAGACTCGGCGAACAGCTGCGGCGGCGCGAGAGCGGCCCCCTTCTCGACATACTCCTGCATGTACTCGACCGATGTCTGAACCGGACCGAAAGCAGTTCCGATCGCGACGCCGCTCTCGAGCGGCAGTTCGCCCCCGCAGTCCTCGATCGCCAGCTTTGCGGCCGCTACCCCGTAGCGTGAAAGCATGTTCATCCGGCGTGCTTTCATCGGCGGGATGAAGTCCTTCGCCCTGAAGTCACCTACGAGAGCAGCCTTGTGCGAGGAGAGGGACGTTGTATCGAACCTCTCGATGTCGGCAATGGCACTCTCTCCCCTCGCGAGCAATTCGCGAAAGGCGGCGGTGCCGATTGCGCCGGGGGCGATGACTCCGATGCCGGTAACAGGGATCCGCATAGACGGCTGCGCATCCTAGCAGGGGATTGCCGTCGCCGCGATGACGGAGGCGACAGAGCCGTGACTGAACAGCGACGACCATCGTGTCACACCGAGCGAAGGACGTCGGTCTGCGGCGCGCCTGAGAGGGAGAAAACCGGGTCCTACACCTCAACGTGGCTCGTGTGTGGCCCGGCCACCCTCTCCCCGCTAGTCGCGGGGAGAGGGGCAACAAAGCTCGTGTTGGGAGAAATCGTCGTGTCGTGCAGGAGATGGATCGAGTGATGTGGACCTGGCTGGCTTGCTAGTGCCGCTTTATAACTCGTTGCAAACTCTCGCTACTTGAGTTCCTGGACGGCGGGCCGCCGCGACTGAGAGAGATGACAAGAAGTACCCTGTCATCCCGAGCGCGGAACCTCGACATTGTCTACGGCGCTTCTGAAAAGTGTCGGGCATCCCATCAGACTTGTCGCCCCTCTCCCCGCGATTTTAGCGGGGAGAGGGTGGCCGAAGGCCGGGTGAGGGGCTGCGGCCACATGCCATCGCGCGAGCAAGCTGCCTTAGTAGAAGTTCACGCCGTCAGTCCACCGCACGAAACAGCAGCGAAACGTTCGATCCACCGAAGCCGAACGTGTTGGAGAGCACGTTCTTCATCTGCAGCGGGCGCGGTGTCTCCGGGATGTAATCGAGCGTACAGTCGTCGGCAGCCTTCGTCAGCCGTAGCGTCGGAGGCGCCATCTGATTCTGCAGGGCGAGGATCGTGACGACCGCCTCGACGGCGCCTGAGGCACCGAGCGTATGGCCGAAATACGATTTGCTCGAGGAGACGGGAACCGCGGTCCCTACCGCCGCGATGATCGCTCGGGTTTCGGCAGAGTCGTTGAGCAGCGTGCCGGTTCCATGAGCGTTGACGTAGTCGATTGCCGACGCGTCCAGCCCCGACTCGCGCAGCGCTCCTCGCATCGCTGCCTCGGCGCCGCGCCCATCCTCGGCCGGAGCCGTCGCATGATGTGCGTCGCACGTCGCGCCATAGCCACACAGTTCCGCGAGGATGGTCGCACCCCGCGCTACCGCGTCATCCCATCGCTCGAGCACCAGAAAGCCGGCACCTTCACCAAGAGTGATCCCCTTGCGATCCGCCCCGAACGGCGAGCAGGCAGCCGGATCGACCGCCTGCAGAACATTGAATCCGCTATAGGTGAGACGGCAGAGCGCGTCGCTGCCCCCCGCGAGCGCTACGTCGGCGTGCCGGGAGCGCAGGTAATCGGCTGCCATGCCAATGGCCGCACCCGCAGAGGCGCATGCTGTTGCGTTGGAGACGACCCCTCCGCCGCAACCGAAAGCGCGGGCCACCGCGTCGGAAGGCCCGGAAGTAGGCTGCTGCAGAACATGTGACGCCGGCGCGCGCCGCGCGCCGTGAGCTCGCCTGCGAAAGTAATAACCCTCCCCTTCCACCAGGCCGCCCGTCGACGTACCGGTCGAGACGATCGCACGGTCCAGCGAGAGTAATCCCCCGGAGCCGCCAGCCTGCCGGAGTGCTTCCCCGGCGGCGACGATGGCGAGCAGGTCGGTCCTCGAGAGACGTTTCCGTTCACGCGCCGTCAGCGGCAGATCAACGTCGGCCTCGGCCGCGAGGTCGGTAGGAAACGTC
>DASVLC010000171.1:0-3815 GCA_036385045.1 Thermoanaerobaculia bacterium | reverse complement strand
CGACTCGCTCGAAAGTTCATCGACGAATGCTCGCAGCGACATTGATGCGAGAGGCGGAGCGAGCGGCGAGAGGCGGTATTCAATGACTCGTTCGTTCGGGTCGAATTCCTTCACCTCCGAGAGGCCCAGCGTCCGAATCGCAGTCTGAATGAGTGCGGTCTCCGGGACGCCGGTCGGCCGTCCCATCTGGTTCAGATAATGCCGCCCGGCGTCGAGGAGTACGGATCGAGGCACGAGCCCGACGATCTCCGAACCGGTCACCCGCAGCCCGCGCGCCGTAGCGCGATCGACGCAAGCGTCGAACGCAACGTGCAGCGGCGTGATGTCGAGATCAGTCAGGTTGATCGACACCTGTGCGCGATCGAACTCCGGGATGACCCAGCCGACGGCTTTGACGGCCTTCAGCAGGCCGGGATCCCAGATCGCTTCCCCCTTGTCGTCGAGCACCGGCTTGTCGTTCTCGTCTTTCCGCATGCGACCCCGCTCACGGATGTCGAACGCGACCCGATTGGCGAGGCGCTTGTCGAGGGTGTTCAGATTGACGTTGTAGGCGACGAGAAACTTTCTTGCGCCGATGACGACCGCACCCGATCGCGGGACGAACTCACACGGACCGAAGTCCGGCTGCCAGAGAGGATCGAGAAGTTTCTTCGCGCAGCCTTCGTATTCCCCCTCGCGAACATCGGCCAGATTTCGCCGGTGCGGGGCCGATGCAGCGTGCTCGTAGAGAAAAACAGGAATTGACAGCTCTCTGCCAACCCGCTCGCCGAGTTGACGCGCGAGTTCGGCGCACTCGTCCATCGTCACGTTGGCTACCGGGATGAAGGGGACGACGTCGACGGCACCGATGCGCGAGTGCGCTCCTCGATGCGTGGTCATGTCGATCAGCTCGAGCGCCTTCTTCACCAGACGGTAGGCTGCTTCGAGAACGGCATCCGGTGCGCCGACGAAGGTGATGACCGTTCGATTGGTATCGGCACCGGGATCGACGTTCAACAGGGTGACGTCAGAGACGGAAGCGGCCGCGGCGGCAACTGCATCGTAAACCTCTGCCCGCCGGCCTTCAGAAATGTTCGGAACGCATTCGACGATCTTCATCGCGCGGGATGCTATCAAGTCCGGAGCTCAGGTGTCCGTCCGTCCTCGCACCGACATCCAGCTTCCGAACCAGCCGGCAAGCATTCCACCGCCGACGAGCGCCGCCAGCTTCTGCCAGGGGAGGAAGCCGGTAAAGAGGAAGCTCCATACGATGGAGCTCGACGGGGCGATCGAGTGCCGTGCGAGCTCGTAGGCAGCGAATAGCAGCCCTATGGAGAGGATGCCTCCGAAGGTGCCCTGCAGGACACCCTCGATGATGAACGGTCCGCGGATGATTCTCTCGGTAGCACCAACGAGACGCATGATCTCGATCTCTTCACGATAGAGGACCATCGTCAGACGGATGACATTCGCGATCGTGAAAGCGGCGGCAATCGCGAGGATTCCTCCGGCGACGAGCCCCGCCACGTTGACGGCGTTCACGACCCGCTGGAGCCGGGCCACCCACTGCGCGTCGTACTGGACCTGGTCGACGCCAGGGAGAGCTTGGAGCACCGCCAGGTCGGCCTCGAAGCGGGGTGACCGGGTGAAGAGTGGATCGACTTCGATCTCCCAGGAAGGAGGGAATGGGTTCTCGTCCAGATTGTCGACGACCTCAGAGAGGTTCGTGAACCATGCGCGGAATCGAGCGAGCGCTTCCTCCCGCGGAACGAAGGTCTTCTGCGAAAGCTCCGGCCGGGACGAGAGAAACTCTTCGACCCCTTTCAGCTGCTCGGGAGTCGCGTCGGGGGTGAGATAGACGACCATTCGTGATCGTCCCTGCCATTCGGCCGCGGCTCGCGACAGGTTCTCCGCGACGAGGAGAAACACGCCGACGATGAACAGAGAGATCGCGATCATGGCAATCGCGACGAAGCTCGTCCGCTTCGATACCCAGATCCGCCGCAGAGCCTCACGAAAGAAGTAGGCGATCGTGTTGGACGGAACTTCCGGCTCACCGCGCCCCGGTATCGGTTGACGAGACATGTTCAATCCGGAGTGTACCCGCTACGCGCCGAGCCGGCGTCGTCGCGCGAAGCAGCTTTTAAGTGCGGCGGCCGCAGTCGCCGCTTTCACAAAGCGCGCATTCCCCCGAGATCGTGCTTCGTCACGATCCGATCCCGAAGACTCCCTCTCGCGCAGGACGCGGTTCCAGCACGCGAGCCTTCTCCTCGGCGATGCGTCCGTGATCGAGAGTAATCGACCGCCTGCCGCTCGTTCGGATCAGCTGGCGGTCGTGAGTAGCGAGCAGCACCGTCGCGCCTCGCAGGTTTGCCTCCGCGAAGATCTGGACGATCTCGGTCGCCAGCTCGGCATCGAGATTCCCAGTCGGCTCGTCGGCGATGAGCATCAACGGATCGTTGATGAGAGCGCGTGCGATCGCGACGCGCTGCTGTTCGCCCCCCGACAGCTGCGGCGGATACGCCGTCAGCTTGTGACTCAGATTCACCGTCCTGAGCGCCTGATACGCCTTCTTCTTGTGTTCTTTCGGCGGGACGTTCAGCACCGTGAGGATGAAAGAGAGGTTTTCGAACACCGTCATTCTCTCGATCAGCTTGAAGTCCTGAAACACCATCCCGATCTCCCGCCGGAACCAGGGAAGGTGTGCGTTCTTCATCGCATTCAGGTTCCGGCCGTTGACGACGATCTGTCCCTCGGACGGCTTGATCTGCCGCAGAATCAGCTTGAGCAGCGTCGACTTCCCCGCGCCGCTCGCTCCGGTCAGGTAGACGAATTCTCCCTTCTCGATCTGAAACGTGACGTCGTGCAAGGCCGTCGAGAATCGATCGAAGCGCTTCGTGACGTGGTAGAAGTGGATCATCGTCCGGACCATGATAGCTGCTGAGTCTTTCGAGAGAGGGGCCTGTTGTGACTGGTGAATCGTTGAGCCGGCTGTTGCTAGTCTGTGTGGGAGGTGCCGCCGGTAGTGGTCTGCGCTATGCCACGGCTCTATGGGCGGCCAGTGCATTCGGTCTCGCGTTCCCGTACGGAACGCTGATCGTCAATGTCGCCGGTTCCTTCGCCGTCGGCTTCCTGATGCACGTTGCCGGGTTCACCGGCCTGCTATCGCCCGACGTCCGGGTCATGCTCACGAGTGGCCTGTTTGGCGGGTTCACCACCTACTCGACCTTCAACTACGAGACGACCGCTTACCTGCGACAGGGCGCATGGGGAATGGGGCTCCTGAATGTGGCCGTCACGCTGCTCGGCTGTCTCGCGGCAGGAGTTGCTGGATTCATCCTGGCGCGGTTGATTTTTGGGCGCTGACGCGGAGGGCAGTTCCTCGGAGTGCCTCGGAGTGCCTCGGAGTTCCTCGGAAAACACAGCCCTGTCATCCCGAGCCGCCGGAGCCCTGGGGGTGGGTGTGAGGGCGGAGGGGCGGAGGACGGGGAGGGCTCCCTTGCCGACGGCGATGAATCGCGCATCGCCAGGCTCTCACGTCGCCCGTGCTTCCTGGGTCGTCGACTCAGGGATCCCTCGCCGCCCACCCGCCGCCCGCTCGGGATGACAGGCTCGGTTGTGGGTGCCCTTGTGAGGCTTGGGAGTGCGGAAGAGAGTACGGGGGCGGGCGCTGCGAGGCCAAGCCTAACCGTGCCTGTCATCCCGGATGACAGGCGAGGCTCCGAGGAACTCCGAGGAACTCCAAGGAACTCCGAGGAACTCCAAGGAACTCCGAGGCAAAGGTCACACCGCAATGGTCACCGCGAACCGCGCAACCGTGGCGCAGGCCACATCTG
>DASVLC010000170.1:0-1904 GCA_036385045.1 Thermoanaerobaculia bacterium | reverse complement strand
AGGTTCGAGTCCTAGTGGGGGCACCAGAGTTCGACTCATTTGTCGGTTGTCGGTCATCTGCGAGGGTTTGCTGGGGTAGACGTGAGGCCCCCGACAGCCGGTGACCGACAACCGACAACTCCTTTTCGGGCGAAAGTGGCGGAATTGGCAGACGCGCTGGACTTAGGATCCAGTGGCCCAAAGCCGTGTGGGTTCGAGTCCCACCTTTCGCACCACCCAAGGGAGGCGATGAGGCCGATTGAAAATCGACAACAGAAAAGGGTGATAAAAATAGGCGCGATATTGGCGCAGTAGTATCGTGTGCGAATTGCATCATCTTAAGTACTTGTCAAATTTTCAATTTTTAATTTTCACTTTTCAATTCGTATTAACAGTAAAACGTAAATGACAGTCATAAACTACGAAGACCTCTCCCCAGTCGAAAAGCTCGTCGAAGTCGAGATCCCCGCGGAGCTCCTCTCCCGGGAGGCGAGCCGCGTTACGAACGAGTTCGGCCGCCAGGCGAAAGTTCCCGGGTTCCGCCCAGGGAAAGTGCCTGCGAGCGTCGTGCGGAACCGTTTCTCAAAAGAGATTCAGGAAGAGGTCGTCAGCCGCGTGCTGGGTCAGACGTTCCGCGACGTCGTGAAGGAGAAAGGCCTCGAGCCAGTGGGTGAGCCGCGACTCGACCACGTCGACCCGTTCATCGACGGAGCGCCGATGAAGTTCAAGGCCCGCTTCGAGGTCAAACCGGTCATCGAGCTCGGCGAGTACCGCGGGATCGAGATCGAGGATCCGAAGATCGAGGTTGCGGACACGGACGTCGACGCGATGATCGAACGGCTCCGCGATCAGGCGAGTCACTACCACCTCGAGACCGAGCGAGGCCTCGATGACGGCGATTTCGCCGTGATCGAGATCGTCTCATCGGGCGAAGAGATCGAGACCAAGAGCGATTCCGGACACTTTCAAATGGGAGAAGAGTCCCCGCTGCCGGAGCTTCAGGAAGCGCTGCGCGGCAAGAAGAGCGGCGAGAGCGCGACTTTCTCGAAGGAGTACGGAGATGATGCCACGCAGGAGAACTGGCGTGGAAAGACGATTCAGCACGAGGCTACGCTGCGCGAGATTCGCGTCCAGGAGAAGCCCGAGGTCAACGACGAGTTCGCGAAGAGCGTCGGCGGCTGGGACAGCATTGACGCGATGCGGGAGGCGATCGGCGCCGACATCAGACGGCACCGTGAGACTGAGGCGCTGCGGTTCAAGCGCAATCAGGTGGGAGACGCCCTCCTTGCAGCCCACACGTTCGAGGTACCGGGCAGCATGATCGATGAAGAGCTCGGCAAGTCGCTCAACAACTATGCCCGCTATCTCGCATCCCAGGGTGTCGACCTCCAGAATGCACAACTCGACTGGAAGAAGATCGGCGAGGAATTTCGTCCCGAGGCGATCAAGCGTGTGAAGCGCGGCCTGATCCTCGAGGCGATTGCCCGTAAGGAAAAGCTCGAGGTCAGCGATGTCGAGGTCGACGCCGAGATCCGACGGGCGGCACGCGAGCAGGGGCGGGAGTTTGCCGATGTGCGGCACCACCTGAAGCACGAGGGTGGCTACGAGGAGCTGCGCGACTCGCTTGCGCAGGATCGCGCGCTCGAGCTCGTGCTCAGCGAGGCGCGGCCGCGAGGCTGATCGGGCGGGGGGGGGCGGAGTTCCTCGGAGTTCCTCGGAGTTCCTCGAAGTTCCTCGAAGTTCCTCGAAGTTCCTCGGAGTTCCTCGGAGTTCCTCGGTTCCTCGGGTTCTTCGGTTCCCGGGTCCTTCGTCTCTCGACCGATCTTCCCGGCTGGAGGCCGCCCGCGAACTCCGAGGAACCGAGGAACTCCGAGGAACTCAGGAGAACTCCGAGGAACTCCGGGAACCGCGAGCCCGCGGCTCGC
>DASVLC010000169.1:0-2750 GCA_036385045.1 Thermoanaerobaculia bacterium | reverse complement strand
GTCATCGTCATCATCGAGGCTTCCGACCGAAAAGTCCTGCGGCGCTTCATCGAGCAGCACTGGGATGATCGGGGTCGGCGACGACGGTGGGGTTGTTTCCACATCGCTCGACTCTTCGAACGAGCCCGCCCCGACGGGAAGCGTCTGGCCGCGGCTGCTGAACTCGCTCCTCACGACTTCGATCGCCGCGGAGTTCCCGTTCTGTTCCAGGACCGCGACGTAGGCGATTGCTGCCGTGCGAGCGCCTTCGACGTCACCGTCCTCGAGGAGAACGCGGTAAAGGCGCTCGTGTGCAGTGAGGTTGTCGGGCGCGCGTTCGAGCACCGAGCGCAGATGCTCGGCGGCCTTCTCCGCGAGGCCGTATTTTGCGAAGACTTCAGCTTCGGTCAGGTGCTCGGTGATGAAATCGAGGTTCTCGTTGACGGCAAGATCTGCTGCGAACTGGTCGACTGCGGAGATCAGGTGAACGGGGACGGATTCGGGCTCGACGGTCGGCGCGGCCTCGGGCTCGTCAAACTCGACGTCGAGCGTCTCGGGTTCGTCAGGCTCGATGGATACTGGACCCTCTGGCTCATCGGAGAAATCAAAGGACGGAGGGGGCTCCTCGACCTCCATGGGAGGTGTAGTCCTGACGGGCAGGGTGTCGACTCCACCGGCCTGGGAACGGACGAACTGCAGCTTCGTGCGGTGCTGTGCGTTCTGCGGCTCCCGCTCGACGAGGCGTTCGAGCACGCTTGCGGCTTCCTTGAACTGCATCTTGCCGATGTGTGCCTCGGCGAGACTGTTCATCGCGGAGAGAATGTTGGTCTCTTCATGCAGCCGGGTGTAGAGCGCCACCATTCGTTCCAGAGAAGCGATGTGGTCCGGCACAAGGCGGAGCGTACGGTTTACGATCTCAATCGCCGGGCCGCGCTCGCCGCGCGAGAGTGCCTCGTCAGCGAGAGGGGCGAGCATCTCCAGCGACTTGTCGGGCTGGTTCTGTTTCAGGTAAAGATCGGCAAGGGTCTCGCGGACCGACGGATCGTTCGGATGGGACGCGAGCGCACGCTCCAGCGTGTCACCGGCTCCTGCCGTGTCTCCCGCGGCGAGTTGAATCCTGCCCCGCATCGAGAGAAGTCGTGAGTCGTCGGCGTTAGCCTCGAGAGCGCTGTCGACCAGCTGACGGGCGTTCTTGAAGTCCTTCGAGTCGAGCAGCGCGGTGACCAGCGAATCGACCATCCCGAGATTCTTGGGGTCAGTCTTCAGCGCCTTCCGGAACACCTGGACCGCTTCGTCGAGCATGCCGCGCTTGAGCAGCATCTTTCCGACGCGGTCGTACTCCTTCAGCGCGTTCGCTGGCTGATTGTTCTGCGAGTAGAGATCGGCGAGCTTGACGTGAACGTTGATCGAGTTCGGGTCGAGCTCGGAGATTTTCTGGTAGATGAGGAGCGCGTTGCCGGGATCGCTGTGCTTCTGGTAGTAGTCGGCCAGAACCTGATACTGGCTCTTCGCCTCCATAGCCAGGCCCTGCCGGGCGTAGAGATCGGCGAGCTTGGCATAGACGTCGAGTTTGGAGGGGTCGAGCTTATTGATCTTCTTGAAGATCGCGATGGCCTTCAGAAAGAAGCCATCCCTCGAGTAGTGATCCGCAATGCGTGCGAAGACCTTGACGGCCTCGTCACTGCGGTTGATGCGCACCCAGAGGTCGCCGATCCGGTTCAGCGTGTTGACGTCGTTCGGGTTGTCGTCAAGGAGACGTTCGTACTCCTTGATCGCTGGTTCGATCTTGCCCCGGGCGACGAGCTTCTCCGCACTGGCGATGACCTTATCGCGTTGTACCGCCATCTTCCTCGCACTTGCCGAACAAAAGCTTCGGCTCCTCTACCCCTTCGAATGACGTTCGATGGATCGGACTGGGGCCATACATTCTCAATGCGGCCTGGTGTGCCTCGGTCGCGTATCCCCGGTTGTGTTTGAAATCGTATACGGGGTAGCGCTCATGATACGACTCCATCAGCAGATCGCGATAGACCTTCGCGATGATTGATGCGGCGGCGATGGTCACGCTGCGGCGATCGCCCCGGATCAGGGGGATCTGGGGCATCTCCAGCGTCTCGAGCGTGAGGGCGTCGAGAAGCAGGACATCGGGACGGAGCGGGAGGTCCTCGATCGCGTGGAGCATCGCCAGTTTGCTGGCCCGCAGAATGTTGATTCGATCGATGGTTTGCGGCTCGACGACGCCGATCGCCACGGCCCGCGCCCGAGCGATGATCAGCCGTGCGACCCCGAGTCTGCTGTCGTGGTCGAGCAGCTTGGAGTCATTCACGCCGGGGACCGTTGGATCGCAGTCGAGAACCACCGCGGCCGCCACCACCGGACCGGCGAGGCACCCCCGACCGACTTCGTCGGTGCCGGCGATGCAGCGGAAACCAAAATCGCGGAGCCTGCGCTCGACCGCTGACAGTTCAGCGACGCGCGCGAGCTCCGCGAACAAGGATTCGCTGAGGCGCTCGGATGGGCTACGGCTAGCGCTGGCGCTTTTCTTCGATACGCGCCGCTTTACCGCGGAGCTCCCGGAGGTAGTACAGCTTTGCGCGACGGACCCGGCCATGGCGTTCCACCTCGATCTTGTCGATCGACGGAGAATACAGCGGGAACATGCGCTCCACACCGATTCCGCCGGAGATCTTTCGAACCGTGAACATCTGACGGGCCCCGCCGCCCCGGCGGGAGATGACCACACCCTGGAATACCTGGATGCGCTCCTTCTC
>DASVLC010000168.1:0-9458 GCA_036385045.1 Thermoanaerobaculia bacterium | reverse complement strand
GGCGATCGTCTCGAACGGAACGTCGGGATCCAGCAGGTTCATCAGAGCGAGCTGCGCCGCAATTCTCTTCTCGCTCAGATATCGTTCGGTCACGTCGCGCCCGAACTTCGAGAACCCGACGATGTCGCCCTTCTGGTTTCGAATTGGCAGCGTCATTCCGTCGATGAACGCAAGCGCTCCATCCTGCCCGACGTGCCAGCGAGTATCGTCAGCTCGGCCCTGCTCGCGTGCGAGCCGCAGTTCCTTCTCCGGAATTCCAAGCTCCACGTCCTCGGGCAGAAACAACAGTGAGAAGTTCTTCCCCACCACATCCTGGTACGGATGGCCGAAGATCGTCACAGCACCGGAGTTCCAGAAGGCAATACTCCCGTCCTCTTCCAGGAGGATGATGGCGAACTCATCAGCCTGCTCGACGAGCGACCGGAACACGTCGCCCACTGATGTCAGGAGATCGCTGAGATGCACGACGTTCTGGCGAGCACAGGACATGCCGCATCTGCTAGACTTCGCGCCCATTCCGGCCGCTCGCAATGCGCGCAGGCCCTTCTTCTGTTGTACAAAGCCCGCCTTACTGGGGAGTCGCCAAGTGGTAAGGCATCGGCCTTTGGAGCCGACATTCGGAGGTTCGAATCCTCCCTCCCCAGCCACGGTCTAGGCGTGAAGTGAGCTTCCGGCCTGTCGCGCCGGCGCGGGTGCATGTTCGCCCTCGCTGCCTTCGCTCTCCTGCTGCGTACCGGAGACCGGGAGCGTCACGGTGAAGACCGCGCCGTGTCCGAGCCCTTCGCTCTCGGCTGTGATCTCGCCGTGATGGAGCTCAATGATGTGATGGGCGATCGCCAGTCCCAGGCCGAGACCGCTGCGGTTGTTCGACCCCTCGCTCTGACGCAGCCGATCGAACACGTGAGGCAGAAAGGCAGGATCGATTCCCTCCCCCTCGTCAGTGACTCGGATACGCAGGTGCCCGTCGATCCGATGCAGGCGAAGCTCGACCTTTTTACCGGATGGCGTGAACTTGATGGCGTTCGACAGCAGGTTGTGAATGACCTGCTGGATTCTTCCGGGATCGGCGTCGACCAGGACTTCCCGGTCCTCGATACTGGAAGTCAGGCGAACTTCGCACTGCTGTGCCAGCGGCCGCGCAGTAGTCAGTGCCGCATCGACGATGTCGGAAATCTTCGTCGGTTTCAGATCGAGCTGGAACTTTCCGAGAACCATACGCGAGACGTCGAGCATGTCGTCGATGAGTCGCGCCTGCAGCCGAGCGCTTGATTCGATCGTCCGGAGCGCTTCCTCCAGTTCCTCCTGATCGAAGGCTCCCGTCCGGAGGAATTGCACCCACCCGAGAATCGACGTCATCGGCGTGCGGAGCTCGTGAGAAAGCGTGGCGAGGAAGTTGTCCTTTGCGTGGTTCTGCGCCTCCGCTTCCTGATACTTCCGCTCCGCCTCTGCCGCCAGTGCGGCGGAACGCTTCTCGGTCACGTCCCGGAACGTGATCACCGATCCATACAGGTCGCCGTTCTCCTCCCGGATTGGCGAGGCAGAAAACTCGACCGGAAAGCTCGTCCCGTCTCCCCGAAAGAAGGTCTCCTCCAGTTGATTGAAAGCTGGCTCCCCATGAACCACCATATAGAGCTGACAGCTGTCGATATCGCAGGTCACTACGCCTGGCAGCACCGGATGAACCAGAGCGTGCATGTCGCCGCCGCGGATCTCATCGAGCGAGCGTCCGATCTTCTGAGCGGCAGCCGGGTTCACGAACGTCGTCGACCCTTCGAGATCGACTCCGAAAACCCCCTCCACGACCGCGTTGAGAATCAGCTCGTTCTGGCGGGAGAGCCGCGCAAGCGTCTGCGCCTGTTTCTTGAACTGCTCCCTCTTGCGGAACAACTCGACGAAGACATTGACCTTCGAACGGAGAATCTCCGGCTGGAAGGGCTTGAAGATGTAGTCCACGGCCCCCAGTTCGTAGCCGCGGAACACATGCGTCTCGCTTCGGCTCAGGGCTGTCAGAAAGATGATCGGCGTATCACGCGAGCGGTCCCTCTGCCGGATGAGGCTCGCGGTCTCGAAACCGTCCAGGTCGGGCATCTGTACGTCGAGGAGGACGACGGCGAAGTCCATCTGAAGCAGGTGCCGGAGGGCTTCCGATCCCGACGATGCCGTGACGAGGTTCTCCTGCGACTCGCCCAGGATCGACTCGAGCGCGAGAAGGTTGTTTGGCTGATCGTCGACCAGCAGAATGTTTACGCGGTCATCCGTCATGGTCTTTACGGCTAAGCTCGACGAGATACGGCCCAATCCGCTCCAGAGGCAAAATCCGGTCCACGCCGCGGTTGATGGCTGCCTGCGGCATCACCGGCGACTCCGCGGTGCTGGGATCCTGTGCGATCACCAGTCCTCCCCGCTGTCTGATCCGGGCAGCTCCCTCGGCTCCGTCGGCGTTGGCCCCGGTCAGCACGACGGCTATCAGCGACGTTGCATAGGCGTCGGCTGCTGACTCGAACAGCACATCAATCGACGGCCGCGAGTAGGCGACCGCGTCGTCCACCGAGAGACTCATTTCCCCCCGCTCGACCAGCAGGTGATAGTCGGCGGGTGCAAAGTAAATGGATCCGGGACGTATGTACTGCTTGTCCGCCGCATCGACCACCTCGAGATCCACGAACCTTCGAAAGTACCCCGGCAGTGAGTCGCTCGACGTTCTATAGCGATGCTGAGCCACGATGATCGGCAGAGGAAACTCTCGCGTCAACGATTCGAAAATCGACTTGAGCGCATTCATCCCGCCCATCGAGCAGCCGATGACGATCAGCTCATAGTCGCGAAGAGCCTCCTGGGGAACGCGCCCATCTCTCCACGAGCGAATGCCGGGAGGAAGTCCGGCCGCCTCGTTCGGCAACGGCGCGGCCTGGTTCACCCTAATCACCGGAACCTCCGATAGAGTTTCTCTTCCGCATCGATCTCATCGTAGTAGTCCGCCACGGAGGTGTAGCGCAGCGATTCCTTCTTGCCGAGGCCGAGAATCCCGAACATCTCCATCGACTGCAGAAACAGCTGCTGAACGCGATCCTGAAGGGTGTTGTTGAAGTAGATCAGGACGTTTCGGCAGAAGATGACGTTGAACAGGTTGAACGAGCTGTCAGTTACCAGATTGTGCTGCGCGAACACGACGTTCTCCCGCAGATCGGGCCGGAAGATCGCATAGTCGTACTTTGCCGTGTAGTAATCCGAGAAAGTGCCGGTTCCCCCCGCGGCAATGTAGTTCGAGGTGTTTTCCTGCATCGTCGAGAGCGGGAAGATTCCTGCTTTCGCCTTCTGCAGGACGGCCTCATTGATGTCGGTCGCATAGATTCGGCAGCGGTCGTAGATGCCTTCCTCCCTCAGCAGGATGGCCATCGAGTAAACCTCTTCGCCGGTCGAACAGCCGGCATGCCAGATGCGGACGAAGGGATACGTGCGCAGCAGCGGCACGACCTTCTGACGAAAGGCCAGATAGAAGCCCGGATCGCGGAACATCGCGGTGGTGTTGATCGACAGGTCGAGGAGGAGGCGCTCCATCGACGCGGAGTCATGGAGAATCTTCTCTTGAAGACCCGAGATCGTCGTCAGTCCCTCGGCGTAAACGCGCTTCCAGATCCGCCTCCGTAACGACGGCAGCGAATAGTCGCGGAAATCAAAACCGTAGTGCCGGAAGATTCCCTCCGTCAGCAGTGTGATTTCGAGCTGCTCGAGATCCGACTTCGTCTGCTCTTCACTGATCGATAGCGCTTCTTCAGACATCTGCGTTGGCTAGTTTCAAGAGCAAAGGACGAGCCTGACACCGTCCGGTCCGTCGCGGAAGGACGGGGCCAAGCTGTGGGGCAGAATCGTGCGTCGTCCGATCGCAGGCATCCAGCGATGCACCTGCGATCGGTTCCTATCGGTACAACCAGACGCGCAGAAGCGAGACCAGCTGCTGATCATCGATCGGCTTCGTGATGTAGTCACTGGCTCCCGCCTCCATGCATTTCTCACGGTCACCCTTCATTGCCTTCGCGGTCAGAGCGATCATCGGAAGGCTGCGATACTCCTCCTTCTCGCGGATACGCCGCATCGCCTCGTACCCGTCCATTACAGGCATCATGACATCCATCAGCACGACATCGATGTCGGGGTGCCCTTCCAGCACGTCGATCCCCTCTTCGCCACTTTCCGCATACAGCACGCGCATCTTGTGCCTCTCGAGGAGGCTGGTCAGCGCGTAGATATTGCGCATGTCGTCATCGACGATCAGCGCGGTCTTCCCGACCAGCACCGGATCGGACTCATGCAGCTGCGCGAGCATCTTTCGCTTGTGCTCCGGAAGGTTCTCTTCGATTCGGTGAAGGAAAAGCGCAGTCTCATCGAGCAGCCGGTCCGGCGAGCGAACGTCCTTGACGATCACAGCGTCGGCCAGGCGCTTCAATTCGGTTTCCTCTTTCCGGGAGAGCTCCCGGCCGGTGTACACGACGATCGGTATGTCCTGAATGTCCAGTTCGCTCTTCATCTGATTGATGAAGTCGAAACCGCTCATGTCGGGTAGTCCGAGATCGAGAACCATGCAGTCGAAGCGACGGCTCCGGAGAATATCGAGCGCCTCCTGGCCGCTGCCTACTGCCGTGATCTCGACGTCGTCGTCTCCGATCAGCTCGACGATCGCTTCCCTCTGCTGCTGGTTATCCTCGATGATGAGCAGGCTCTTGTTGGGCCGCTCGAGGAAGCCCTGAATCTTCGCGAACGCGTCGTCCAGCGAGTCCTTCGACACCGGCTTCTGCATCTGGGCAAAAGCGCCGAGTCTGAGTCCCCGCGCCGTCTCCTCTTCGCCCGAGATGATGTGAACCGGAATGTGTCGCGTCACCCGGTCGTGCTTGAGCCGGTCGAGCACGGTCCACCCCTCCATATCCGGCAACGCGATGTCGAGCGTCACGGCATCGGGGCGATAGCGGGCGGCGAGATTGAGAGCGGTCTCGCCGCGTGTAGCGACGATCGCCTTGAACCCCTTCTCGCGGGCCATGTCGAGAAGAATCTGAGCGAAGGACAGGTCGTCCTCGACGATGAGAACCGTCCGGTCTCCCGGCTCGATGTTGCCGCGGTCGTCTGGCAACTGCTCTTCAATGACGATCTGATGCTCGTCGCGTCCTTCCGACGTAAGTGGTTGCAGTTCAGTCTCGCGCATCAGCTGTGAGGCGACGCTCTCGTTCACGTCTCCCGTCGTCCGGTCGATCTCGCGGCGCTCCCTTCGTATCACCGGCGCCACATAGCTCTTCGGCAGGTAGAGTGTGAATGTCGAGCCGGCGCCATGCTCGCTCTCGACCTTGATCTCACCGCCGAGCAGTCGCGCAATCTCGCGGCTGATCGAAAGACCCAGTCCAGTACCGCCGAATTTGCGGGTCGTAGATGCATCTGCCTGCTGGAAGGCCTCGAAGATAATCCGCTGCTTTTCCTCGGGGATGCCGATGCCGGTGTCTCTGACACGGAACGCCACAACACCATCAGCCCGATCGAGCATGTCGTGCCCGGGAGTCCAGCCGGAATCGGCGGTTTCCATCGTCAGAGTGACGCCCCCCTTCTCGGTGAACTTGAATGCATTGCCGAGAAGGTTCTTGAGCACCTGCTGCAGACGCGTCGGATCGGTATGAAGCGAAGGCGGCAGGAGCGGCGAGCTCTCGATCGTGAGATCGAGTCCCTTGTCGTTCGCTACCTGCCGGAACGTCCGTTCCGTGAGATCACCGACCTCGCGGAACGAGACGTCGCTGAGCGAGATCGTCATCATGCCCGACTCGATCTTCGAAAGATCGAGGATGTCGTTGATCAGCGTGAGCAGATCCTCGCCCGAGCCGTGAATCGTCCGCGCGAACTCGATCTGCTTGTCGCTGAGATTTCCTTCCGAGTTGTCGGTCAGCAGCTTTGCCAGGATCAGCAGAGAGTTCAGTGGCGTCCGCAGCTCATGCGACATGTTCGCGAGGAACTCGGACTTGTACTTCGACGTCAGCGCCAGCTGACGCGCCTTCTCCTCGAGCTGCCTCTTGGCCGACTCGACCTCACGGTTCTTCTGCTCGACCTCCTCATTCTGGGCCGTGAGCAGCCGCGCCTTTTCCTCGAGCTCTTCATTGGTCTGCTGCAGCTCTTCCTGCTGCTGCTTGAGCAATTCCTCGGATGCCTGAAGCGATCGCGCCTGCTGCTCGAGCCTCTTATTGGTTTCCGTCAGCTCTTCCTGCTGCGACTGGAGCTCTTCCGCGAGCGACTGAGACTGCGCCAGTAGCTCTTCGGTTCTCATGTTCGCCTGGATTGTGTTGAGCACGACTCCGATCGATTCGGTCAGCTGATCAAGCAGCGACTGATACGTATCGGAGAAACGGCTGAACGTCGCCAGCTCCATGACCGCGAGCACTTCGCCTTCGAAGACGATCGGAAGAACGATGAGCTGGATTGGCGATGCCTCGCCGAGTCCGGAGTTGATCGTCACATAGTCTTCCGGAGCCTCGGTAATGAGGATCCGCTGCTTCTCGAATGCCGCCTGGCCGACCAGCCCCTCACCGATCTGAAACTCCTTGTTGAGATGCTTCCGCTCCTTGTACGCGTACGTCGCTGTGAGCTGGAGAACCGGATCGGGACCCGACGTGTCCATCGAGTAGAAGACGCCATGCGCGGCGCTGACCACGGGCGCCAGCTCGCTCAGGATGAGCTGCGAGACGGCTTTCAGGTTCTTCTGGCCCTGCATCATTCGCGTGAACTTCGCGAGGTTGGTCTTCAGCCAGTCCTGTTCCGCATTGCGCGAGGTCGTCTCGCGCAGGTTCCGGATCATCTCGTTGATGTTGCCCTTGAGCGAGGCGAGCTCTCCCTGCGCCTCGACCGTGATGCTGCGCGTCAGATCGCCCTTGGTAACCGCCGTTGCGACGTCGGCGATTGCACGCACCTGTGTCGTCAGGTTCGCCGCGAGCTGGTTGACGTTGTCGGTGAGATCACGCCACGTACCGGCCGCACCGGGCACGTTCGCCTGCCCGCCGAGACGTCCTTCGACGCCGACCTCGCGCGCCACCGTGGTGACCTGGTCGGCGAAGGTTGCGAGCGTCTCGATCATGTCGTTGATCGTGTCGCCGAGCTCGGCGATCTCGCCCCGCGCATCGACGGCGAGCTTCTGCTTCAGATTTCCCTTCGCGATCGCCGTCACGACGCGAGCGATGCCACGCACCTGACTCGTCAGGTTGGACGCCATCATGTTGACGTTGTCCGTCAGGTCTTTCCATGTACCGGCGACCCCTTTGACCTGGGCCTGGCCGCCGAGCTTTCCTTCCGTACCGACCTCGCGCGCCACGCGCGTGACCTCCGAGGCAAACGAGTTGAGCTGATCGACCATCGTGTTGATCGTGTCCTTCAGCTCGAGGATCTCCCCCTTGACGTCGACGGTGATCTTCTTCGAGAGGTCGCCGTTCGCGACCGCCGTCGTCACCTGTGCGATGTTCCGCACCTGATTCGTCAGGTTGGACGCCATCATGTTGACGTTGTCGGTCAGGTCCTTCCAGGTACCGGAGACGCCCTTCACCTGAGCCTGGCCGCCGAGACGGCCTTCGCTTCCGACTTCGCGCGCCACGCGCGTGACCTCCGAGGCGAACGAGTTGAGCTGGTCGACCATCGTGTTGATCGTGTTCTTCAGCTCCAGAATCTCGCCGCGAACATCGACCGTGATCTTCTTCGACAGATCGCCGAGTGCGACCGCCGTCGTCACCTCGGCGATGTTGCGGACCTGTGCCGTCAGGTTCGACGCCATCGAGTTGACCGAGTCCGTCAAATCCTTCCACGTACCCGAGACCCCTCTCACCTGTGCCTGACCGCCAAGCTGTCCCTCCGTACCGACTTCCCGCGCAACACGCGTAACCTCGGCGGCAAACGAGTTGAGCTGATCGACCATCGTATTGATCGTGTCCTTCAGCTCGAGGATCTCGCCCTTGACGTCGACCGTGATTTTTTTCGACAGATCGCCGTTCGCGACCGCCGTCGTCACCTGCGCGATGTTACGAACCTGAGCCGTCAGGTTCGACGCCATCATGTTCACGTTGTCGGTCAGGTCCTTCCAGGTGCCGGCAACGCCCTTCACCTGCGCCTGACCTCCGAGTTTCCCTTCGACACCGACCTCGCGTGCGACGCGCGTCACCTCCGAGGCGAATGAGTTGAGCTGATCAACCATCGAGTTGATCGTGTCTTTCAGCTCGAGAACCTCCCCCTTGACGTCGACCGTGATTTTCTTCGACAGATCGCCGGTTGCAACCGCCGTCGTTACTTCAGCGATGTTGCGCACCTGCGCGGTGAGGTTGGCAGCCATGTAGTTGACCGAGTCGGTCAGGTCTTTCCAGGTGCCACTGACTCCCTCGACCTCCGCCTGGCCGCCGAGCTTCCCTTCGGTACCGACTTCGCGTGCGACGCGCGTGACCTCGGCGGCGAACGACCGCAGCTGATCGACCATCACGTTGATCGTGTTCTTCAGTTCGAGAATCTCACCCTTGACCTCGACGGTGATCTTCTTGGACAGATCACCGGTGGCGACTGCCGTCGTCACTTCGGCGATGTTGCGCACCTGACTCGTCAGGTTCGACGCCATGTAGTTGACCGAGTCGGTCAGATCCTTCCACGTGCCGGCAACTCCCCTGACCTCTGCCTGGCCGCCTAGCATCCCTTCCGTGCCGACTTCACGCGCCACGCGCGTAACCTCTGAGGCGAAGGCGGAGAGCTGATCGACCATCGTGTTGATCGTTTCCTTGATCTGGAGAATCTCGCCACGCACATCGACGGTGATCTTTCTCGTCAGATCGCCGGAGGCGATCGCCGTCGCCACGCCGGAAACGTCGCGCAACTGAACAGTCAGATTGCCGGCCATTGAGTTGACCGAGTCCGTCAAATCTTTCCACGTGCCGGCTACGCCGCGCACTTCCGCCTGAACACCCAGCTTCCCTTCGGTGCCGACCTCGCGCGCCACGCGCGTGACCTCGCCCGCGAATGAGTTGAGCTGATCGACCATGACGTTGATCGTGTTCTTCAGCTCGAGAATCTCGCCGCGCACTTCGACCGTAATCTTCTTCGACAGATCGCCGAGAGCGACTGCCGTCGTCACCTCGGCGATGTTGCGGACCTGCGCCGTCAGATTGCTTGCCATGGCGTTGACCGAGTCGGTCAGGTCCGCCCACGTTCCGGCGACACCGGGGACTTCCGCCTGGCCGCCGAGACGACCCTCGCTGCCAACCTCGCGCGCTACGCGCGTAACCTCCGAGGCGAAGGCCGAGAGCTGGTCGACCATCGTGTTGATCGTTTCCTTGATCTGGAGAATCTCGCCGCTGACTTCGGCGGTGATCTTGCGCGTAAGATCGCCACCCGCGATCGCGCTCGCGACACCGGAAACGTCGCGCAGCTGGATCGTCAGATTCGAAGCCATCGCGTTGACCGAGTCA